>NZ_FNTF01000002.1:0-342500 GCF_900105495.1 Pseudomonas frederiksbergensis | reverse complement strand
GACAGACACGTCGAGCAGGTACGAAAGTAGGTCTTAGTGATCCGGTGGTTCTGTATGGAAGGGCCATCGCTCAACGGATAAAAGGTACTCCGGGGATAACAGGCTGATACCGCCCAAGAGTTCATATCGACGGCGGTGTTTGGCACCTCGATGTCGGCTCATCACATCCTGGGGCTGAAGCCGGTCCCAAGGGTATGGCTGTTCGCCATTTAAAGTGGTACGCGAGCTGGGTTTAGAACGTCGTGAGACAGTTCGGTCCCTATCTGCCGTGGACGTTTGAGATTTGAGAGGGGCTGCTCCTAGTACGAGAGGACCGGAGTGGACGAACCTCTGGTGTTCCGGTTGTCACGCCAGTGGCATTGCCGGGTAGCTATGTTCGGAATAGATAACCGCTGAAAGCATCTAAGCGGGAAACTAGCCTCAAGATGAGATCTCACTGGGACCTTGAGTCCCCTGAAGGGCCGTCGAAGACTACGACGTTGATAGGTTGGGTGTGTAAGCGCTGTGAGGCGTTGAGCTAACCAATACTAATTGCCCGTGAGGCTTGACCATATAACACCCAAGCAATTTGCATGCTTCGAGCTGAAAGGCAAAGGGCACCAGATTGCGGTGTGTGAAGACGAAACGAACCGAAAGTTCGAGATACTCACAAAACACCTGGCTATCACATACCCATTCGCTGGAGCGTGAACCTGAAAAGGCCCACGACCTGGCTACCGAATTTCTTGACGACCATAGAGCATTGGAACCACCTGATCCCATCCCGAACTCAGCAGTGAAACGATGCATCGCCGATGGTAGTGTGGGGTTTCCCCATGTGAGAGTAGGTCATCGTCAAGATTAAATTCCGAAACCCCTATCTGCGTATGCAGGTAGGGGTTTTGTTTTGTCCGCAGAAAACTGCTCAGTAGGGTTTCTATGCAATGGCGCGGAGCATGGCTATCATGCGGACCTCATTGTGAGGCGAGACTTGCATGCTGACATTGTTAAAGCTTCTTAAAGATGGTCGATTCCATTCGGGTCAGGCCTTGGGTGCCGCCTTGGGTGTCAGTCGTAGTGCCGTTTGGAAGCAGCTTCAGCATCTAGAGGCTGAGCTGGGATTATCCATTCATAAAGTGCGGGGGCGCGGCTATCAACTGGCTGCGCCATTGACGCTGCTTGATCCTGTCGAGATAAAAGAGCAGGCGCCTTCTTGCGAGTGGCCCATCCTTGTTTTCGATTCAATTGACTCCACTAATGCCGAGGCTTTGCGCGCTATCGAGCGGGGCCAGACGGCGCCCTTTCTGGTGCTTGCTGAGCGGCAAACTGCTGGTCGTGGGCGGCGTGGACGTAAATGGGCAAGTCCATTTGCGGAAAATATCTATTACAGCCTCGTGCTGCGTATTGAAGGTGGAATGCGTCAGCTGGAAGGCTTGAGTCTAGTTGTTGGACTCGCCGTCATGCAGGCCTTGCGTGAGCTCGGTATTTCGGGCGCTGGCTTGAAGTGGCCCAACGATGTTTTGGTTGGTCAGAAGAAGATTGCCGGGATATTGCTCGAGCTGGTGGGAGATCCTGCTGATGTGTGCCACGTTGTGTTAGGTGTGGGAATTAATGTGAACATGCAAATTACCGATGAGGTAGATCAGCAGTGGACGTCGATGCGGCTAGAGTCGGGCAAGGTGTTTGATCGGAATCACCTGGTCGGGAAGTTGGGCGCGATGCTCCAGACATATCTGTCTCGTCATCAACTCGACGGATTTTCAGCTATCCAGGCAGAGTGGGAGCAAAATCATCTCTGGCAAGGACGAGCCGTGTCATTGATTGCGGGTGTTAACCATATAGATGGCGAAGTGCTGGGTATTGATGGTCAAGGTGCTCTGCGCTTGAGGGTGGGTGGTGTGGAAAAGGTCTTTAGTGGTGGTGAGCTCAGTCTGAGGTTGCGTGATGATTCTTGAGCTCGACTGCGGAAACAGTTTTATCAAATGGCGTGTGCTCGACGCGGATGTTCGGCGGGTGGTTGGCGAGGGTGTTGTTGATTCTGATCTCGCTTTGTTGGAGGGATTGAAAGCACTTGAGGGGCTCGCTCTCAAGTTTTGCCGGTTGGTTAGTGTGAGGACTACCGAAGAAACCAGTGCGCTGATTTCTCGGCTGACAGAGGCTTTTGGTGTGTCGGTGATGTGTGCTGCGCCATCCCGCGAAATGGCCGGCGTTCGTAATGGTTATGAGGAGTTCGATCGGTTAGGGCTCGACCGTTGGCTGGCGATGCTTGGGGGGTTCCAGTTGGCTTCCGGTGCGTGCCTTGTGCTTGATTTTGGCACGGCTGTTACTGCGGACTTCATCTCTAGGGATGGAGAGCACCTTGGAGGTTTTATATGCCCAGGAATGCCTCTGATGCGAAACCAGTTGCGTACCCACACGCGCAGAATTCGATATGACGATCTGGCAGCTGAGCGCGCTTTGGAAAGTCTCGTTCCTGGTCGGACAACTGTCGAAGCGGTCGAGCGGGGATGCTCGTTGATGCTGAGGGGCTTTGTCCTGACGCAGCTAGAGTTGGCGCGTAGCTATTGGGGGAGCGATTATTCTGTTTTTCTCACTGGAGGAGATGCAGGCCTGGTTTCCGGCATCGTGCCTCAGGCCCGGGTGGTTCCTGATCTTGTGTTTGTAGGTTTGGCTATGGCGTGTCCCTTGTCGTGAGGTTTTTATGCGTTGGTTGTTTCTTCTGCTGCTTGTTCTGAATGTGTTCTATTACGTCTGGCACCAACAAGAGGCTCCTTTGCGTGCGAAGGATGTAACCCCTTTGAGTTTATATCGGGGGTCGCAGCAGGATATTCGCTTGTTGAGCGAGACAACTGACGCGGCTCGGGATAAAGGAAAGTCTGCCCCGGCAGACGATGGCTGTCTCTATCTGGGCGGTTTTGCTCGTCAGGAAGCGGCGCAGGCGGTTGAGCGACGATTGAGTGGCATGGAAATCAAGTTTGAATCCTTGCTGAGGGCTCCAGCTGGGTCTGATGGTTATTGGGTGCGTGTGGCACCAGAAAGCCGACGTTGGCTGGATGACTCGCAGTTGAAGAACCTTTCTAGAGAATTCAATGAGTTAAAACATAAAATAATGCCGTGTGAGGGGGTTGCACCCGCCGAATAGTTTGCATAGAATGGCGCCCGCTTCGCAGTGAAGACCTTTACTGGTTAACATCGCAAAGTGACGTCAACGCAGCTAACCTCAGGTTTTTAATGAGAAAATGCTTGACAGAAGGCTGGCATGATATAGAATGCCGGCTCGCTTAGGAGGGGTTCCCGAGCGGCCAAAGGGATCAGACTGTAAATCTGACGTCTACGACTTCGAAGGTTCGAATCCTTCCCCCTCCACCATTTTTAGCGAGAGCTGCAAGCTCCGCGGGTATAGTTTAGTGGTAGAACCTCAGCCTTCCAAGCTGATGATGCGGGTTCGATTCCCGCTACCCGCTCCAAGTTTGCAGATCCTGCATAGCGTTACGCTCTTGTAGCTCAGTTGGTAGAGCACACCCTTGGTAAGGGTGAGGTCAGCGGTTCAAATCCGCTCAAGAGCTCCATATAACAAGGCAGATATGAAAATATCTGCCTTTGTTTTAATGGCTTGTTTGACCTGCTCAATTCTTCTCCTAGGGGTGATTTTGATGGCTAAGGAAAAGTTCGAACGTAATAAGCCTCACGTCAACGTTGGTACCATTGGTCACGTCGATCACGGTAAAACCACTCTGACTGCTGCTTTGACCCGTGTCTGCTCCGAAGTTTTCGGCTCGGCAAAGGTTGACTTCGACAAGATCGATAGCGCCCCTGAAGAAAAAGCTCGTGGTATTACCATCAACACCGCTCACGTTGAGTACGATTCGGCTGTGCGTCACTACGCACACGTTGACTGTCCAGGTCACGCTGACTACGTAAAAAACATGATTACCGGTGCTGCTCAGATGGATGGCGCGATTCTGGTTTGCTCGGCCGCTGATGGTCCGATGCCGCAAACCCGTGAGCACATCCTTCTGTCCCGCCAGGTTGGCGTTCCGTACATCGTTGTCTTCCTGAATAAGGCTGACATGGTTGATGATGCGGAGCTGCTCGAGTTGGTTGAGATGGAAGTGCGCGACCTGCTGAGCACTTACGATTTCCCAGGTGATGACACTCCGATCATCGTTGGTTCGGCGCTGATGGCGTTGAATGGTCAAGACGACAACGAGATGGGTACTACTGCCGTCAAGAAGTTGGTCGAGACTCTGGATAGCTACATTCCGCAGCCTGAGCGTGCTATTGATAAGCCGTTCCTGATGCCGATCGAGGATGTTTTTTCGATCTCTGGTCGCGGTACTGTTGTGACCGGTCGTGTTGAGCGTGGCATTGTCCGCATTCAGGAAGAAGTAGAGATTGTTGGTCTTCGTGACACTGTCAAAACTACTTGCACTGGTGTTGAGATGTTCCGCAAGCTGCTCGATGAAGGTCGTGCTGGCGAGAACTGCGGCGTGTTGCTGCGTGGTACCAAGCGTGATGATGTTGAGCGTGGCCAGGTTCTGGTCAAGCCGGGCACTGTCAAGCCGCATACCAAGTTCACTGCAGAAGTTTACGTTCTGAGTAAGGAAGAAGGCGGTCGTCATACACCGTTCTTCAAGGGTTACCGTCCTCAGTTCTACTTCCGTACCACGGATGTGACTGGTAACTGCGAATTGCCAGAAGGCGTTGAAATGGTGATGCCGGGTGATAACGTTCAGATGACCGTTACCCTGATCAAAACCATTGCGATGGAAGATGGGCTTCGTTTCGCTATCCGTGAAGGCGGTCGTACCGTCGGTGCTGGTGTCGTAGCTAAAGTCATCGAGTAAATTGTTGTAATGTCTTTTTCGGGCCGGCATAATGGTCGGCCTGATTTTGTTTTAGGTCAGTAGCTCAATTGGCAGAGCGACGGTCTCCAAAACCGTAGGTTGGGGGTTCGATTCCCTCCTGACCTGCCAGATTCACTTGGTGTGTCTGGCTTTCTTTTCACAGGATCTTCATAGATGACTCCTAAAGCTGAAGCTCAAGGCTCTCGCTTCGATCTGCTCAAGTGGCTAGTAGTAGTTGCTTTGGTGGTTGTTGGCGTTGTTGGCAATCAGTATTACTCTGCTTCGCCGATCCTGTACCGCGTACTAGCTTTGCTCGTCATTGCTGCTGTAGCTGCCTTTGTAGGCCTGCAGACAGTCAAGGGCAAGTCTTTCTTTGTACTGGTTAAGGAGGCTCGCACCGAGATTCGTAAAGTCGTATGGCCAACTCGCCAAGAAACCACGCAGACCACGTTGATCGTTGTGGCTGTTGTTCTGGTTATGGCGTTGCTGTTGTGGGGGCTAGATTCCCTGCTCGGTTGGCTTGTTTCCTTGATTGTCGGCTAAGGGTGTCCCGTGGCTAAGCGTTGGTACGTTGTGCATGCTTACTCCGGTTACGAGAAGCATGTCATGCGCTCGTTGGTAGAGCGCGTAAAGCTGGCTGGCATGGAAGATGGCTTCGGCGAAATTCTGGTTCCCACTGAAGAAGTGGTTGAAATGCGTAATGGCCAGAAACGCAAAAGCGAGCGCAAGTTCTTTCCAGGTTATGTGCTGGTTCAGATGGACATGAATGAGGGTACTTGGCACTTGGTCAAGGATACTCCTCGGGTGATGGGTTTTATCGGCGGTACAGCTGATAAGCCTGCACCTATCACAGATAAAGAGGCAGAAGCGATTCTGCGTCGCGTCGCTGATGGTAGTGACAAGCCGAAGCCGAAGACGTTGTTCGAGCCAGGCGAGTCGGTACGTGTCAATGATGGTCCGTTTGCCGACTTTACTGGCACGGTCGAAGAAGTTAACTACGAGAAGAGCCGGATCCAAGTGGCAGTGCTCATTTTCGGTCGCTCTACTCCGGTAGAGCTAGAGTTCAGCCAGGTCGAAAAGGTCTAGCTGAGCAAGCATCCCAACCCCGCAGCCCTAGGCTGTGGGGTTTTGTCGTCACTGGGATAAACGCGCAAGTAACCGGGGAGCCTTTCGAGGCGTTCGAACCCGTAATTGGAGTGCCTCATGGCCAAGAAGATTACCGCTTACATCAAGCTGCAAGTGAAGGCCGCTCAGGCTAACCCAAGCCCACCTGTTGGTCCTGCTCTGGGTCAGCACGGCGTGAACATCATGGAATTCTGCAAGGCTTTCAACGCCCGTACTCAGGGTATTGAGCCAGGTCTGCCGACTCCAGTGATCATCACTGTCTATAGCGACCGTAGCTTCACTTTCGAAACCAAATCCACACCTGCTTCGGTTCTGCTGAAGAAAGCTGCTGGTCTGACTAGCGGTTCCGCTCGTCCGAACACCGTTAAGGTTGGCACCGTTACCCGTGCTCAGCTGGAAGAAATCGCGAAAACCAAAAACGCGGATCTGACTGCAGCTGATATGGACGCGGCCGTGCGTACTATCGCCGGTTCTGCTCGTAGCATGGGCCTTAACGTGGAGGGTGTGTAATGGCTAAGTTGACCAAGCGTCAAAAGGCTATCGCCGGCAAAATCGAAGCAGGCAAGTCCTACAACTTTGTAGACGCTGCCGCTCTGCTGGCTGAGCTGTCGACCGTCAAGTTCAGCGAGTCGTTTGACGTTGCTGTAAACCTGGGTGTTGACCCGCGTAAATCCGACCAGGTCGTTCGTAGCGCTACTGTGCTGCCACACGGCACTGGCAAGACCGTTCGCGTTGCTGTGTTCACCCAGGGGCCAGCTGCTGAGGCCGCTTTGGCTGCCGGCGCTGACCGTGTAGGTATGGACGATCTGGCTGCCGAAATGAAAGGCGGCGACCTGAACTATGACGTAGTTATCGCATCCCCGGATGCAATGCGCGTTGTTGGTCAGTTGGGTCAGATCCTGGGCCCACGTGGCCTGATGCCTAACCCTAAAGTCGGCACCGTAACGCCAGACGTAGCTACCGCGGTTAAAAACGCCAAGGCTGGTCAGGTTCGTTATCGCACCGACAAAAACGGCATCATCCACACCTCCGTTGGCAAAGTCGGTTTCGACGCCGTCAAGCTGAAGGAAAAC
Source organism: Pseudomonas frederiksbergensis (assembly GCF_900105495.1). Lineage (NCBI taxonomy): Bacteria > Pseudomonadati > Pseudomonadota > Gammaproteobacteria > Pseudomonadales > Pseudomonadaceae > Pseudomonas > Pseudomonas frederiksbergensis. Next base: position 335,476 of record NZ_FNTF01000002.1, on the reverse strand, counting down.
GTTGAAGCCCTGATCGCTGATCTGAAGCGTATCAAGCCAGCTTCCTCGAAAGGTATTTACGTCAAGCGCGTTACCCTGAGCACCACCATGGGTCCAGGCCTGGTCATCGACCAAGGTTCGCTCGACGCGTAAGACACAGGTTGGCGCAAGCGATTGCGCCAATTGAAAGATTGGGGTCCCTGCCTGGCGGGGGCTATCCAAGACCGTAGGCGACGCAAGTCTTAAACCTCAAGCCTACGCAGATGGTGCTCCCGGTTCCTTACCGAATCAGACACCAAAACGACATCTGGCCTCGGTTGGATGAAACGGTAACAAGCAGGAGTTTTTCCCGTGGCAATTAAACTTGAAGACAAGAAGGCCATCGTCGCTGAAGTCAACAAGGCTGCCCAAGTTGCTCTGTCCGCTGTCGTGGCTGATGCCCGCGGCGTAACAGTAGGCGCTATGACCGGACTCCGTAAAGAGGCTCGTGAAGCTGGTGTTTACGTACGTGTTGTACGTAACACTCTGCTCAAGCGCGCCGTTGCTGGCACTCAATATGACGTGCTCAACGACGTGTTCACCGGCCCGACCTTGATTGCATTCTCCAAAGATCATCCGGGCGCTGCTGCTCGTATCTTCAAAGAGTTCGCAAAAGGTCAGGATAAGTTCGAGATCAAGGCAGCTGCGTTCGAGGGCAAGTTCCTCGCAGCTAATCAGATCGACGTACTGGCAAGCCTGCCGACCCGTGACGAAGCAATTTCTCAGCTGATGAGCGTGATTCAAGGCGCAACCAGCAAATTGGCTCGTACTCTGGCGGCTCTTCGCGACCAGAAAGAAGCTGCCGCAGCCTAAGGCTGAGCGACTCCTTTCAGCGTTTATTGTTTATTTCGATGGCCGCGTAGGCTGTCACCCCAATACAGGAATTTATAGTCATGTCTCTGACTAACGACCAAATCATCGAAGCAATCGGCGAAAAATCCGTTCTGGAAATCGTTGAGCTGATCAAGGCCATGGAAGAGAAGTTCGGCGTTTCCGCTGCCGCTGCTTCCGCTGGTCCAGCTGCTGTCGCTGCCGTTGTTGAAGAACAAACTGAATTCAACGTCATGCTGCTGGAAGCTGGCGAGAAGAAAGTTAACGTGATCAAGGCAGTACGTGAACTGACCGGTCTGGGCCTGAAAGAAGCCAAGGCTGTAGTTGACGGCGCTCCTGGCGTTGTTCTGGAAGCTGTTTCGAAAGACGCAGCTGACAAAGCAAAAGCCACTCTGGAAGAAGCAGGCGCTAAAGTCGAGCTGAAGTAAGCATCGACTTTGCGTCTCCAGCCCGAGCGTTAAGCGAAAGGCTGATGGCTGGTGGCTCTTGCCACCGGCCTTTTTCCGTTATTGGCAGCCGACTGGGTCGGTGCTGATAACGAGCTGTAACCACCCGATGCGGTGGCGCAAACCATGGGGTTTGCACGATTTTCTGGCTGCTCCCGTCGGGAGGGGCCAAACAAGCAGGTGACCAAGCTGGGGAACGCTGATGGCTTACTCATATACTGAGAAAAAACGTATCCGCAAGGACTTTAGCAAGTTGCCGGACGTCATGGATGTGCCGTACCTCCTGGCCATCCAGCTGGATTCGTATCGTGAATTCTTGCAAGCGGGAGCGACTAAAGATCAGTTCCGCGACGTGGGCCTGCATGCGGCCTTCAAATCCGTTTTCCCGATCATCAGCTACTCCGGCAATGCTGCGCTGGAGTACGTCGGTTATCGCCTGGGCGAACCGGCATTTGATGTCAAAGAATGCGTATTGCGCGGTGTAACTTACGCCGTACCTTTGCGGGTAAAAGTGCGCCTGATCATTTTCGACAAAGAATCGTCGAACAAAGCGATCAAGGACATCAAAGAGCAAGAAGTCTACATGGGTGAAATCCCCCTGATGACTGAGAACGGTACCTTTGTAATCAACGGTACCGAGCGTGTAATCGTTTCCCAGCTGCACCGTTCCCCGGGCGTGTTCTTCGACCACGACCGTGGCAAGACGCACAGCTCCGGCAAACTGTTGTACTCGGCGCGTATCATTCCTTACCGCGGTTCGTGGCTGGACTTCGAGTTCGACCCGAAAGACTGCGTTTTCGTGCGTATCGACCGTCGTCGCAAGCTGCCTGCATCGGTACTGCTGCGCGCGCTCGGCTATACCACTGAAGAAGTGCTCGACGCGTTCTACACCACCAACGTTTTCCACCTGAGCGGCGAAACCCTCAGTCTGGAACTGATTGCTTCGCGTCTGCGTGGTGAAATCGCTGTACTTGATATTCAGGACGAGAAGGGCAAGGTCATCGTTGAGGCTGGTCGCCGTATTACTGCGCGCCACATCAACCAGATCGAAAAAGCCGGTCTCAAGACCCTGGAAGTGCCTCTGGACTACGTCCTGGGTCGCACTACCGCCAAGGCCATCGTGCATCCGGCAACCGGCGAAATCCTGGCAGAGTGCAACACCGAGCTGAACACCGAGATCCTGGCTAAAATCGCCAAGTCCCAGGTTGTTCGCATCGAAACTCTGTACACCAACGATATCGACTGCGGTCCGTTCGTCTCCGACACTCTGAAGATCGACTCCACCAGCAACCAATTGGAAGCGCTGGTCGAGATCTATCGCATGATGCGTCCAGGCGAGCCGCCAACCAAAGACGCTGCCGAAACTCTGTTCAACAACCTGTTCTTCAGTCCTGAGCGCTATGACCTGTCTGCGGTCGGCCGGATGAAGTTCAACCGTCGTATCGGTCGTACCGAGATCGAAGGTTCGGGCGTGTTGTGCAAAGAAGACATCGTTGCGGTGCTGAAGACTCTGGTCGACATCCGTAACGGTAAAGGCATCGTCGATGACATCGACCACCTGGGTAACCGTCGTGTTCGCTGCGTAGGCGAAATGGCCGAGAACCAGTTCCGCGTTGGCCTGGTACGTGTTGAGCGTGCGGTCAAAGAGCGTCTGTCGATGGCTGAAAGCGAAGGCCTGATGCCGCAAGACCTGATCAACGCCAAGCCAGTGGCTGCGGCGGTGAAAGAGTTCTTCGGTTCCAGCCAGCTTTCCCAGTTCATGGACCAGAACAACCCGCTGTCCGAGATCACCCACAAGCGTCGTGTTTCTGCACTCGGCCCTGGCGGTTTGACTCGTGAGCGTGCTGGCTTTGAAGTGCGTGACGTACACCCGACTCACTACGGTCGTGTATGCCCGATTGAAACGCCGGAAGGTCCGAACATCGGTCTGATCAACTCCCTGGCCGCTTATGCGCGCACCAACCAGTACGGCTTCCTCGAAAGCCCGTACCGTGTGGTGAAAGACGCTCTGGTCACCGACGAGATCGTGTTCCTGTCCGCCATCGAAGAAGCTGATCACGTGATCGCTCAGGCTTCGGCGACGATGAACGACAAGAAAATGCTGATCGACGAGCTGGTAGCTGTTCGTCACTTGAACGAGTTCACCGTTAAGGCGCCGGAAGACGTCACCTTGATGGACGTTTCGCCGAAGCAGGTAGTTTCGGTTGCAGCGTCGCTGATCCCGTTCCTCGAGCACGATGACGCCAACCGTGCGTTGATGGGTTCGAACATGCAGCGTCAAGCTGTACCAACCCTGCGCGCTGACAAGCCGCTGGTCGGTACTGGCATGGAGCGTAACGTAGCTCGTGACTCCGGCGTTTGCGTCGTGGCTCGTCGTGGTGGCGTTATCGATTCCGTCGACGCCAGCCGTATCGTGGTTCGTGTTGCTGATGATGAAGTTGAAACCGGTGAAGCTGGTGTCGACATCTACAACCTGACCAAATACACCCGCTCCAACCAGAACACCTGCATCAACCAGCGTCCGCTGGTGCGTAAAGGTGATCGGGTTCAGCGTAGCGACATCATGGCTGACGGCCCGTCCACCGACATGGGTGAGCTGGCGCTGGGTCAGAACATGCGCATCGCGTTCATGGCCTGGAACGGTTACAACTTCGAAGACTCCATCTGCCTGTCGGAACGAGTTGTTCAAGAAGACCGCTTTACCACGATCCACATTCAGGAACTGACCTGTGTGGCACGTGACACCAAGCTTGGGCCAGAGGAAATCACTGCGGACATCCCGAACGTGGGTGAAGCTGCACTGAACAAGCTGGACGAAGCCGGTATCGTTTACGTAGGTGCTGAAGTTGGCGCAGGCGACATCCTGGTAGGCAAGGTCACTCCGAAAGGCGAGACCCAACTGACTCCGGAAGAAAAACTGCTGCGTGCCATCTTCGGTGAAAAAGCCAGCGACGTTAAAGACACCTCCCTGCGCGTGCCTACCGGCACCAAGGGTACTGTCATCGACGTACAGGTCTTCACCCGCGACGGCGTTGAGCGTGATGCTCGTGCACTGTCGATCGAGAAGACTCAACTCGACGAGATCCGCAAGGATCTGAACGAAGAGTTCCGTATCGTTGAAGGCGCCACTTTCGAACGTCTGCGTTCCGCTCTGGTCGGCCACAAAGCCGAAGGCGGCGCTGGTCTGAAGAAAGGTCAGGACATCACCGACGAAATTCTCGACGGTCTTGAGCATGGTCAGTGGTTCAAACTGCGCATGGCTGAAGATGCTCTGAACGAGCAGCTCGAGAAGGCTCAGGCCTACATCGTTGATCGCCGCCGTCTGCTGGACGACAAGTTCGAAGACAAGAAGCGCAAACTGCAGCAGGGCGATGACCTGGCTCCAGGCGTGCTGAAAATCGTCAAGGTTTACCTGGCAATCCGTCGCCGCATCCAGCCGGGCGACAAGATGGCCGGTCGTCACGGTAACAAAGGTGTGGTCTCCGTGATCATGCCGGTTGAAGACATGCCGCACGATGCCAATGGCACCCCGGTCGACGTCGTCCTCAACCCGTTGGGCGTACCTTCGCGTATGAACGTTGGTCAGATCCTTGAAACCCACCTGGGCCTCGCGGCCAAAGGTCTGGGCGAGAAGATCAACCGGATGATCGAAGAGCAGCGCAAAGTCGCTGAGCTTCGTAAATTCCTCGACGAGATCTACAACCAGATCGGCGGTCGTAACGAAGATCTGGATAGCTTCTCCGACCAGGAAATCCTGGACCTGGCGAAGAACCTGCGTGGCGGCGTTCCAATGGCCACTCCAGTGTTCGACGGCGCCAAGGAAAGCGAAATCAAGGCCATGCTGAAACTGGCAGACCTGCCAGAAAGCGGCCAGATGCAGCTGACCGACGGCCGTACCGGCAACAAGTTCGAGCGCCCGGTTACTGTTGGCTACATGTACATGCTGAAGCTGAACCACTTGGTAGACGACAAGATGCACGCTCGTTCTACCGGTTCGTACAGCCTGGTTACCCAGCAGCCGCTGGGTGGTAAGGCGCAGTTCGGTGGTCAGCGTTTCGGGGAGATGGAGGTCTGGGCACTGGAAGCATACGGTGCTGCTTACACTCTGCAAGAAATGCTCACAGTGAAGTCGGACGATGTGAACGGCCGTACCAAGATGTACAAAAACATCGTGGATGGCGATCACCGTATGGAGCCGGGCATGCCCGAGTCTTTCAACGTGTTGATCAAGGAAATTCGTTCCCTCGGCATCGATATCGATCTGGAAACCGAATAACACGTGACGCGAATCGAGAGCGGGGCAGGATTGCCCGCTCTCTGCTCCGCCAGGAGGAAAGGCCTTGAAAGACCTACTGAATTTGCTGAAAAACCAGGGTCAAGTCGAAGAGTTCGACGCCATCCGTATTGGATTGGCATCGCCTGAGATGATCCGTTCGTGGTCGTTCGGTGAAGTTAAAAAGCCGGAAACCATCAACTACCGTACGTTCAAACCTGAGCGTGACGGCCTGTTCTGCGCCAAGATCTTTGGCCCGGTAAAGGATTACGAGTGCCTGTGCGGTAAGTACAAGCGCTTGAAGCACCGCGGTGTGATCTGCGAGAAGTGCGGCGTTGAAGTCGCGCTGGCCAAAGTTCGTCGTGAGCGCATGGCGCACATTGAACTGGCTTCCCCGGTTGCCCACATCTGGTTCCTGAAGTCGCTGCCGTCGCGTATCGGCTTGCTGATGGACATGACCCTGCGTGATATCGAACGCGTTCTCTACTTCGAGAGCTATGTCGTTATCGATCCAGGCATGACCACCCTTGAAAAAGGTCAGCTGCTCAATGATGAGCAGTACTTCGAAGCGCTGGAAGAGTTCGGCGACGATTTCGATGCCCGCATGGGTGCCGAAGCTGTCCGTGAGCTGCTGCACGCTATCGACCTGGAGCACGAGATTGGCCGCCTGCGTGAAGAAATTCCGCAAACCAACTCCGAAACCAAAATCAAGAAGCTGTCCAAGCGTCTGAAGTTGATGGAAGCCTTCCAGGGTTCCGGCAACCTTCCAGAATGGATGGTGCTGACCGTTCTGCCGGTTCTGCCGCCAGATCTGCGTCCACTGGTCCCGCTGGATGGCGGTCGTTTCGCGACTTCCGACCTCAACGATCTGTATCGTCGAGTGATCAACCGTAACAACCGTTTGAAGCGTCTGCTCGATCTGTCCGCTCCGGACATCATCGTGCGCAACGAAAAGCGTATGTTGCAGGAAGCCGTCGATGCACTGCTCGACAACGGTCGTCGTGGCCGCGCTATCACTGGTTCCAACAAGCGTCCTCTGAAATCCCTGGCTGACATGATCAAGGGTAAGCAGGGTCGTTTCCGTCAGAACTTGCTCGGTAAGCGTGTTGACTACTCCGGTCGTTCGGTAATTACCGTGGGTCCGACCCTGCGTCTGCACCAGTGCGGTCTGCCGAAGAAGATGGCTCTCGAGCTGTTCAAGCCGTTCATTTTCGGCAAGCTGGAAATGCGTGGTCTCGCTACCACCATCAAAGCTGCCAAGAAGATGGTCGAGCGCGAGCTGCCAGAGGTTTGGGACGTTCTCGCTGAAGTGATTCGCGAACACCCGGTTCTCCTCAACCGTGCACCGACCCTTCACCGTCTGGGTATCCAGGCGTTTGAACCGGTACTGATCGAAGGTAAGGCTATCCAGCTGCACCCTCTGGTCTGTGCTGCGTACAACGCCGACTTCGACGGCGACCAAATGGCCGTGCACGTACCGCTGACACTGGAAGCCCAGTTGGAAGCGCGTGCGTTGATGATGTCGACCAACAACATTCTGTCGCCAGCCAACGGTGAGCCAATCATCGTTCCGTCGCAGGACGTTGTATTGGGTCTGTACTACATGACTCGTGAAGCGATCAACGCCAAGGGCGAAGGTCGTGTGTTCGCGGATCTGCAAGAAGTTGACCGTGTGTTCCGTGCCGGCGAAGCCGCACTGCACGCCAAGGTCAAAGTGCGGATCAACGAAACCGTCAACGATCGTGATGGTGGCAGCGTCAAGAACACCCGTATCGTCGACACCACTGTCGGCCGTGCGCTGTTGTTCCAGGTTGTTCCACCTGGCCTGTCGTACGACGTCGTCAACCAGCCGATGAAGAAAAAGGCGATCTCCAAGCTGATCAACCAGTGCTACCGCGTGGTTGGTTTGAAAGAGACCGTGATCTTCGCTGACCAGTTGATGTACACCGGTTTTGCCTATTCGACCATTTCCGGCGTTTCCATCGGTGTTAACGACTTCGTTATCCCGGATGAAAAAGCCCGCATCATCGGTGCTGCTACCGACGAAGTGAAAGAGATCGAAAGTCAGTACGCCTCCGGCCTGGTAACCCAGGGCGAGAAGTACAACAAAGTGATCGACCTTTGGTCCAAGGCGAACGACGAAGTTTCCAAGGCGATGATGGCCAACCTCTCGAAAGAGAAAGTCATCGACCGTCATGGCGTCGAAGTCGACCAGGAATCCTTCAACTCGATGTACATGATGGCCGACTCGGGCGCACGGGGTTCTGCTGCGCAGATCCGTCAGCTCGCCGGTATGCGTGGCCTGATGGCCAAGCCGGACGGTTCCATCATTGAAACGCCGATTACTGCGAACTTCCGTGAAGGTTTGAGCGTACTTCAGTACTTCATCTCCACTCACGGTGCTCGTAAAGGTTTGGCGGATACCGCGTTGAAAACTGCGAACTCCGGTTACCTGACTCGTCGTCTGGTAGACGTGGCGCAGGATCTGGTTGTGACCGAGATCGATTGCGGCACCGAACATGGTTTGGTAATGACTCCGCACATTGAAGGCGGTGACGTTGTTGAGCCGCTGGGTGAGCGCGTATTGGGTCGTGTTATTGCCCGTGACGTGTTCAAGCCAGGTACCGAAGAAATCATCGTTCCTGCCGGCACGCTGGTAGACGAGAAGTGGGTCGAGTTCATCGAGCTGAACAGCATCGACGAAGTGATCGTGCGTTCGCCGATCAGCTGCGAAACCCGCTACGGCATTTGTGCCAAGTGCTACGGCCGTGACTTGGCTCGTGGTCACCAGGTGAACATCGGTGAAGCGGTCGGCGTTATCGCTGCCCAGTCCATCGGTGAGCCGGGTACCCAGCTGACCATGCGTACGTTCCACATCGGTGGTGCGGCAAGCCGGACCTCCGCAGCCGACAGCGTTCAGGTGAAGAATGGCGGTACCGTCCGTCTGCATAACCTGAAGCATGTTGAGCGAGTGGATGGTTGCCTGGTTGCTGTGTCCCGTTCCGGTGAGCTGGCGATCGCTGATGACTTCGGTCGTGAGCGCGAGCGTTACAAGCTGCCGTACGGTGCTGTGATTTCGGTTAAAGAAGGTGACAAGGTCGACGCTGGCGCAATCGTGGCCAAGTGGGATCCGCACACTCACCCAATCGTTACCGAAATGAAAGGTACCGTGACCTACGTGGGCATGGAAGAAGGCATCACGATCAAGCGTCAGACTGACGAATTGACCGGTATGACCAACATTGAAGTACTCGACGCCAAAGACCGTCCAGCTGCCGGTAAAGATATCCGTCCTGCTGTGAAGATGGTTGATGACAACGGCAAGGATCTCTTGCTGCCGGGTACCGACGTAATTGCTCAGTACTTCCTGCCTGCTAACGCTCTGGTCGGTGTAGCGGACGGTGCGAAAATCGCGATCGGTGATGTTATCGCTCGTATTCCGCAAGAGACTTCGAAGACCCGTGACATCACCGGTGGTCTGCCGCGTGTTGCCGACTTGTTCGAAGCCCGTCGTCCGAAAGAAGCCTCGATTCTGGCTGAAGTCAGCGGCACCATCGCGTTCGGTAAAGAGACCAAAGGCAAGCGCCGTCTGGTCATTACCCCGAACGACGGTAGCGATCCGTACGAAGAGCTGATTCCGAAGTGGCGTCACCTGAACGTCTTCGAAGGCGAACAGGTAAATCGCGGCGAAGTTATCTCCGACGGCCCGAGCGATCCACACGACATCCTGCGTCTGCTGGGTGTGAGTGCGCTGGCCAAGTACATCGTGAACGAGATCCAGGACGTTTATCGTCTGCAAGGCGTGAAGATCAACGACAAGCACATCGAGACCATCCTGCGTCAGATGTTGCGTAAAGTTGAAATCGCTGAATCCGGCGATTCCAGTTTCATCAAGGGCGACCAGATGGAATTGACTCACGTACTGGTAGAGAACGAGCGTCTGGCTGGCGACGAGAAATTCGTTTCCAAGTTCACTCGTGTGCTGTTGGGTATCACCAAGGCGTCGTTGTCCACCGAATCGTTCATCTCGGCGGCTTCCTTCCAGGAAACCACTCGCGTACTGACCGAGGCGGCGGTAACCGGCAAGCGCGATTACTTGCGCGGCCTGAAAGAAAACGTGGTCGTGGGTCGTCTGATCCCGGCTGGTACCGGTCTGGCTTATCACAGCGAGCGCAAGCGCCGCCGTGATGCTGACAAACCGTTGCGCGTAAGCGCCAGTGAAGTGGAAGCTGCACTGACCGAAGCGCTGAACTCGAGCGGTAACTGAGTTCTGCGGTAAATGAGCGTAAGGCCCTGGCCATTCCGTTCATCGAATCGAGACAATTTGTCGAGGTTGGATGAGCGGGGAGGTCGGGGCCTTGCCTTGACTGGGGGCAAGATCCTCTTTAGACTCTTGTACCCCTAAATTTGGCGGGAATTCGTTCCTGCCATTTTGCTTTTCTTGCAAGACAATAGCGTCGCAAGACAACAGTGGAGCTAGTAGATGGCAACTATCAACCAGCTGGTACGTCAGCCGCGTAAGCGTATCGTCGAGAAATCCGACGTGCCTGCGCTGCAGAACTGCCCGCAACGTCGTGGCGTATGCACCCGTGTGTATACCACCACGCCGAAAAAACCTAACTCGGCACTGCGTAAAGTATGCCGTGTGCGTCTGACCAACGGTTTCGAGGTTTCCTCGTACATCGGCGGTGAAGGCCACAACCTGCAAGAGCACAGCGTGGTACTGATCCGCGGCGGTCGTGTAAAAGACTTGCCAGGTGTTCGTTACCACACCGTACGCGGTTCTTTGGATACTTCCGGCGTTAAAGGTCGTAACCAGGGTCGCTCGAAGTACGGTACCAAGAAGCCTAAGTAGTAACGGCTTTTTGTAAAAACTGATTTTCTATTTTTCTGAGTCGATAAGAGTAAGGTCGGAGGCGTCCCGAAAGGGCACCGATTCCGAGCGAACCTGAAGACCGTTTGAGGGCTTATCCATGCCAAGAAGACGCGTAGCAGCCAAGCGCGAAGTGCTTGACGATCCAAAATACGGAAGCCAAATCCTGGCCAAGTTCATGAACCACGTAATGGAAAGCGGCAAGAAAGCCGTTGCCGAGCGTATCGTTTATGGCGCGCTGGAGAAGGTTAAAGAACGCAAGAACAGCGACCCCCTGGAAATCTTCGAGAAAGCTCTCGACGCCATCGCTCCGCTGGTCGAAGTAAAGTCGCGCCGTGTAGGCGGTGCTACTTACCAGGTTCCGGTTGAAGTTCGTCCGTCCCGTCGTAACGCCCTGGCAATGCGCTGGTTGGTAGACTTCGCCCGCAAGCGCGGCGAGAAGTCTATGGCTCTGCGTTTGGCTGGCGAACTGTTGGACGCTGCCGAAGGTAAAGGTGCTGCAGTTAAGAAGCGTGAAGACGTGCACCGTATGGCTGAAGCTAACAAAGCTTTCTCGCACTACCGCTTCTAATTTTAGCGTCACTAATTTTGCGAGGGCTTTATGGCTCGTACTACACCGATTAACCGCTACCGTAACATTGGTATCGTTGCTCACGTGGATGCTGGTAAAACCACCACCACCGAGCGCGTCCTTTTTTACACTGGCAAAAGTCACAAAATGGGCGAGGTGCATGACGGCGCCGCGACCACAGACTGGATGGTGCAGGAGCAGGAGCGTGGTATTACCATTACTTCTGCTGCTATTACCGCTTTCTGGCAGGGTTCCGAGAAGCAGCACAAGGACCAATACCGCTTCAACGTTATTGATACCCCGGGCCACGTTGACTTCACTATTGAAGTTGAGCGTTCCCTGCGTGTACTCGATGGCGCGGTCGTTGTGTTCTGCGGTACCTCGGGTGTTGAGCCTCAGTCGGAAACCGTATGGCGTCAAGCCAACAAATACGGCGTTCCACGTCTTGTTTATGTAAACAAGATGGACCGTGCTGGTGCAAACTTCCTGCGCGTGATCGGTCAGATCAAGCAGCGTCTGGGTCACACTCCGGTGCCAATTCAGTTGGCTATCGGTTCCGAAGATAACTTCCAGGGTCAGATCGATCTGATCGCCATGGAAGCTGTTTACTGGAATGACTCTGACAAAGGCATGGTTCCAGTTCGCAAGCCAATCCCTGCTGAGTTGCAGGAACTGGCTGACGAATGGCGCGGCAACATGGTTGAGGCTGCGGCCGAAGCCAGCGAAGAGCTGATGAACAAGTATCTCGAAGGTGAAGAACTCACCAACGTGGAAATCAAGGCCGCTCTGCGTCAGCGTACTATCGCTGGTGAGATCGTTCTGGCTGTTTGTGGTTCTTCCTTCAAGAACAAGGGTGTTCCCCTGGTTCTCGACGCCGTTATCGACTACCTGCCGGCTCCTACCGACATTCCTGCCATCAAGGGTACTGACCCGGATGACGAGACCAAGGAAATGGAGCGTCACGCAGACGACAGCGAGCCGTTCTCGGCTCTGGCGTTCAAGATCGCTACCGACCCATTCGTGGGTACCTTGACCTTCGTTCGAGTTTACTCGGGCGTGTTGGCCTCCGGCGACGGCGTGATCAACTCGGTTAAAGGCAAGAAAGAGCGCGTGGGTCGTATGGTGCAAATGCACGCAAACGCCCGTGAAGAAATCAAGGAAGTACGCGCTGGTGACATCGCGGCCTTGATCGGCATGAAGGACGTCACCACTGGCGAAACTTTGTGCAACGCTGACAAGCCAATCATCCTGGTTCGCATGGACTTCCCGGAGCCGGTTATTTCGGTTGCCGTAGAGCCTAAGACCAAGGACGACCAGGAAAAAATGGGTATCGCTCTGGGCAAACTTGCTCAGGAAGACCCGTCTTTCCGCGTCAAGACTGATGAAGAGACTGGTCAAACGATCATCTCCGGCATGGGCGAGTTGCACCTGGACATCCTGGTTGACCGGATGCGCCGTGAGTTCAACGTCGAAGCCAACATCGGTAAGCCTCAAGTTTCGTACCGTGAGCGCATCACGAAGAGCTGCGAAATTGAAGGCAAGTTCGTTCGCCAGTCCGGCGGTCGTGGCCAGTTCGGTCACTGCTGGATTCGTTTTGCTCCTGCTGACGAAGGTCAGGAAGGTCTGCAATTCCTGAACGAAGTAGTGGGTGGTGTGGTTCCTAAGGAATACATCCCGGCTATCCAGAAGGGTATCGAAGAGCAGATGAAGAACGGCGTTGTAGCCGGCTATCCGCTGATCGGCCTGAAGGCTACCGTGTTTGATGGTTCCTACCACGACGTCGACTCCAACGAGATGGCGTTTAAGGTGGCTGCTTCCATGGCGACCAAGCAACTGGCCCAGAAGGGCGGTGGTGAGTTGCTTGAGCCGATCATGGCGGTAGAGGTTGTTACGCCTGAAGACTATATGGGTGACGTGATGGGCGACCTTAACCGTCGTCGCGGCATGATCCTGGGTATGGAAGACACGGTCTCCGGCAAAGTGATTCGCGCCGAAGTTCCGCTGGGTGAGATGTTCGGTTACGCAACCGACGTACGCTCCATGTCCCAAGGTCGCGCAAGCTACTCTATGGAATTCAAAAAATACAATACGGCTCCGTCGCACATCGTCGAAACCGTAACCAAAAAACAAGGCTGATTCAGCCCCTTTAGGCTAGGAGTTAATTGTCGTGGCTAAAGAAAAATTTGACCGTACCCTCCCGCACGTCAACGTTGGCACCATCGGTCACGTCGACCACGGTAAAACCACGCTGACCGCTGCTCTGACTCGTGTCTGCTCCGAAGTTTTCGGTTCGGCTGTTGTTGCTTTCGATAAAATCGACAGCGCTCCAGAAGAGAAGGCTCGTGGTATCACCATCAACACCGCGCACGTTGAATACAACTCGCTGATCCGTCACTACGCTCACGTTGACTGCCCAGGTCACGCTGACTATGTGAAGAACATGATCACCGGTGCTGCTCAGATGGACGGCGCGATCCTGGTTTGCTCGGCCGCTGATGGTCCGATGCCACAAACCCGTGAGCACATCCTGCTGTCTCGTCAGGTTGGCGTTCCGTACATCGTTGTCTTCCTGAACAAGGCTGACATGGTTGACGACGCTGAGCTGCTGGAACTGGTTGAGATGGAAGTGCGCGATCTGCTGAGCACTTACGACTTCCCAGGTGACGACACTCCGATCATCATCGGTTCGGCTCTGATGGCTCTGAACGGCCAAGACGACAACGAAATGGGCACCACTGCCGTTCGTAAACTGGTTGAGACTCTGGACAGCTACATTCCAGATCCAGTCCGTGTTATCGACAAGCCGTTCCTGATGCCAATCGAAGACGTATTCTCGATCTCCGGTCGCGGTACTGTTGTAACTGGCCGTATCGAGCGCGGTATCGTCAAAGTTCAGGATCCACTGGAAATCGTTGGTCTGCGTGACACTACCGTCACCACCTGCACCGGTGTTGAAATGTTCCGTAAGCTGCTCGACGAAGGTCGTGCTGGCGAGAACTGCGGCGTGCTGCTGCGCGGCACCAAGCGTGACGACGTTGAGCGTGGCCAGGTTCTGGTCAAGCCAGGTTCGGTTAAGCCGCACACTACCTTCGAAGCCGAAGTGTACGTGTTGAGCAAAGAAGAAGGCGGTCGCCACACTCCGTTCTTCAAAGGCTACCGTCCACAGTTCTACTTCCGGACCACTGACGTGACCGGTAACTGCGAACTGCCGGAAGGCGTTGAAATGGTAATGCCAGGCGACAACATCAAAATGGTTGTCACCCTGATCAAAACCATCGCAATGGAAGATGGTCTGCGTTTCGCTATTCGTGAAGGCGGTCGTACCGTCGGCGCTGGCGTCGTAGCCAAAATCATCGCTTAATAAGTGATGACTTGAAAAAGCCCCCGCCTAGCGGGGGCTTTTTTATTGGGTTGACACTGTAGTAGCCCGTCTATAGAATTGCGCCTCCTTTTAACGGGCGTATTGCGCTCGGTGGGAATAGCAGCCGGAGTCTGAAATCCAATGCAAAATCAGCAAATCCGTATCAGGTTGAAGGCTTTTGACCATCGCCTGATCGACCAATCCACCCAGGAAATCGTGGAAACCGCGAAACGTACTGGTGCTCAAGTGCGTGGTCCAATTCCACTGCCTACCCGTAAAGAGCGGTTCACCGTTCTGGTCTCCCCGCACGTCAACAAAGACGCGCGCGACCAGTATGAGATCCGTACTCATAAGCGCGTTCTGGACATCGTCCAGCCAACGGATAAAACCGTTGATGCTCTTATGAAGCTTGATCTTGCGGCCGGTGTGGAAGTGCAGATCAGCCTCGGCTAAGACTCGGTCTTAGTCGTGTAACGCTCTGAAATGGGCGGCCATAGCGGGTGAAAGCCCCGTACACTCATGAGGTTTACAACATGACTATTGGTGTAGTCGGTCGTAAATGCGGTATGACCCGTATTTTCACCGAAGAAGGTGTCTCCATTCCGGTCACGGTCATTGAGATCGAACCGAATCGCGTCACCCAGTTCAAAACTGAAGAGACCGATGGCTATCGTGCAGTGCAAGTCACTGTAGGCGAGCGTCGTGCTTCGCGTGTTACAGCTGCTCAAGCTGGCCACTTCGCTAAAGCGAACGTTGCCGCTGGTCGTACCGTAATGGAATTCCGTCTTGAAGAAGGCGAGTACCAGGCCGGCGATCTGATCAACGCTGAAATCTTCGCTGCTGGTCAACTGGTTGATGTAACCGGTCAGTCCAAAGGTAAAGGCTTCCAGGGTACGATCAAGCGTTGGAATTTCCGCGGGCAAGATAATACCCACGGTAACTCCGTATCCCACCGCGTTCCAGGCTCTATCGGCCAGTGCCAGACTCCTGGTCGTGTATTCAAGGGCAAAAAAATGTCCGGTCATATGGGCGCTGAGCGCGTGACCGTGCAGTCCCTCGAAGTAGTGCGCGTGGACGCTGAACGCAATCTGTTGTTGGTCAAGGGCGCTGTTCCTGGCGCTACTGGCGGCAACTTGGTTGTACGTCCAGCAGCCAAGGCTCGCGGTTAAGGGGAAGCTGACATGCAATTAAATGTAAATGACGCTCAAGCGATCGAAGTTTCCGAACTGACATTTGGCGGCGAATTCAACGAGACGCTGGTTCACCAAGCAGTCGTGGCCTACATGGCCGGCGGCCGTCAAGGTAGCAAGCAGCAAAAGACCCGTTCCGACGTTCGTGGTGGCGGTAAGCGCCCATGGCGTCAGAAAGGTACTGGCCGTGCTCGTGCCGGTACTATCCGTAGCCCAATCTGGCGTGGCGGCGGTACCACTTTCGCAGCTCGTCCTCAGGATCACACCCAGAAGCTGAACAAGAAGATGTATCGCGCAGCAATGCGTTCCATCCTTGCTGAGCTGGTGCGTACTGATCGTCTGGTTGTGGTTCAGGACTTCGCTGTTGATGCACCGAAGACCAAAGATCTGCTGAACAAACTGACCGGCATGGGCCTGACTGACGTCTTGATCGTGTCTGAAGTGGTTGATCAGAACCTGTACCTGGCTGCTCGTAACCTGCCACACGTTGATGTACGTGACGTGCAAGGTTCCGATCCAGTTAGTCTGATCGCATACGACAAGGTGTTGATCACCGTGTCGGCCGTGAAGAAATTCGAGGAGCTGCTGGGATGAACCAGGAACGCGTATTTAAAGTTCTGCTTGGCCCGCACGTTTCCGAGAAGGCTACGGTTCTGGCTGACAAGAAAGGCCAGTTCGTTTTCAAGGTTGCAACTGACGCAACCAAGCTGGAAATCAAGAAGGCCGTCGAAAGCCTGTTCAGCGTGAAAGTAGAGCGTGTTACTACCCTGAATGTTCTGGGTAAGAGCAAGCGCACTGCTCGCGGTCTGGGCAAGCGTAATGACTGGAAGAAGGCAGTTATCTCCCTTCAGCCAGGCCAAGATCTCGATTTCAGCAGCAGTGCTGAGTAAGGAAGGGGTGCATCATGGCAATCGTTAAATGCAAACCGACTTCCCCTGGCCGCCGTTTTGTGGTCAAGGTGGTCAACCAGGAGCTGCATAAAGGCGCTCCTCACGCACCGCTGCTCGAGAAAAAATCGAAGACTGGTGGTCGTAACAACAATGGTCGCATTACCACTCGTCACATCGGTGGTGGCCATAAGCAGCATTATCGTCTGGTCGATTTCCGTCGCAACGACAAAGATGGCATCTCTGCCACTGTCGAGCGTATTGAATACGATCCAAACCGTACTGCTCACATCGCTCTGCTGCTGTACGCAGATGGCGAGCGTCGCTACATCATCGCCCCTAAAGGCGTGAGTGCTGGCGACCAGCTGATCGCAGGTGCTCTGGCGCCGATCAAGCCGGGCAACGCTCTGCAACTGCGTAACATTCCAGTTGGTAGCACCGTACACGGCATCGAATTGAAGCCAGGTAAAGGCGCGCAAATCGCTCGTTCCGCTGGTGCTTCGGCTCAGCTGATCGCTCGTGAAGGTGTCTACGTGACCCTGCGTCTGCGTTCTGGTGAGATGCGTAAAGTGCTGGCTGAATGCCGCGCGACCTTGGGCGAAGTCTCGAACTCCGAGCACAGCCTGCGTTCGCTGGGTAAAGCTGGTGCCAAACGCTGGCGTGGCGTTCGCCCAACCGTTCGTGGTGTTGCCATGAACCCGGTTGACCACCCACATGGTGGTGGTGAAGGTCGTACCTCTGGTGGTCGTCATCCGGTATCGCCATGGGGCTTCCCGACTAAGGGCGCGAAGACTCGTGGTAATAAGCGTACCGACAAAATGATCGTCCGTCGTCGCAAGTAAATAGAGGGATACGACAGTGCCACGTTCTCTGAAAAAAGGTCCTTTTATTGATCTTCACCTACTGAAGAAGATCGAAGTGGCGGCGGAAAAGAACGATCGCAAACCAGTTAAGACCTGGTCGCGTCGTTCGATGATCCTGCCACAAATGGTCGGTTTGACCATTGCAGTGCATAACGGTCGTCAACATGTTCCAGTTCTCGTGAACGAAGACATGGTCGGCCACAAACTGGGCGAGTTTGCCGGTACCCGCACATATCGTGGGCACGTGGCAGACAAGAAAGCCAAGCGTTAAGGGGTAAGGAACGATGGAAGTAGCCGCTAAGTTGTCGGGCGCTCGAATCTCCGCCCAGAAAGCCCGCTTGGTCGCCGACCAGATCCGCGGGAAGAAGGTGGGCGAAGCGCTCAACCTGTTGGCTTTCAGCAGTAAGAAAGCCGCCGAGATCATGAAAAAAGTGCTGGAGTCGGCCGTAGCCAACGCCGAGCATAACGAAGGCGCAGACGTTGATGACCTTAAAGTCAGCACCGTTTTCGTCAACGAAGGGCGTTCGCTGAAGCGAATCATGCCACGTGCCAAAGGCCGTGCTGATCGCATCGTCAAGCGGTCTTGCCATATCACTGTCAAGGTTGCTGACAAGTAACGGAGTCGAAGAGATGGGTCAGAAAGTACATCCCATTGGCATTCGCCTGGGAATCGTCAAGGAGCACACCTCCGTCTGGTACGCAGACGGTCGGACTTATGCGGACTATTTGTTCGCTGATCTGAAGGTGCGCGAGTATCTCCAAGACAAACTAAAAAGCGCGTCCGTAAGCCGTATCGATATCCATCGTCCGGCTCAGACTGCACGTATCACCATCCACACCGCTCGTCCAGGTATCGTTATCGGGAAGAAAGGTGAAGATGTTGAGAAACTGCGTCAGGACCTGACCAAGCAAATGGGTGTGCCTGTGCACATCAATATCGAAGAGATCCGCAAGCCGGAGCTCGACGGTATGCTGGTTGCGCAGAGCGTAGCTCAGCAGCTGGAGCGTCGTGTAATGTTCCGTCGCGCTATGAAGCGCGCTGTTCAGAACGCCATGCGCATTGGTGCCAAAGGCATCAAAATCCAAGTGAGCGGTCGTCTCGGCGGTGCTGAAATCGCACGTACTGAATGGTATCGCGAAGGTCGTGTGCCACTGCACACCCTGCGTGCCGACATCGACTATGCCAACTACGAAGCTCACACCACTTACGGTGTGATCGGTGTAAAGGTTTGGATCTTCAAAGGCGAAGTAATTGGTGGTCGCCAAGAAGAACTGAAACCACAAGCACCAGCGCCTCGTAAAAAAGCTGCTAAGTAAGGGGTACGCCAAATGTTGCAACCAAAGCGTACGAAGTTCCGCAAGCAGATGACAGGCCACAACCGTGGTCTGGCACAGCGCGGTAGCAAAGTCAGCTTCGGCGAGTTCGCGCTGAAGTCTGTAGCTCGTGGTCGTCTCACCGCTCGTCAGATCGAGTCAGCGCGTCGTGCTCTGACCCGTCACGTTAAACGTGGCGGCAAGATCTGGATCCGTGTATTCCCGGACAAGCCTATTTCCAAAAAGCCACTCGAAGTTCGGATGGGTAAAGGTAAGGGTAGTGTGGAGTACTGGGTTGCCCAGATTCAGCCAGGCAAAGTCCTGTATGAAATCGAGGGTGTTACTGAAGAGCTGGCGCGTGAGGCTTTTGCCCTGGCTGCTGCAAAGCTGCCGCTCGCCACCGCCTTTGTTAAACGGACGGTGATGTGATGAAAGCGAATGAACTTCGTGAAAAATCCGCACAGCAGCTGAACGAGCAACTGCTCGGCCTGCTGCGCGACCAGTTCAATCTGCGTATGCAGAAAGCAACTGGCCAGTTGGGGCAGTCTCATCTGCTCTCGCAAGTTAAACGTGACATCGCTCGCGTGAAGACTGTGCTTAACCAGCAGGCAGGTAAGTAATCATGGCTGAAGCCGAAAAAACTGTCCGTACGCTGACTGGCCGTGTTGTCAGCGACAAGATGGACAAAACCATCACCGTTCTGATCGAGCGTCGCGTTAAGCACCCGATCTACGGTAAATACGTTAAGCGTTCGACTAAGCTGCACGCGCACGACGAAACCAATCAGTGCCACATCGGCGACAAAGTCACTATTCGTGAAACTCGTCCGCTGGCCAAGACCAAGTCTTGGGCATTGGTTGATGTTCTCGAACGCGCTGTGGAAGTCTAAGGACTAGGGGTCGGAGAAATTATATGATTCAGACTCAATCCATGCTCGATGTGGCCGATAACAGCGGCGCTCGCCGTGTTATGTGCATCAAGGTGCTGGGTGGCTCCCATCGTCGTTACGCTGGTATCGGTGACATCATCAAAGTTACCGTCAAGGAAGCAATTCCTCGCGGTAAAGTGAAAAAAGGCCAAGTGATGACTGCTGTTGTAGTCCGCACTCGTCACGGCGTACGCCGTGCTGATGGCTCCATTATCCGCTTTGATGGCAACGCTGCTGTTCTTCTGAACAACAAGCAAGAGCCGATCGGCACCCGTATCTTTGGGCCAGTGACCCGTGAACTTCGTACTGAGAAGTTCATGAAGATCGTCTCGCTCGCCCCAGAAGTGCTGTAAGGAGATCCGACATGCAAAAGATTCGTCGTGACGACGAGATCATCGTGATCGCCGGCAAAGACAAAGGTAAGCGCGGTAAGGTGCTTAAGGTTCTCGCTAATAACCGTCTGGTTATTGGTGGTCTGAACCTGGTTAAGCGTCATACCAAGCCTAACCCGGCGTCGGGCGTACAAGGCGGTATCGTCGAAAAAGAAGCTCCACTGGACGCTTCTAACGTCGCCATTTTCAACGGCGAAACCAACAAGGCTGACCGCGTTGGTTTCAAAGTAGAAGACGGCAAGAAAATTCGTGTCTTCAAGTCGACCCAAAAAGCGGTTGATGCTTGAACACTGCTAGGTAGAAGACCATGGCACGACTAAAAGAGATTTACTGGAAGGAAATCGCACCGAAGCTTAAGGAAGAACTTAAGCTTTCGAACGTGATGGAAGTTCCACGCGTTACCAAAATCACCCTGAACATGGGTCTGGGCGAAGCGGTCGGTGACAAAAAAGTCATCGAGCACGCTGTTGCCGACCTGGAAAAGATCACCGGCCAGAAAGTCGTTGTGACCTACGCTCGGAAATCCATCGCTGGCTTTAAAGTCCGTGAAGGTTGGCCGATCGGCGTCAAAGTGACCCTGCGCCGTGAGCGTATGTACGAGTTCCTGGATCGTCTGCTGTCGATCTCCCTGCCTCGGGTTCGCGACTTCCGCGGCCTGAATGCCAAGTCCTTCGATGGTCGTGGTAACTACAGCATGGGCGTTAAAGAGCAGATCATCTTCCCGGAAATCGACTACGACAAGATCGATGCTCTCCGCGGTCTGGACATTACCCTGACCACCACTGCCAAGAACGATGATGAAGGTCGCGCCCTGTTGCGTGCTTTCAAATTCCCGTTCCGCAACTGATTGGAGTAGGAAAATGGCCAAGATGAGCATGAAAAACCGCGAGCTGAAGCGTCAGCTCACGGTTGCCAAGTACGCCAAAAAGCGTGCAGCACTGAAAGCTATCATCGTCGATCTGAACGCAAGTCCAGAAGCACGTTGGGAAGCTACAGTCGCTCTGCAGAAGCAGCCACGTGACGCAAGCGCTTCGCGCATGCGTAACCGCTGCCGCCTGACCGGTCGTCCACACGGCGTTTACCGCAAGTTCGGCCTCGGCCGTAACAAACTGCGTGAAGCTGCAATGCGTGGTGACGTACCTGGTCTGGTTAAAGCCAGCTGGTAAGCACTATCAAAGTCTCGGTGTTCGGGATCGCAAGATCCTGACCGCCGGTGACCTTGAACTTGAATCAAGCCCCTTTTGGGGCTTGATTCATTTGTGGGGTGTGTCTAGAATACCCGGCTCGCCTGAGCCCGTGCTTTTTCCGCATGGATGAGCTCGGCGACAAGTAGTAGCCGCAAGGCTAATTTTTTTGTATTAGGAGCGTCTAGCCCATGAGTATGCAGGACCCGTTAGCGGACATGCTAACTCGAATCCGTAATGCCCAGATGGCTGAAAAGTCCGTCGTAAGCATGCCATCTTCTACTTTGAAGGTAGCTGTTGCCAAAGTCCTGAAGGACGAAGGTTACATTGCGGGTTATCAGATCAGCAGCGAAATCAAACCACTGCTGTCCATCGAGCTGAAGTACTTCGAAGGCCGTCCGGTCATCGAGGAAGTGAAGCGCGTTAGCCGTCCAGGCCTGCGTCAGTACAAGTCCGTCGATGATCTGCCAAAAGTTCGTGGCGGTCTCGGTGTGTCTATCGTCTCCACCAACAAAGGTGTGATGACGGATCGTGCTGCGCGCGCTGCCGGTGTCGGCGGCGAAGTTCTTTGCACTGTGTTCTAAGGGGGGATAAGCATGTCACGCGTCGCTAAGAACCCCGTTAAGCTGCCAGCCGGTGTCGAAGTCAAATTCGCAGGCCAACAGCTTTCGGTGAAGGGTGCCAAGGGTACTCTCGAACTGAACATCCATTCGTCCGTTGAGATCGTTGAAGAAGCTGGTGAGCTGCGTTTCGCTGCTCGCAATGGCGATCAACAAACTCGCGCAATGGCTGGTACCACTCGTGCGTTGGTAAACAACATGGTCCAAGGCGTAAGCCAAGGCTTCGAGCGCAAGCTCCAGCTGGTCGGTGTTGGTTACAAAGCGCAAGCAAAAGGCACAGTGCTGAACCTGGCTCTTGGCTTCTCGCACCCAGTGGATTATGAACTGCCGGAAGGCATCACCGCTGAGACTCCTAGCCAGACCGATATCCTGATCAAGGGCATCGATAAGCAGCTGGTAGGTCAAGTGGCCGCCGAGATCCGCGACTTCCGTCCACCAGAGCCGTACAAAGGCAAAGGTGTGCGCTACGCGGACGAAGTCGTCCGTCGTAAAGAAGCCAAGAAGAAGTAGGGCATAGCAAATGACCGACAAAAAAGTTACTCGACTGCGTCGCGCTCGCAAAGCACGCCTGAAAATGCACGAACTCGAAGTCGTGCGTCTCTGCGTGTTCCGCTCGTCGCAGCACATCTACGCCCAGGTCATTTCGGCCGACGGCAACAAAGTCCTGGCATCTGCCTCGACTTTGGATAAAGAACTGCGTGATGGCGCCACTGGCAACATCGACGCGGCCACTAAGGTTGGCCAGCTGGTCGCTACGCGTGCTAAAGCCGCTGGCGTCTCGCAGGTGGCTTTCGACCGCTCTGGCTTCAAGTATCACGGCCGCGTCAAGGCGCTGGCTGATGCTGCTCGTGAAGCTGGGCTGGAGTTCTAAGTTATGTCAAATAACGACCAAAAGCGCGACGAAGGCTACATCGAGAAGCTGGTTCAAGTTAACCGCGTAGCCAAAACCGTTAAAGGCGGCCGTATCTTCACTTTCACCGCGTTGACCGTGGTTGGTGATGGTAAAGGGCGTGTTGGCTTCGGCCGTGGCAAGTCGCGTGAAGTGCCTGCTGCGATCCAGAAGGCAATGGAAGCTGCTCGCCGCAACATGATCCAAGTTGATCTGAACGGCACCACTCTGCAGTACGCAATGAAGTCCGGTCACGGCGCTTCGAAGGTGTACATGCAGCCTGCTTCTGAAGGTACCGGTATCATCGCTGGCGGCGCTATGCGTGCTGTTCTCGAAGTTGCTGGCGTTCAGAACGTTCTGGCCAAGTGCTACGGCTCGACTAACCCGGTAAACGTGGTTCACGCCACTTTCAAAGGTTTGAAAGCTATGCAGTCTCCTGAATCCATTGCCGCCAAGCGTGGCAAAAGCGTCAAGGAGATCTTCTGATCATGGCTACCGTTAAAGTTACGCTGATCAAAAGCATGACCGGCCGCATCCCTAACCACAAACTGTGCGTTAAGGGTCTGGGTCTGCGTCGCATCGGTCACACTGTAGAAGTACTTGATACTCCCGAGAATCGCGGGATGATCAACAAGGCTTACTACATGCTGCGTGTCGAGGGTTAATCGATGAAACTCAATGATCTGAGTCCAGCGCCGGGTTCCCGTCGCGAAAAGCATCGTCCGGGCCGTGGTATCGGTAGTGGTTTGGGTAAGACCGGTGGCCGTGGCCACAAAGGTCAGTCCTCCCGCTCCGGTGGCACCATTGCTCCAGGCTTTGAAGGCGGTCAACAGCCGCTGCATCGTCGCCTGCCGAAGTTCGGTTTCGTTTCCCTGAAGGCCATGGATCGCGCAGAAGTGCGTTTGTCCGAGCTGGCTAAAGTGGAAGGCGACATCGTCACCGTGCAGTCCCTGAAAGATGCCAACGTGATCAACGTCAACGTTCAGCGTGTGAAAATCATGCTGTCCGGCGAAGTTACTCGCGCTGTTACCATCGGAAAGGGAATCGGCGCCACCAAAGGTGCGCGTGCGGCTATCGAAGCAG
The DNA here is from genome assembly GCF_900105495.1 of Pseudomonas frederiksbergensis. Classification (NCBI taxonomy): domain Bacteria; kingdom Pseudomonadati; phylum Pseudomonadota; class Gammaproteobacteria; order Pseudomonadales; family Pseudomonadaceae; genus Pseudomonas; species Pseudomonas frederiksbergensis. Next base: position 311,753 of record NZ_FNTF01000002.1, on the reverse strand, counting down.
CTGGCGGCAAGTTCGAGGAATAAATGGCTAAGCAAGGTGCTCTCTCTGCGCTCGGCAAAGGCGGTATGTCTGAACTCTGGGCTCGTCTGCGTTTTCTATTCTTGGCGATTATCGTCTACCGAATAGGCGCACACATCCCGGTTCCAGGTATCAACCCGGACCGACTCGCGGACCTGTTTCGACAGAATGAGGGGACCATTCTTAGCTTGTTCAACATGTTTTCCGGCGGTGCGCTGGAGCGGATGAGCATCTTTGCATTGGGGATCATGCCGTACATCTCGGCATCGATCATCATGCAGCTGATGACCGCCGTCAGCCCACAGCTGGAGCAGTTGAAGAAGGAAGGTGAAGCTGGGCGTCGCAAGATCGCTCAGTACACCCGCTACGGCACTGTCGTCCTCGCTCTCGTTCAGGCTATTGGCATGTCCATTGGTCTGGCAGGGCAGGGCGTTGCGTTCACTGGTGACTTTGGCTTCCATTTCGTCGCGGTATCCACGTTTGTGGCTGGTGCGATGTTCATGATGTGGCTGGGTGAGCAGATTACTGAGCGTGGTGTTGGCAACGGTATCTCGATGTTGATTTTCGCAGGTATCGTCGCCGGTCTTCCGAGAGCGATCGGGCAGTCTTTCGAGTCTGCGCGTCAGGGTGATATCAACATTTTTGCCCTGGTTGCCATCGGTTTGCTGGCAGTAGCGATTATCGGTTTCGTGGTGTTCATTGAGCGTGGTCAGCGTCGTATTGCTGTTCATTACGCCAAGCGTCAGCAAGGCCGTAAGGTCTTTGCTGCGCAGACTAGCCACTTGCCGTTGAAGGTGAACATGGCCGGTGTTATTCCGGCCATTTTCGCGAGCAGCATTTTGCTGTTCCCGGCTTCGTTGGGTACCTGGTTCGGTCAGTCTGAAGGTATGGGCTGGCTGCAGGACATCTCGCAGTCGATCGCTCCTGGTCAGCCGTTGAATATTCTGCTGTTTAGTGCAGGGATTATTTTCTTCTGCTTCTTCTATACGGCGTTGATGTTCAATCCGAAAGACGTAGCGGAAAACCTGAAGAAGTCCGGTGCCTTTATTCCGGGCATCCGTCCAGGTGAGCAGTCTGCGCGCTACATTGATGGCGTTCTGACTCGTTTGACCCTGTTCGGTGCTCTATATATGACGGCCGTGTGTCTGTTGCCCCAGTTCCTGGTGGTTGCGGCAAACGTTCCGTTCTACCTTGGCGGGACCTCGTTGCTGATCGTCGTCGTGGTTGTGATGGACTTCATGTCCCAAGTACAATCGCACCTCGTTTCGCACCAGTACGAATCCCTGATGAAGAAAGCCAACCTGAAGGGTTACGGCAGCGGCATGTTGCGCTGAGTACCCATAAGGTTCGAGGAGTTGGTGATGAAAGTTCGTGCATCGGTGAAAAAGCTGTGCCGTAACTGCAAGATTATTCGCCGCGAAGGTGTTGTTCGAGTAATTTGCAGCGCGGAACCGCGTCACAAACAGCGCCAAGGCTGAGTGTGATTGTGCTTCAAGCCCGGTAGCTAGTGCGCTACCGGGTTGATTATTTGTTATTACAGCGATATTATCTCGCGCCCTATTTCTTGGCTTCCGGGGCGTAGGTAGCTGTCAATTGGAGTCCCACTGAATGGCCCGTATTGCAGGCGTTAACATTCCAGATAACAAGCATACTGTTATCTCGCTGACCTACATCTATGGTGTTGGTCGCACTACTGCACAGAAGATCTGTGCAGTGACTGGGGTAAACCCAGCCGCAAAGATCAAAGATCTGAGCGACGAGCAGATTGAACAGCTGCGTGGCGAAGTGGCGAAGTTCACCACTGAAGGTGACCTGCGTCGCGAAATCAACATGAAAATCAAGCGTTTGATGGACCTCGGTTGCTATCGCGGTCTGCGTCATCGTCGTGGTCTTCCAGTGCGCGGTCAGCGTACCAAGACTAACGCGCGTACCCGTAAAGGTCCGCGTAAGCCGATCCGCAAGTAATCGCCCCAGCGAATCGACAGGAAATTAATCATGGCTAAACCTGCTGCTCGTCCTCGTAAAAAAGTCAAAAAGACAGTGGTTGATGGCATCGCCCACATCCACGCGTCTTTTAACAACACAATCGTGACCATCACCGACCGTCAAGGTAACGCTCTTTCCTGGGCTACCTCCGGTGGTTCGGGTTTCCGCGGTTCCCGCAAGTCCACCCCGTTTGCTGCTCAAGTAGCTGCTGAACGTGCTGGTCAAGCTGCGCTGGAATACGGCCTGAAAAACCTCGACGTCAACGTCAAAGGTCCAGGCCCAGGTCGTGAATCTGCAGTCCGCGCTTTGAACGGCTGTGGCTACAAGATCGCCAGCATCACCGACGTGACGCCAATCCCGCACAACGGGTGCCGTCCGCCGAAGAAGCGCCGCGTGTAATCCAGGAGATTGTAAAGAATGGCTCGTTACATTGGTCCAAAATGCAAACTCGCTCGTCGCGAAGGCACCGATCTCTTCTTGAAGAGCGGCGTGCGCGCGATCGAATCGAAGTGCAACATTGAAGCAGCACCTGGTATCCACGGCCAACGCCGCGGTCGCCAGTCCGATTACGGCACCCAACTGCGTGAAAAGCAGAAGGTCCGTCGTATCTACGGCGTTCTCGAGCGTCAATTCAGCGGCTACTACAAAGAAGCTGCTGGCAAGAAAGGTGCAACTGGCGAAAACCTGTTGCAACTGCTCGAATGCCGTCTGGACAACGTTGTATACCGTATGGGTTTTGGCTCTACTCGTGCCGAATCCCGTCAGCTGGTATCGCACAAATCCGTAAGCGTTAACGGTCAGACCGTAAACGTGCCGTCGTACCAGGTTCGTGCTGGTGACGTGGTCGCGATTCGCGAGAAAGCAAAGAACCAACTTCGCATTGTCCAAGCTCTCGATCTGTGTGCCCAACGTGGCCGCGTAGAATGGGTAGAAGTAGACACTGAGAAGAAGTCGGGCGTTTTCAAGAACGTTCCAGCTCGCAGTGATCTGTCCGCCGACATCAACGAAAGCCTGATTGTCGAGCTCTACTCCAAGTAAGGGCTAGAAAATAGGTGCATCCATGCAGATTTCGGTAAATGAGTTCCTGACACCCCGCCATATTGATGTGCAGGTTGTCAGTCCAACCCGCGCCAAGATCACTCTCGAGCCTCTCGAGCGTGGTTTTGGCCACACCCTGGGCAACGCGCTGCGCCGCATCCTGTTGTCCTCAATGCCCGGCTGCGCAGTAGTCGAGGCCGAGATTGACGGTGTGCTCCATGAGTACAGCGCCATCGAAGGTGTACAGGAAGACGTAATTGAAATCCTGTTGAACCTTAAAGGTCTGGCTATCAAGCTGCACGGCCGTGACGAAGTTACGCTGACCTTGTCGAAGAAGGGTTCGGGGGTGGTTACCGCTGCCGATATTCAGCTGGATCATGATGTCGAGATCGTTAACCCCGATCACGTAATCGCTAACCTGGCGTCTAACGGCGCCCTGAACATGAAGCTCACCGTAGCTCGTGGTCGTGGTTATGAACCGGCAGACTCGCGTCAGAGCGATGAAGACGAAAGCCGCAGCATCGGTCGCTTGCAGCTTGACTCTTCGTTCAGCCCGGTTCGCCGTATCGCATACGTGGTGGAAAACGCCCGTGTCGAACAGCGTACTAACCTGGACAAGCTGGTTATTGATCTGGAAACCAACGGTACTCTGGATCCTGAAGAGGCTATTCGCCGCGCTGCAACCATTCTGCAACAGCAGTTGGCTGCGTTCGTCGACCTCAAAGGTGACAGTGAGCCAGTGGTTGTCGAGCAGGAAGACGAGATCGATCCGATCCTGCTTCGCCCGGTTGACGATCTGGAACTGACTGTACGTTCGGCTAACTGCCTTAAGGCGGAAAACATCTACTACATCGGTGACCTGATTCAGCGTACCGAAGTAGAGCTGTTGAAGACTCCGAACCTTGGCAAGAAATCCTTGACTGAAATCAAGGACGTTCTGGCCTCCCGCGGTCTGTCCCTCGGCATGCGCCTCGACAACTGGCCGCCTGCAAGTCTTAAGAAGGACGACAAGGCGACTGCCTGATCGTCGTAATCACCGAACGTCGTGTTTGGTAAGGAATGAACCATGCGTCATCGTAAAAGTGGTCGTCACCTGAGCCGCACTAGCTCGCACCGCAAGGCCATGTTTCAAAACATGGCAGTGTCGCTGTTCGAGCACGAGCTGATCAAAACTACACTGCCGAAAGCTAAAGAACTGCGTCGCGTTGCTGAGCCGCTGATCACTTTGGCCAAGACAGACAGCCTGGCTAACCGCCGTCTGGCTTTCGACCGTACTCGTTCGAAAGCTATCGTTGGTAAGCTCTTCAACGACCTGGGCAAGCGTTACGCTACCCGTGAGGGTGGCTACCTGCGCATCCTCAAGTGCGGTTTCCGCACTGGCGACAACGCGCCTATGGCGTACGTCGAGTTGGTTGATCGTCCTGCCGGTGGTGAAGCTGTATCCGCTGAGTAAGACGTCAGTCTGAAACGAAGAACCGGGCCTAGTGCCCGGTTTTTTGTGCGCGCTCAAAAAGTATTGAAAAAACAAAGCGATAAAGCCTAATTAGTATTTATCTATCGATTCTCACAATTTAATGAATTTGATGGTGTCATGTTGATGATCAATACTCCCTCTCAGCCGATTAGCCGGCAGTAGGAAAGACTGACAAAGGAAGATATCGCATGAGCCCAAATAAAACCCTTACCACCGCCAGTGGCGCTCCTGTCGCTGATAACCAGAATTCTCGTTCCGCCGGTCCTCGTGGCCCGCTGCTGCTCGACGACTTTCACCTGATCGAGAAGCTTGCTCACTTCAACCGCGAAAACATCCCTGAGCGCCGCGTACACGCCAAAGGTTCGGGAGCTTACGGTACGTTCACCGTCACTCGGGACATCACCGAGTACACCAGCGCCAAACTGTTTGAAACAGTTGGCAAGCAAACCCCAACCTTTCTGCGTTTTTCCACCGTGGGCGGTGAGCGTGGTTCGGCCGACACCGAGCGCGATCCACGTGGTTTCGCGCTGAAGTTCTACACCGAAGAAGGCAACTGGGACATCGTCGGCAACAACACGCCAGTGTTCTTCATCCGCGATCCTTTGAAATTCCCGGACTTTATTCATACCCAGAAACGTCTGCCGCAAAGCAATCTGAAAAGCGCACAAATGATGTGGGACTTTTGGTCGCACTCACCTGAGGCGTTGCACCAGGTCACCATTCTGTTCTCGGACCGTGGCATCCCCGATGGCTACCGTCACATGCACGGCTTCGGCAGCCACACCTACAGCCTGATCAACGCCAATGGCGAGCGTCACTGGGTGAAGTGGCACTACAAGACCAAGCAAGGGATCAAAAACCTGGCACCAGCAGAAGCAGCACGGCTGGCGGGTACCGATCCAGATTACGCACAGCGTGATCTGTTCGGCGCGATCGAGCGCGGTGAATTCCCGAAATGGCGCGTGTGCATCCAGATCATGACCGAGGCTCAGGCCGCAGCACACTACGAGAACCCGTTTGACGTGACCAAGACCTGGTCGCAGAAAGAGTTTCCGCTGATCGAAGTGGGCGAACTGGAGCTTAACCGCAACCCGCAGAACTATTTTGCTGAAGTCGAGCAAGCGGCGTTCGGGCCGAGCAACATGGTGCCGGGTGTTGGGTTGTCGCCTGACCGCATGCTGCAAGGTCGAGTATTCGCTTACGCCGATGCTCACCGCTACCGCGTTGGCACCAACCACCAGCAGCTGCCGGTGAACGCGCCTCGTAGTCCGGTGAATAGCTATCAGCGCGATGGTTCGATGGCGTTTGGCAGCAATGGTGGTGCGACCCCTAACTACGAGCCGAACAGCTACATCGAGTCGCCGAAACAAGCGCCTCGCTACGTCGAGCCAGCGCTGGCGCTGAGTGGTGCGGCCGATCGTTACGATCATCGCGAAGATACTGACTACTACAGTCATGCGGGTGCGCTGTTCCGTCTGATGAGCGATGCGCAGAAATCGCTGCTGATTAACAACATTGCCGGTGCCATGGCGGGCGTTTCCGGTGACGTGATCGATCGTCAACTGCAGCACTTTTTCAAGGCTGACCCGGCGTACGGAGAAGCAATCGCAAAGGCGTTGGGCGTACAGCTTAACGAAGTCTAAACGAGAAGCAGAACCGCCCTCATTAGGGCGGTTTTTGCGTTATTTGAACCACTTTTCTCAGAATATCTTCGCTTTTATCGCGCAAGCAGAGTGACCAAACAGTCTGCTTGGTTCAAACTACAGACTTTCAAGCAGGGAGATGTAGGGCGATGCAAGGCCACCCAGACGTAATCGATTACCTCAACACGTTGCTGACCGGCGAACTGGCAGCCCGTGATCAATATTTCGTCCATTCGCGGATGTATGAGGACTGGGGTTTCACCAAGCTCTACGAACGTATCAACCACGAGATGGAAGAAGAAGCCGGGCACGCTGATGCCCTGATGCGTCGAATTCTGATGCTCGAAGGCACGCCACGCATGCGTCCGGACGACCTTGATGTCGGCACTACCGTACCGGACATGCTCGCCGCCGACCTGCGACTGGAATACAAAGTCCGCGCCGCGCTTTGCAAGGGCATCAAGCTCTGCGAGCAGCACAAAGACTATGTCAGCCGCGAGATGCTGCGTGTTCAACTGCATGACACCGAAGAAGACCATACCTACTGGCTTGAAAAGCAGATGGGTCTGATCAAGTTGATCGGTCTCGAGAACTACCTGCAATCCCACGCCTGATTGCACCGATACAAAAAAAGCCCCTGTCACCGATGAAGTGACAGGGGCTTTTTCGTGGGCCCGATTCAGGCCTTGTCGCGTGCCAACAGCGGTTTGAGATAGAAGCCGGTGTGCGACTGTTTCATCTCCGACACTTCCTCTGGAGTACCGACGGCGATGATCTGTCCGCCCTTGGAACCGCCTTCCGGCCCAAGATCCACCAGCCAGTCGGCCGTCTTGATCACATCAAGGTTATGTTCGATCACCACCACAGTGTTGCCGTGGTCGCGCAATCGATGCAAAACGTCGAGCAGTTGCTGGATATCCGCAAAGTGCAGGCCGGTCGTCGGCTCATCGAGGATGTACAGCGTCTTGCCGGTATCGCGCTTGGACAGTTCACGGGACAGCTTCACCCGCTGGGCTTCACCACCCGACAGCGTGGTCGCTGATTGCCCGAGCTTGATGTACGACAGGCCGACATCCATCAGTGTCTGAAGCTTGCGCGCCAAGGCCGGAACCGCGTCGAAGAACACCCGTGCTTCCTCGATCGTCATTTCGAGGGTTTCGTGGATGCTCTTGCCTTTGTACTTGATTTCCAGGGTTTCGCGGTTGTAGCGCTTGCTCTTGCAGACGTCGCACGGGACATAGATGTCCGGCAGGAAGTGCATTTCCACTTTGATCAGGCCATCGCCCTGGCACGCTTCGCAGCGTCCGCCCTTCACGTTGAAGGAGAAACGTCCAGGACCATAACCGCGGGAGCGGGACTCCGGGACACCGGCGAACAGTTCGCGGATCGGTGTGAACAACCCGGTATAGGTCGCGGGGTTGGAGCGTGGCGTTCGACCGATCGGGCTCTGGTCGATATCGACAACCTTATCCAGATGCTCCAGACCTTTGATGCTGTCGTGAGCGGCCGCTTCGAGCGTCGTCGCACCGTTCAATGCCGTAGCGCTAAGCGGGAACAGGGTGTTGTTGATCAGCGTCGACTTGCCCGAGCCAGACACGCCGGTTACACAGGTCAGCAGGCCGATTGGAATGTCCAGATCGACATTGCGCAAGTTGTTGCCACGGGCGCCCTTGAGGGACAGCGACAACTTCTTGTTACGCGGCGTGCGTTTGGCCGGGACTGCAATCTTCACCCGGCCCGACAGGTATTTGCCGGTCAGCGAATCTGGGTGAGCCATGACTTCGGCGGGCGTACCTTCGGCGACAATATGCCCGCCGTGTACACCTGCGCCCGGACCGATATCCACCACGTAGTCAGCCAGGCGAATCGCATCTTCGTCGTGCTCGACCACGATCACCGTGTTGCCGATATCACGCAGATGCTTGAGGGTGCCGAGCAGTCGATCGTTGTCCCGCTGGTGCAAACCAATCGATGGTTCGTCGAGAATGTACAGAACGCCCACCAGGCCTGCGCCGATCTGGCTGGCCAGACGGATACGCTGCGCTTCACCACCGGACAACGTGTCGGCGCTGCGATCCAGCGACAAATAGTCCAGGCCTACGTTGACCAGGAACTGCAGTCGCTCGCGAATTTCCTTGAGAATCTTGTCGGCAATTTCACCGCGACGGCCAGTGAGTTTCAGTCCGCCGAAATATTCACAGGCATCGCCAATCGGCAGATTGGTCACCGCCGGCAGCGTCTTCTCGCCCACCCACACATGCCGCGCCTCGCGCCGCAGACGAGTACCGCGGCAATCCGGGCAATGCTGGGTGCTGAGGAACTTGGCCAGCTCTTCACGCACCGAGGCGGACTCGGTTTCGCGGTAGCGGCGTTCCAGATTCGGCACGATGCCTTCGAACGGGTGCGAGCGTTTGACGATGTCGCCACGGTCGTTCAGGTATTTGAAGTCGACGTTCTGCGACCCGCTACCGTGGAGGATGAACTTCTGCTGATCGGCCGACAGTTCGTTGAACGGTACTTCCAGGCTGAACTTGTAGTGCGAAGCCAGCGAGCCGAGCATTTGGAAGTAATAGACGTTGCGCCGATCCCACCCACGAATCGCGCCCTCGGCCAGCGTTAGCTCGCCATTGACCAATCGCTTGATGTCGAAGAACTGCTTGACCCCCAGGCCATCGCAAGTCGGGCAAGCGCCAGCCGGGTTGTTGAAGGAGAACAGCTTGGGTTCCAGCTCGCTGATGGCATGGCCACAGATCGGGCAGGCGAAGCGCGCGGAGAAGATGATTTCTTCGCCGGGCTCGTCGTCCATCGGCGCGACCAGGGCGATGCCGTCCGCCAGCTTCAGCGCGGTTTCGAACGATTCGGCCAGGCGTTGCTGCAGGTCTGCGCGGACCTTGAAGCGGTCGACCACCACATCGATCGAGTGCTTCTTCTGCTTATCCAACTTCGGCAATTCGTCCAGCTCACAGAGCCGGCCGTTGACCCGGGCTCGCACAAAGCCCTGGGCGCGCAGTTCTTCGAAGACCGAAAGGTGTTCGCCTTTACGCTCGCGAATCACCGGGGCCAGCAACATGAGTTTGCTGCCCTCCGGTTGGGCGAGGACCAGGTCGACCATTTGGCTGACGGTCTGCGCTTCCAGCGGAATATCGTGATCCGGGCAACGCGGAATACCCACGCGAGCGTAAAGCAGGCGCAGGTAGTCGTAGATTTCGGTAATGGTGCCGACCGTCGAACGCGGGTTGTGCGAGGTCGACTTCTGTTCGATGGAGATCGCTGGCGACAGACCTTCAATGGTGTCGACGTCAGGCTTTTCCATCATCGACAAAAATTGCCGGGCATAGGCCGACAGCGATTCGACGTAGCGGCGCTGGCCTTCGGCGTACAGCGTGTCGAATGCCAGGGATGATTTCCCGGAGCCGGACAGGCCGGTGATGACGATCAGTTTGTCCCGTGGCAGGGTCAGGTCGATGTTCTTCAGGTTGTGGGTTCGGGCCCCACGAATCAGGATCTTGTCCAAAGTGGCCTCGCTCGGCGGGCGTCGAAAACGTAGGAGTATACGGCCAAATACTGGATGGATGCACACTATCGAATGAGCGGGTTGCAGGCTTACATGAAGAGTCTGTCAGCAGAGCGCGTCAAAGCGTCGCGATATACCCCGTCAATCGATGGGACTGGTAGAATCGCCGCCGGTTCACATGAGGTTTTTCCATGCACGATCCCCACAGCGAACGCATGAGTGGCAGTGAGACACGCGCGGCAAGCGGTCTGGCCCTGGTGTTCGCCTTCCGTATGCTTGGCATGTTCATGGTGTTGCCGGTACTGGCGACCTATGGGATGGATCTGGCAGGCGCGACCCCGGCCCTCATCGGCCTGGCAATTGGCGCCTACGGCCTGACCCAGGCGATCTTCCAGATTCCTTTCGGCTTCATTTCCGACCGCATCGGCCGTCGTCCGGTGATTTACCTGGGGTTGATTATTTTCGCCCTCGGTAGCGTGCTGGCGGCCAATGCCGATTCGATCTGGGGCGTAATCGCCGGACGAATCCTGCAAGGCGCCGGGGCGATTTCTGCGGCGGTGATGGCGTTGCTGTCAGACCTGACCCGTGAACAGCATCGGACCAAAGCCATGGCCATGATCGGCATGACGATCGGTCTATCGTTCGCTGTCGCGATGGTTGTAGGACCGTTGGTGACCCGCGCCTTCGGCCTGTCCGGATTGTTCTTCGCTACGGGCGGCATGGCGCTGTTCGGCATCGTGATCGTGATGTTCATGGTGCCGCGTTCGACTGGGCCGTTGCAGCACCGTGAGTCCGGCGTTGCGCGCCAGGCGCTGATACCGACGCTCAAGCACCCGGACCTGCTGCGCCTGGACCTGGGCATTTTTGTGTTGCACGCGATGTTGATGTCGAGCTTCGTCGCGTTGCCTTTGGCGCTGGTCGAAAAAGCCGGGCTGCCCAAAGAGCAGCACTGGTGGGTCTACCTCACTGCGCTGTTGATTTCCTTCTTCGCCATGATCCCGTTCATTATCTACGGCGAGAAGAAACGCAAAATGAAACGAGTTTTACTCGGCGCCGTCGCGACGCTGATGCTCACTGAGCTATTCTTCTGGCAGTTCGGCGATAGCTTGCGAGCTCTGGTGATCGGGACGGTGGTGTTCTTTACCGCGTTCAACTTGCTGGAAGCTTCTCTGCCATCGCTGATCAGCAAGGTTTCACCGGCAGGCGGCAAGGGCACGGCCATGGGGGTGTATTCCACCAGCCAGTTCCTTGGCTCGGCGCTCGGTGGCATCCTCGGCGGTTGGCTGTTTCAGCATGGCGGTTTGTCGGTTGTATTCCTTGGATGCGCCGGCCTGGCTGCCCTCTGGCTGGCCTTTGCTGTTACCATGCGCGAACCACCCTATGTCACGAGCCTGCGCTTGCCGTTGTCGCCCGAGGCGATCCGCGAAGCGGGTCTGGTTGAGCGCCTGAAGGCCGTCGTAGGGGTAACAGATGCGGTGATCGTTGCTGATGAAGCAGCGATTTACATCAAATTGGACACAGAACTATTGGATCGCACCACCCTTGAGCGCCTGGTGAACAACCCGGCCGGGGCAGCGTGCGTAGCCTAGGAGAACGTTATGGCCCGTGGGGTTAACAAAGTCATATTGGTCGGCACTTGCGGCCAGGATCCCGAAGTTCGCTACTTGCCTAACGGTAACGCCGTGACCAACCTGAGTCTGGCGACCAGCGAACAGTGGACCGACAAGCAAACCGGTCAGAAGGTCGAGAAGACCGAATGGCACCGTGTGTCGATGTTCGGCAAAGTGGCCGAAATCGCCGGCGAGTACCTGCGCAAAGGTTCGCAGGTCTACATCGAAGGCAAGCTGCAGACCCGCGAGTGGGAAAAAGACGGTATCAAGCGTTACACCACTGAAATCGTGGTCGACATGCAAGGCACCATGCAGCTGCTGGGCGGCCGTCCACAACAGGGCGACCAACAAGGCGGGGGCAATAACTATCAGCAGTCCGCCCCGGCTCCACGCCAGCAGGCTCCGCGTCCGCAGCAGTCGGCAGCACCGCAACAGTCGCGTCAGGCTCCGGCTCCACAGCAGGCTGCTCCGCAACCGGCTCCGGATTTCGACAGCTTTGATGACGATATCCCGTTCTGATTCCTACCTAATATTTGGTGGTAAAGGTAAGCGGGGGCTTTAGGAGCTAAGACTCCTTACGCGCTGAATCTTTTAGAGTTAGATGAAAACCCTCTTTGCTATAAAGCCAGGAGGGTTTTTTTTCGCCACGTGTAAAGCTGACCTGCAATTTGCTCCCTCGCCCCTGTGCAGCTGCTGATGAATTATGCGCTGGACCATTAGATTTTCAGCGCGTTGGCCAGGCGCAACATGGCAGCTTCGATTTCATACGCAGTCAGGGAGGAGTAGCCCAGCAGCCAGCCCTGTTGCTTCGGGTCACCCGCGTACAAGCCGCTGAGGCCGGACAGTTGCACGCCGGCAGTGGCGGCCTGGCGGATGGTTTTTTCCTCGGACCATCCGGTTTTCAGCAAGCAGGGGATTTGCAACCCGCCCGGCGGCAGTTCGGCTGTGACCACCGCGCTCAAGTACTTGCCGATGGCATCGTGCATGATCGACCGGCGTCCGGCATACAACTTGCGCATGGCCCGGACATGCGCGTTGTAATGGCCGTCTTCCATAAAGCGCGCCAGCGTCAGTTGCAGCATTTGCGGAGTGTGGCCGTCCATCATGCTGCGCGCATAGGCAAAGGGTTTGACCAGCTCGGGGGCAGCACCATATACCCCATGCGCAGGCCGGGGTAGAGCGTCTTGCTGAACGTGCTGATGTAGAGCGTGCGCTGATACTTGTCCAGGCCCTGCACACACGCCGTGGGTTGCCCGTCGTAATGGAACTCGCTGTCGTAGTCATCCTCGATGATCCACTTGCCTTTTTGCGCCGCCCAATTGATCAACTCGAGACGCCGCTCCAGCGGCAACGTCACGCCGGTGGGGTATTGGTGCGAGGGCGTGACGTACACGCAATTGGCGCCGCTGCGGTCGGCATACAGCAGGTCGGTGCGGATGCCCCGTTCATCGACATCAATGGGCAGCACCTTGGTTTCGGCGATTTCGAAGGCCTTGCGGGCGCCGTAATAGCCGGGGTTTTCCAGCAGGATCGGCTTGCCGGCGTCCACCAGCAACTGCGCGCACAGATACAACGCCTGACGCGTACTGCTCAATACCAGCACTTGGTCGGGGGAGCATTTGGCACCGCGTTCGAGGTTCAGGTAGGTGGCAATCGCTTTGCGCAGGGGCTCGGCCCCTTGCGGATCGCCATGCAGCAGCACGTTCGCGCGATAGTCCTTCATGACCTGGCGCTGCAAACGCTCCCAGACATCCGTCGGGAAGCTGCGGGTTTCAGGCAGGCCGGTGGCGAATGCCTTGATGACTTGCTGATCGCGCACGCCGCCGGTGTCGAAGATCATCCGCCCGCGTTGGCTGAGTTCGGCGCCCGGTGCGGCGACACTGCTCCTGACTTCCTGAGCCTTGAGGCGTCGGCGGCCGGCACCGCGCAATTCGACGCCCACCGTGTCGCAGACGTAACTGCCGGCGCCTTCGCGGCGCACGATAAACCCGTCCCGATGCAACTGCACATAGGCGTTCTCAACGGTGTCGCGAGCGCAGCCCAGTGACTTGGACAGTACCCGCGTGGCGGGCAGTTTCAAGCCGGGGTCGAGGGCCCCATCGAGAATCAGCGCACGCAATGCACGTTGGATCCGCTGGTGCAAATCCAGCAGCTGAAACTCAGCGTCGTTGAGGCGCATCTTCAGGGTTTCCAGCTCGAAGGTCTTCGCCATGTGGTCTGCTCTCTTTCCATGAATTGGCAGGTAAAGGCAGGCCAGTTTATCCGTAGACTCTGGCCCTCGCCACCCCAGGCCGCGCAGGGGTAAACCTGCCATTCAACGGCTATAAATGATCGCTTGCCAGCGGCCGGATTACATCGTCCAGCAAGGAGCCAAGACCTATGTCATCTACTCAATTCCTTTCGTCCCTGCGTCTGCGGGACCTGCTGCACCCGGTGGTTGCCGGGCTGATTTCGGTGATCGTCAATTACGGCGGCACCTTCATCCTGGTGTTTCAGGCCGCCAAGGTCGCAGGGCTCAGCCCTGAGTTGACGGCGTCGTGGGTTTGGTCAGTGTCGATCGGGGTAGGGGTGACCGGGCTGTTCCTCAGTTGGGTGAGCCGCGAGCCGATCATCACCGCCTGGTCGACCCCGGCGGCGGCTTTCTTGATCGTCGCCTTGGCGACCACACCGTACGCCGAGGCCATCGGGGCGTACATGATTTCGGCTACAGCGTTCGTGCTGCTGGGCTTGTCCGGCTACTTTGAAAAAGCCGTTCGCCTGATCCCGCCCGGTGTGGCAGCGGGCTTGTTGGGCGGCATCTTGTTGCAGTTCGGCATCGGTGCGTTCGCCAGCATGAGCGTCGACCCGTTATTGGTCGGGGTGTTGATCGGCGCCTACATCGCGTTCAAGCGCTTGAGTGCGCGCTATGCGGTGGTCGGCATTCTGGTGCTGGGGCTTGGCTTTCTGCTGATGCAGGGGCGCGTGGATTTCACGGGGCTGGCGCTGGAGTTTGCGACACCGGTGTTCACACGCCCCGAGTTCTCGATCAATGCGTTGTTGAGCGTGGCGTTGCCGCTGTTTCTGATCACCCTCACGGGGCAGTACATGCCGGGCATGCTGGTGCTGCGCAATGACGGGTTCAACACCAGTGCCAACCCGATCCTCAGCGTGACCGGGCTGGGTTCTTTGCTGATGGCGCCGTTCGGTTCCCATGCCTTCAACATCGCGGCCATCACGGCTGCCATCTGCACTGGCAAGGAAGCGTCTGAAGACCCGTCCAAGCGCTGGATCGCAGGCGTGGCCGCGGGCATCTTCTACATCCTGGTGGGGATTTTCGGCGTGACCCTGGCGGCGGTGTTCATGGCCTTCCCGGCGACCTTCATCACCACCCTGGCCGGGCTGGCACTGTTGGGCACCCTCGGCGCGAGCCTGGCCAATGCCATGGCGGACGTGAAATCGCGGGAAGCGTCGCTGATCACCTTTCTGGCCTGCGCGGCCAATATCACCCTGTTGGGCATCGGCGGCGCGTTCTGGGGCCTGGTCATCGGCCTGGCGGCCTACGCCGTGCTCAATGGGCAGTTGCCGCGTCGTGAAAAGACTGCGGTGCCACAGGCCGAACCGGTTGCAGTGCCCACCAAAGGAGCGGCCAACTGATGCCTGATCAAACCGAAGACCTCAACATCCTGCATGCGCGCCATGGTCGTTACCCACAGGCCGACAGTGTCGAAGACTTTCGCCGCAACCTGGCCGCCGTGCAGCAACGCATTGTCGAGGCGTGCCATCGGGTAGGGCGGGACCCGGCCGGTGTGCGCTTGCTGCCGGTCAGCAAAACCTTTGATGAAGCTCACCTGCGTCTGGCCTATGCCGCCGGTTGCCGCCTGCTGGGCGAGAACAAGGTGCAGGAAGCACAGCGCAAGTGGGAAGCCATGACCGACCTGCAAGACCTGCAATGGTCGGTGATCGGCCACTTGCAGACCAACAAGGCCAAGCAGGTCGCACGCTTCGCCAGTGAGTTCCAGGCCCTGGACAGCCTGCGGGTGGCCGAGGCGCTGGACCGTCGCCTGCGCATTGAAGGTCGGCAGATGGACGTGTTCGTCCAGGTCAATACCTCAGGCGAAGCCCGCAAGTACGGGCTGGCGCCCGATGACGTGGCGGCTTTCCTGGAGACTATGCCAGCGTTCCCGACACTGCGGGTTCGCGGGTTGATGACGCTGGCGCTGTTCTCGGCCGACGCGGTGCGGGTGCGCCCATGCTTCGTCCGGCTGCGTGAATTGCGCGACCGCTTGCGTCATTGCGCCCCTGATGGGGTGTCGCCGCAAGAGCTGTCGATGGGCATGTCGGGCGACTTTGAAATCGCCATTGAAGAGGGCGCGACCGTGGTGCGCGTCGGACAGGCGATCTTCGGCGCCCGAGCCATGCCGGATACCTACTACTGGCCGACCGCCGATGCCCGCCCCCTCAGTGAAGACACGTTGTTGTCGATCACTCCCAGCCGTTGATCCCCTCTACAGGAAGGCCCGCAATGTCCGCTGCACCCGCTTACCTCATGCACACCTCAGCCCGACAACCGGTTTCGTTCAGCCGAGGCCAGGGCGCCACGGTGTTGCTGCACACGACCAACCTGTTTCGTATCCCATGGCAGGAGCAGGTGACCCAGCCGCAAGTGTTGGTGATGGACAACAGTTTTCACGGGCGCCGCTGATCTGCGATGACGCACAGATCGACGACATCGCCGCGCGCATCACGCGCCTGCTGTCACCCTCCGCTTGAATTCTTGACCAAGGACACTTTGCCCATGTACGACTCGACGCTGACCCTCAACGCTTTCGACCCTGAGCTGTATGAATCGATTCACAACGAAGAGCATCGCCAGGAAGACCATATCGAGCTGATCGCCTCGGAAAACTATGCCAGCCCGCTGGTGATGAAAACCCAGAGCACGGTGCTCACCAACAAGTACGCCGAAGGCTACCCCGGCAAGCGCTATTACAGCGGCTGCGAATACGTCGATGTGGCCGAGCGGCTGGCCATCAAGCGGGTCAAGGCCTTGTTCGACTGCGACTACGCCAACGTGCAACCCCATGCGGGCGCCCAGGCCAACGCGGCGGTCTTCCTGGCACTGATCAACCCCGGTGACACGGTGATGGGCATGAACCTGGCCCAGGGCGGTCACCTGACCCACGGCAACCCGGCCAACTTTTCGGGGCGTCACTACACCATCGTGCCTTACGGACTGAACCCGAAAACCGGCTTTCTTGACTATGACGAGATGGAGCGCATCGCACTGCAGACACGCCCAAAAATGTTGATCGGTGGTTTTTCCGCGTATTCGCGGTACAAGGACTGGGCACGCATGCGCAGCATTGCCGACAAGGTAGGGGCTATCTTCTGGGTCGATATGGCCCACGTCGCCGGGCTGGTCGCCGCGGGCGAATACCCGGACCCGCTTCCCCATGCGCATGTGGTCACCAGCACCACGCACAAAACCCTGCGCGGGCCACGCGGCGGTTTGATTTTGTCCAAGGGACAGGATGAAGCTTTCTACAAAAAGCTCGACTCCGCTGTGTTTCCCGGCGTACAGGGTGGGCCGCTGATGCACCAGATCGCGGCCAAGGCCGTGGCGTTCAAGGAAGCGCTTGCGCCGGAGTTTAGAATTTACCAGACCCAAGTGGTCATCAACGCCCGGGCCATGGCCGGGGTGTTGCAAAAGCGCGGGTACAAGATCGTCTCGGGCGGCACCGACAACCACATGATGCTGATCGACCTGTCCGACAAGCCATACACCGGCAAGGAGGCCGACGCGGCCCTGAGCAGTGCCTTTATCACCGCCAACAAAAACTCGGTGCCGAATGACCCGCGCTCACCGTTTGTGACCTCCGGCCTTCGTATCGGCACCCCGGCGGTGACCACCCGCGGGTTTGATGTGGAGGCTTGCGAGCAAGTGGCCTGCTGGTTATGCGACGTACTGGACGCCCTGGAAAACGGTGAAAGCGACAAGGTCGAGCACCACGTGCGCGAACAGGTTGTCGCGCTGTGCCGTCGTTTTCCGGTCTATCGCTGAGTCCGGCCCGGCCATTGCGTGATCGGGTGGTGGCCGGGTGTTCAACGGTTTTAGCCCTCGCGAATAGTGACCTGTTGTCTTAGAGTTACGGCACCAACCCGTATCCAGTGGCAGTCCTAATCAGGAGAAATAAATGACTATCGTCGTAATTGTGTATTCATCCGGACGAGGACACACACGGACTGTCGCGGAGCATGTCCAGCAAGGCGCAGCAGTGGTTGCGGGAACATGTGCCGAACTCATCGAGATTGTGCCCGCTCAGATCGGTAGTGATGGCAGGTGGCGTGATGATGCTGTCATGAGCCGGCTAGCGGAGGCTGACGCCATAATCTTTGGTGCGCCCACCTACATGGGGTCGGCCCATGGATTGTTCAAGCTGTTCCTCGAGGCTGGTATCGCGCCTTGGCGTAGCCAGGAGTGGAAGGACAAGATCGCCGCCGGGTTCACAAACTCTGGAGCGCGCTCCGGCGACAAGCTCGTAACGCTGCAGCAGATGTCGATCTTCGCGGCGCAAATGGGAATGATGTGGGTAAGCGCCGGGGATTTGCCGGGTGGCAACTATCCCGATGGCGGTTTCAACGACGTGAACGTCAACGGATCATGGCTAGGCCTGATGACTCAAAGCCTGAATGAGGGCACGGCGGAGAACGCTCCGCATCCAGGCGACAGGCTTAGCGCGGAGCGCTTTGGACGTAGGGTGGCGCGAGCGACGGCACGTTGGGCAGTCGGTGCAGACAAGTTTCCTTCCCAGAGGATCGATGCACAGGAAAACCGGCGGCGCAATCTCGCAGGGATCGACGAATGGAAGCAATTTAAAGACTGACCCCCTTATTCAATCGGTGGGATCAGATATCTGATAAATGGCACAGATCGAAAATCCGCTTTGCCGCTTCGGCGAAACGCGCAGTTCTCCAGTCAGTAACAAAAAAGCGAAGCCATCTGGCTTCGCTTTTTTGTTGGCGCTATTAACTGAATAACGCGGTCACGTTGGCCCTTGCCGAGTGCAGTTTCTTGTAGCTATCGATCAACCGCAGGTGCCTGTCGAGCCCCTCCAGTTTCAGGCTGGTCGGCGTCAAGCCATGGAAACGCACGCTGCCGTCCACCGAGCCGATCGCTGCATCCGTGCGCTCGTTGCCAAACATCCGGCGGAAATTGGCCTCGTAGTCTTCCAGTTCCAGGTCTTCGTCCAGCTTCATCTCCAGCACCACATTGACCGCTTGGTAGAACAAGCCGCGTTCAACCGTGTTGTCGTTGTACTGCAGGAACATTTCTACCGCCTCTTTCGCCTCTTCATATTGCTGCAAGGCGAGATAAATCAGCAGCTTCAACTCCAGGATCGTCAGCTGGCCCCACGCCGTATTGTCGTCAAATTCGATGCCGATCAGGCTGGTGATGTCGGTGTAGTCGTCCAGCTCACTTTCCACCAGACGTTCAACCAGCGATTGCAGTTCTTCTTCGTCCAGGCGATGCAGGTTGAGGATGTCGGCACGGAAGAACAGCGCTTTGTTGGTGTTGTCCCAGATCAGATCATCCGCGGGATAGATTTCCGAATAGTCCGGTACGAGGATGCGGCAGGCCTTGGCGCCGATATGCTCGTAGACCGCCATGTACACTTCCTTGCCCATGCCTTCGAGAATGCCGAACAAGGTCGCGGCTTCCTCGGCATTCGAGTTTTCACCCTGGCCGGAGAAGTCCCACTCCACGAATTCGTAATCCGATTTGGCACTGAAGAAGCGCCACGACACCACGCCGCTGGAGTCGATAAAGTGCTCGACGAAGTTGTTCGGCTCGGTCACCGCATGGCCTTCAAACGTCGGCTGGGGCAGGTCGTTGAGGCCTTCGAAGCTGCGGCCCTGCAGCAATTCGGTCAGGCTGCGTTCCAGCGCCACTTCCAGGCTCGGGTGCGCGCCGAACGAGGCGAACACACCGCCGGTACGCGGGTTCATCAACGTGACGCACATCACCGGGAATTCACCCCCCAGGGACGCATCCTTCACCAACACAGGGAATCCCTGCTCTTCCAGTGCCTGAATACCGGCCAGTATGGCGGGGTACTTCGCCAGCACGCTGGCCGGCACATCCGGGAGTGCGAATTCGCCTTCGATGATTTCGCGCTTTACCGCGCGCTCGAAGATCTCCGACAGGCACTGCACCTGGGCTTCGGCCAGTGTGTTACCGGCACTCATGCCGTTGCTCAGGAACAGGTTTTCAATCAGGTTGGACGGGAAGTACACCACCTCGCCGTCCGACTGACGCACGTACGGCAGCGAGCAGATGCCGCGCTCTTCATTGCCCGAGTTGGTATCGATCAGGTGGGAGCCACGCAGCTCGCCGTCGCGGTTGTAAATCTTCAGGCAGTACTCGTCGAGAATCTCAGTTGGCAGTTCATCTTTACGGCCAGGCTTGAACCAGCGTTCGTCCGGGTAGTGCACAAACGCAGCGTTGGCGATGTCTTCGCCCCAGAACTGGTCGTTGTAGAAGAAGTTGCAGTTGAGTCGCTCGATAAACTCGCCCAACGCCGACGCCAACGCGCCTTCCTTGGTCGCACCCTTGCCGTTGGTAAAGCACATTGGTGAGTGCGCGTCGCGGATATGCAGCGACCACACGTTAGGCACGATATTGCGCCACGAGGCGATTTCAATCTTCATGCCCAGGTCCGCCAGGATGGCCGACATGTTGGCGATGGTTTGCTCCAGCGGCAGATCCTTGCCCGCGATATAGGTGTGCGCCTCTGAATTGGACGCAGGCATCAGCAACGCCTGGGCATCGGCGTCGAGGTTTTCCACTTCTTCGATCACAAACTCAGGCCCGGCTTGCACCACTTTTTTCACGGTGCAACGGTCGATGGAACGCAGGATGCCTTGGCGATCCTTGTCGGAGATGTCTGCCGGTAGCTCGACCTGGATCTTGAAAATCTGGTTGTAACGGTTTTCCGGGTCAACAATATTGTTCTGCGACAGGCGGATGTTCTCGGTGGGGATATTGCGCGTGCTGCAATACAACTTCACGAAGTAGGCGGCACACAACGCCGACGACGCCAGGAAGTAGTCGAACGGACCCGGTGCCGAGCCATCGCCTTTGTAGCGGATAGGTTGATCGGCCACCACCGTGAAGTCGTCGAACTTGGCTTCAAGTCGAAGGTTGTCGAGAAAGTTGACCTTGATTTCCATGGGGGATTACCAGAATAACGGCTAGACGATTTGGTCGCCATTATCCGGCTTTTCGGCCGTAAGTCTCAGAAAAAAGGCCAGTCACGTGCGCACGTGACTGGCCTTCCTTGTTTCGGGAATGTCGGATTGCAAGCGTTGATCAGTGATGCGCCGCCAGGAACTCGTCAGTGGACACTACGCTGGCGTAGGCAAAACCCAGGGCTGACATGAAGGCAGCGTGCACGTGGGCTGCCGGAACAGTGATGCCGTTGAACTCCAGGTCACGAGTAGCGCAGGCGTCGTGGATCACTGTGACGGTGTAGCCAAAGTCGGCGGCGGCGCGGGTGATGCCATCGACGCACATGTGGCTCATGCTGCCGACGATCACCAGTTCCTTGATGCCTTGCTCGTCGAGGATCGATTTCAGATCGGTTTCGCGGAACGAGTTGACGAAGTGTTTGAGCACGACCGGCTCGTCGGCACGGTTGAGGACTTTGGGGTGCAGCTTCGCGCCTTCTGAGCCCGGAGTGAAGAAGGGCGCTTCGTCGGAGGTGAATTCGTGGCGGATGTGCACCACCGAATCACCGGCGTCGCGAAAGGCTTTGAGCAGACGAACGGCGTTGTCCGCAGCAGCGTCGGCGCCGACCAGCGGCCACTTGCCTTGGGGGAAGTAGTCATTTTGGATATCGACTACGATGAGTGCTTGCTTGGCCATGACTGTTTCCTCGAAGTGCTTGTTGGGTGTGGAGTGAAGTATTGGGTCTGGCAGGCTGTCCGAGGATTGGCCGCACCGACAATAGAAGGGGGAAAACTGACAATGGATGCACAAAGGCCAATCGCCGAGTTGGGCGTGCTGATCTATCCGGGTGCGCAAATGGCGGCGGTGCATGGGTTGACGGACTTGTTCGGGGTGGCGAACCGGATTGCCGCCGAGCATCAGGCGGTGCAATTGCCGTTGCTGCGGGTCAGCCATTGGCAGGTTGACGGCGATCAGGCGCCCGAGCGGGTCTACGACAGTCATCCCGCGGCGGATGGTGCGTTGGTGGCGGTGCTGATCCCGCCGTCGATCGGCGGTTTTTCCGAAGGCCAGGCACCGCAGGGGCTGGTTCGCTGGCTGCGTCAGCAACACGCCAATGGCGCGACACTCGGCGGGGTTTGTGTGGGGTCGATTCTGCTGGCCGAGAGCGGCCTGCTCGACGGTCGCAGCGCCACCACTCACTGGACCTCGGCCAAGGCCTTCGCCGAGCGTTATCCGGCGATCAAGCTCAAGGCCGACACGCCCATCGTCGACGACGGCGACCTGATCACCACCGCCGGGCTGATGGCTTGGTCCGAACTGGGTTTGCGCCTGGTCAACCGCCTGCTGGGGCCGAGCATCGCCACCGGTACCGCGCGGTTTCTGGTGGTGGAACACAGCGACAGCGCGAGTGAATGCGGCAGCAATTTTTCACCCATTCTCAGCCATGGCGATGCTTCGATTCTCAAGGTCCAGCATTGGCTGCAGAGCACCGGAGCGACCGATGTGTCGCTGGCAACGATGGCCGAGCGGGCAGGGCTGGAAGAGCGCACGTTCCTGCGTCGATTTCGTGCGGCCACCGGGCTCAAACCCACCGAGTATTGCCAGCACCTGCGGGTCGGCAAGGCCCGGGAAATGCTCGAGTTCACCAACGGCACCATCGATCACATTGCCTGGACGGTGGGGTATCAGGATCCGAGTGCGTTTCGGGCGACGTTCAAGAAGATTACCGGGTTGGCGCCGAGTGACTACCGGACGCGGTTTGGGGTGACACCGACTGCCGTAACTCGGTAGCCAGATCACAACAGATCAAAAATGTGTACGGCTTCGGTCGTGCAAAATGCCGGAATGTTGAAGGCTGTCGTGCAGAATCAAACAGGCAGGGTGCCATCATGTTTTTCGCAACTGGCTGATTTGGAAAACGTTTGTCCTGAGCCCCCGTTGGCCTGATCTCTGCACCCCTTCAACTACATTCATCAAGCGCAGATTGAAGGGGGACGCATGACCCCAGCAAATCGCAAGAAACTGGTGGTCGCCCATTCCGTGCACGCCGATGCTCCGTTGCACGAAGTGGAAACCAATCGTGCGCTGGCCCGTTGGCTGGCGCAGATCCTGGGGCTTCAATACGGCGGCAGTTACGACCCGGCACTGCACAACGGACGAGACCTGTATCTGTTGCCGACCCAGACCCTTGTTGGCGCTGCTGCCGCCCAGCAGTTAGGCGTCAAGGGGCCGGAGGATTTGTGGGGCGGTTACGTCGAGCATGATTTCATCTGCACCAAGGCCATCAGTCACGGGTTGCGCAACAAAAATGCTCACGCTCCGCAAGGCTGGTCACCGTTGTTTTCCGAACGTGTGCGCAGCGTGGTGCTCGATGGCCTCAGTGTTTTTTCCATGGACGATGCGCGGCCCGCGGCAGAGCACCTGCTCTACACCGGCCCGATCCGCATCAAGCCTATTCATGCCTGCGCCGGGCGCGGTCAGGAAGTGATCAAAAGCCTCGACCAGTTCGATGCCTTCCTTGCCAGACCCGAAGCCAAAACGCTGTTCACCGAAGGTGTGGTGCTGGAGCAGGACCTGGATCACGTGATCACCCACAGCGTCGGTCAGAGTTTTATCGGCGACACGGTGCTGAGTTATTGCGGTGATCAATACTTGACTGAAGACGGTCAGGGCGAGCAGGTTTATGGAGGGTCCAACTTGCTGGTAGTGCGGGGTCACTACGATGATCTGCTCGAACTGGAACTGCCGGACGACGTCCGGCTGGCGATCCACCAGGCGCAAGTGTTCGACCGTGCCGCGGATGAGGCTTTTCCCCGTTTCTACGCTTCGCGGCGCAACTACGACATTGCCCAAGGCGTGGACAGTAACGGCAAACAGCGTAGCGGTGTGCTCGAGCAGTCCTGGCGGATCGGCGGTGCCAGCGGCGCTGAAGTGGCCGCCTTGCAGAGTTTCCTCAACGACCCCGGGATGCGCGCCATTCGCGTGTCATCGGTCGAGACCTATACCGATCAGCCGCTACCGGCAGACACCATCGAGGTGTATCGCGGGCCGGCGCAAAACAGTGACTTTCTCCTCAAGTACGTAACGGTTAAATCCTATGACGGCTAGAAGCGAAACCATTCAGATCGACATCGACGATGAACAGATGATCGGGACTTTTCTCAGCCCCAAATCAAAAGTGCCCGGCGTGCTCTTTGTGCACGGTTGGGGCGGCAGTCAGGAGCGGGACCTGGAACGGGCCAAAGGCATCGCCGGTCTGGGTTGCGTGTGCCTGACGTTCGACTTGCGCGGGCACGCTGGCGGGACCGGTATTGCGCTCAATCGAGTCACCCGGGAAGACAATCTGCGCGACCTGCTAGCGGCGTATGACCGCTTGCTCGCGCACCCGGCGCTCGACACCTCGGCGATTGCCGTGGTCGGCACCAGTTATGGCGGTTACCTGGCCTCGATCCTGACCTCATTGCGCCCGGTGCGCTGGCTGGCGCTGCGAGTGCCGGCGCTGTATCGCGATGATCAATGGCACACGCCCAAACGTGAACTGGACAAGCTCGATCTACGTGATTACCGCAGCACGCTAGTGCGCGCCGACAGCAACCGTGCGCTGCACGCGTGTTCGCAATTTACCGGTGATGTGCTGTTGGTCGAATCCGAGACCGACGACTATGTGCCCCACGCGACCATCATGAGTTACCGTGCGGCCTGTCAGCAGACTCACTCGCTGACCCACCGGATTATCGACGGCGCCGATCACGCCTTGAGCGAGCCTGTTTCGCAACAGGCGTACACCTCGATTTTGGTGGGCTGGATCACCGAGATGGTGGTGGGCGAGCGGTTGAGCATTATCCAATCGACGTAAGTTTGGCGGTGGATTCTTCGCGGGCAAGTCGGGTCGCGATGGCGTCATCCCGGCTTCTTCTCGATCCGCAACGACTTGGCCTTGGCTTCCACGATCAGGTACATCACCAGGGTAATCAGTAGCGGCAAGATGAAATAGATCGCTCGATAGGCCAGCAATCCGGCCACCAGGCTGCCTCGGGACGCTTCATGTTGCAGCAGCGCCACGAACACCGCTTCAAGCACGCCGAGCCCGGCAGGTATGTGCGTGATGACCCCGGCAATCGCGCTGATCAGCAACACCCCAAGCACCAGCGGGTAATCCAGCTTGCTCGGCAGCAAGGTGAAAATCACCGCCGCCATCAGCGACCAGTTCAGCGCCCCGAGGGCCAGTTGCAGCACCGCCATGCGCAACGACGGCAGGTTGATTTCCACCCCGCGTATCGCCCACTCCCGCCGCCTGGAAAACTGACACGCGGCCAGATAGCACGCGCTCAGCACCAGCAACAACACGCCCACACCTTGCAACGCGCCGGTGCTCAGCTTCCAGCCTGGCGGCATTCGCACCAGTCCGCTGCTGAACACTGCACCGGCAATCACCATGTAACCGAACCAGTTCGTCGCGAGGCTCAACCCGAGAATTTTCGCGATGTTGCCCTTGCTCACCCCGAGTCGCGAATACAGCCGATAACGCATGGCAACACCGCCGACCCAAGCGCTCAGATTGAGGTTGAAGGCATAGCTGATAATCCCCACCGGCAAGATCTGCTTCCACGTCAGGTCCTGGCGTATGTAGGTACGGCCGATCAAGTCGAAGCAGGCGTAGACCAGAAAACTCACCAAGGTCAGAGCGGACGCGATGATCAGCGTGCGCACCTTGAACTCGGTGAGGTTATGGAACACTTCATCCCATTCGATGCGCTGGGCAAGCATCGTGAACAGGACGATCAACGCCAGGAAAAACAGCATGGTCAGCGGCCGTTTCCAGCGGCTCCAGCGGGATTTGCGCGGCGTTTCGGCATGGGTCGCCGGTTGCGTATCAGAGTGGCTCATCAGGTGTCACTCCCGGCGGAATGGGAAAAGGGTTTCAGGCGCGGCTTGTGCGCCGGCAGCCAACCGGCCCAGGCCGGGAAGTGCCGCAGGAAGTGAAACACCAGAAAGCCGACGGTCATGTGCCAGAGCCGCCCGCGCGGGGACTTGTCCGCGGACATGACCTTGCAATGGTTGTTACTCAGGTATTCGAGGCGCTCGAACAGGTCGCGGTTGAAGGCACGATCGCGGATCAACACATTGGCTTCCAGGTTCAAGGACAGGCTCAACGGGTCGAGGTTGCTCGAACCGACCGTGCTCCAATCCTCATCCACCAGTGCGACTTTGCCGTGCAGCGGACGGTCGCAATATTCGTAAATCTTTACGCCGGCTTCGAGCAGGTAGTCATAGGTCATGCGCGCGGCGAGTTTGGCCGCCAGCAGGTCGGGTTGACCTTGCAGGATCAGCCGCACATCGACGCCACGACGTGCCGCGTTGCGGATCTCGCGCAGCAGGCGATAGCCCGGAAAGAAGTAGGCATTGGCGATCACCACCCGACGCTGGGCACTGCGCAGCACTTGCAGGTAAACCTCTTCGATGTCGGTCGGATGCTCGCCGTTGTCGCGGTACACCAGGCGAACCTGGCCGTCATGATCGGTGAACGCCAGCTCCGAGCGCCGTTGCCGGCGTCGTTGCCACCAGTATTTGGCGCGAGCCGGGCGACCGCTTTGCAGCAAGGCGAAGTGATGGATGTCGGCCACCGCCGGGCCTTGCACTTCCACGGAATAATCCTGCTTGGCCTCAGGGCCGAAGTCAGCCAAATGGTCGGCCGAAAAGTTGATGCCGCCAATGAAAGCAATCGTGCCGTCGACCACCACGATCTTGCGGTGCAGACGCCGGAACCAGTTGGTGCGGATGCCCAGAAGTTTGGGCGCCGGGTCGAAAATCTGGATGCGTACGCCCGCCTCGCTCAAGGTACTGAGGTATTGCGTGCTCAGTTCACCGCAGCCAAAACCGTCGAGACTGGCGGTGATTCGCACACCCCGTTGAGCGGCGGCGATCAGCACTTCCTGCAGCTCATTACCGACCTTGTCCTCAAACACAATGAAGGTTTCCAGGAGGATTTCAGTCTTGGCCTGACGCATGGCTTCGAACACCCGAGGGAAATAGTCTTCGCCGTTTTCCAGCAGCTCTACGCGGTTGTTGCCTTGCCAGCCATATTCGACGTCGACCACACCCGGCTCACGGATCGGCGGAGTTGTGGATAAGTGTTCCACGTTGGTTTTATCCATCGATGGGGTGCTCATAGCTCGATCTCCACCGATAGCGGTGCATGGTCGGAAAGGTGTGACCAGGGCCGCGCGGCCAGCACTTGCGGCCGACTGGCCTTGAGGTTGCGCACATAGATGCGGTCAAGGCGCAACGCCGGCAAGCGCGCTGGAAAACTGCGCGCCGGTTTGCCGTGGAGTTCGGCGAAAACCTCCCGTAGACCGCTGGGTTTGAGCAGCGCGTCGGCACGCTGGCGCCAATCGTTGAAGTCACCGGCAACGATCACCGGGGCATCGCTGGGCAGTTCTTCGAGGCGCCGGGCCAGCAACTTGAGCTGTTCGGTGCGGTGGGTTTCGCGAAGGCCCAGATGCACACAAATGGCATGCACTTCCTGGCCGTCACCGGGCAGGCGCAGCACGCAATGCAAGATGCCGCGGTTTTCGTGACCGCTGATGGACACGTCGAGGTTGTCATGGCGAATGATCTGGAATTTCGACAGCAGTGCATTGCCGTGATCGCCCGCCGGATAGACCGCGTTGCGCCCATAGGCAAACTGCGGCCATAGGGTGTCGGCGAGGAACTCGTATTGCGGCATCGCCGGCCAATTGGTGTAGCGCTGAGGGTGATGCTCGTGAGTGCCGTGGACTTCCTGCAAAAACACCACGTCAGCGGACACGCTGCGCACCGCTTCGCGCAGTTCCGGCAGGATAAAGCGCCGGTTGAGCGCGGTGAACCCCTTGTGCGTGTTGACCGTCAGCACCGTGAAGCGCCGCACGGCGGTGATGATGGGGGGCTGTTCATCGCGAGGGCCGACCTGTTCGGGAATGCTCATGACAGCACTCCTTCGGCGGCCCGTTCACCGGGGCGGGTGGCGAGGTCTTTATCCAGGTGAAAGCGCTCCAGCAAGCGGCGGGCATCGAAGGGCGCGCGGACTTTGATGTCGTTGTCGAAGTAGCAAAACACCTCACGGGATTTGCGCGCCTTGGGCTTTTGCCGGGGGGCGATCAGCTGCGGGTCGGGCGGTTGCCGGCCGTGGTGCCAAGCCTCGATCCGGTCGCCCCAGCGTTTCAGCGCCTCGGGGGTGTAACCGCTGGCATAGAGTTCTTCGGCACCGTGCAG
This sequence comes from Pseudomonas frederiksbergensis, assembly GCF_900105495.1. Classification (NCBI taxonomy): domain Bacteria; kingdom Pseudomonadati; phylum Pseudomonadota; class Gammaproteobacteria; order Pseudomonadales; family Pseudomonadaceae; genus Pseudomonas; species Pseudomonas frederiksbergensis. The sequence continues at coordinate 284,011 of NZ_FNTF01000002.1, read as the reverse complement.
GCGCAGGTAAACGAAGTCGCTGGTGAGGTCCTCGCGGTACGGCCATTTACCGGCGGTGTCAGCGATAACCAGCGCAGCATTGTGGCGTTTGAGCAGGCGGATGAAGGCGGGGTCGACGAAGCTCTCGTTTCTGATTTCTATGGCATGGCGCAAAGGCTTTTTTCCATAGGCCTTCAGGCTGGCGTGACCGTTCAGGTGCGAATCATGCTGGCGGGCGAGGGCGGCGGCCTCTTCGGTGTTGCGGGGCAACTGCTCCAGAAAGGTCTCGAACAACTCGGCATTGAATTTGAAGTTGGGTGGGAATTGCCAGAGGATCGGGCCGAGTTTTTCCTTGAGTTCCAGCACCCCCGACGCAAAGAAATTCGCCAAGGGTTTATGGATGTCTCGCAGTCGCCTGATGTGGGTGATGAAGCGCGGGGCTTTGACGCTGAAAACGAAGCCCCTCGGGGTTTCGGCGTACCACTGGGCATACCGTTCCGGCCGTTGCAGGGCGTAAAACGATCCATTGATTTCGATGCTGTTGACGGCCCGTGAAGCGAATTGCAATTCGCGTTTGTGGGTCAGCCCCTTCGGGTAGAACTCCCCCCGCCAGGGCGTGTAGCGCCAGCCTGAAATGCCGATGTGGATCGCCGCCATGTCGCCTCCCGTCTAATGGTCTTCGGACCGCCCTGTCTTTTGATGACTGCGCGGCAGGCGAGAAAGTTTCGACGGGGCTACGGACGGTACACGCTCGACAAAACACCGCAGATCAAATGTGGGAGCGGGCTTGCTCGCGAAAGCGGTGTGTCAGTCACATCATCGCTGGATGTGCCGCCGCCATCGCGGGCAAGCCCGCTCCCACAGGGGCATCAGTGGCCTGTGACTACTCGGGTTAAACCTTCAACCGATTCGGCATATGCCGGACCTAATCGATCAAGACGACCGCTCCACGCGGTCAGCGCCAACGCCACCAACACCACCAGGCCACCGATCCATGCAGTGTGGATCAGGCCCATGTGAGCAACGATCAAGCCACCGCCCCACGCGCCACCGGCGATGCCGAGGTTGAACGCTGCGATGTTCAGGCCCGACGCTACGTCCACCGCATGCGGGGTGTGATGTTCGGCCTGACGCACCACGTAAACCTGCAGGCCCGGCACGTTGCCGAATGCAACCGCGCCCCAGACCAGCACGGTGGCCAGGGCCAGCCATGGGCTGCCAGCGGTAAAGGTCAGTACGAACAACACGGCGGCAAGCAGGGCGAAGATGATTTTCAGGGCGCTGATCGGGCCGCGTTTGTCCGCCAGTTTGCCGCCCCAGATGTTTCCGACGGCCACTGAGATGCCGTAGACCAGCAACACCAGGCTGACGGTGCTGGCGCTGAAGCCGGAAATGTCCTGAAGAATCGGTGCCAGGAAGGTGAATGCGATGAATGAGCCGCCGTAACCGACCGCGGTCATGGCGTACACCAGCAGCAGACGGGGTTGCTTGAGCACCTGCAATTGCTGCAACAGTGAAGCGGGTTTGCTGTGGGCAATGTTTTTCGGCACGTAAAGCAGGCTGCCGATGAACGCGATCACCCCCAGGGCGGACACCGCGAGGAAGGTTTCACGCCAGCCGAAATGCTGACCAATGAACGTCCCCAGTGGCACGCCGGTCACCAAGGCCACCGTCAGGCCGGTGAACATGATGGCGATCGCGCTGGCGGCTTTCTCTTTCGGCACGAGGCTGGTGGCGATGGTCGAGCCAATCGAGAAGAACACCCCGTGGGCCAGGCCGGTGACGATCCGCGCAATGATCAGCGACTCGTAACTCGGCGCTTTCCAGGCCAGCAGGTTACCCAGGGTGAACAGCACCATCAGCGACAACAGCAGCAGTTTGCGCGGGACTTTGCCGGTGAGGGCGGTCAGCACCGGGGCGCCGATGGCAACGCCCAATGCGTAGAGACTGACCAGCAGGCCGGCGGACGGCAGGCTGACGCCAAGGTCGGCGCCGATGGTGGGTAACAGGCCAACGATGACGAACTCGGTCGTCCCGATGGCGAAGGCGCTGAGGGTCAGCGCGAGCAAGGCAATGGGCATGACTGCAACTCCGGTGGATTGATTGATGGAGCGCAGTGTCGGGGTTTGGGTTATGCGGAAAAATAGGGGGATGGGCATTTGATATTTGCCTTGCGCGCAAAGATCACCTCGGGCTGAAAAATACCTGTGGCGAGGGGGCTTGCCCCCGTTCGACTGCGAAGCAGGCGTAAACCCATTGTTCGCGGTGTATCTGGAGAATACCGATTGACGGGTTTTGGGCCGCTCCGCAGCCCAACGGGGTCAAGCCCCCTCGCCACAGGGAGTCGCATTGGCTTGTAATCTCACGGCCAAAACCGAACTTGCCTACAATTCCCCGATCAGTTCCTTACAGACCCTTTTGCAGGAGCACCGCGTTTGTTCAAGTTCAAGACCGCGATACTACTGGGGGCATTGGCGATTCTGGGCAGCAACGAGCTGGAGGCTGCCGCCGCACTGCCGGGCGTGCCGGCCACCACCGCGACTCCATTGGCCCACCCCGAACCGCTGGTACAGGGTGGTTTGCTGGGGGCGATCAGTTCGAGCATTGATCAAGTCCAGGGGAAACTCGATCTCAACGAGGACCTGCTGGATGCCTGGCGTCTGCGGGCAGACCGGGCCGCGGTTGAGGTGGATCAACTGGTCAATCATCCCTCATCTCGTTCGAGCTGGAGCGTGGCGGGGGATTTCCTGCTGTTGTCCGGCGTGTGGCTTGGCGTTTTCGCGCTGCTCTGGTTGCTTGGCGGTCTGCTCGCCAAACGTCTGTGCCAGAACCGCCTGTTGCTGACTCGCGAGCGCGGTCAGGCGTTACTCGGTTATGTGTTGCCCTACACGGTTCCGGCGCTGATCAGCCTGCCGCTGACGCTGTACGTCAGCCACTTCCTGCAAGTGTCCGCTGGCCGGGCCCTGGCGTTGTGTTTCGCTTATGCCACCAGCAGCGGCATCTTCGCCGCGTCGTTGCTGTTGTCGCTGGTGGTGCTGTTCAACGCTGGCCACAAGCGCCGGGCGGTGCAGCTTATTCATCAGTACAGCCCACGACCGCTGTTTTTGATGGGCTTCCTCGTGGCGCTGAGCGACGGCTTGACCAGCCCGCAGATCGCCCGTCTGCTTGGCGGCAATCTCACCAGCAGCGTCGCGGTGTTCACCGGGGTGGCGGCCTCGGTCACCTTTGGCATTCTGGTGATCAAGATGCGCCGTCCGGTTGCCCATCTGATCCGCATTTTGCCGTTGGCCCAGCGCCTCAGCCAGCCGGCCTTGCGTGAAATGCTGCGGATCTTTTCCGGGCTCTGGTACTGGCCGATTCTGTTGATGGTGCTGGTGTCGGTGATCAACCTGATCGGCATCGGCGATGACAACCAGGAAGTGCTTCGCTGCGCGCTGTTTACTACTGTCTTGCTGATTGCGACGGTGTTTCTCAGTACGTCGCTTCATCATTTGTTCAAGTCGCGCAGTGAGTTGGCCGTGCGTCGCAGCAGTGCCTACAAGGAACGCTTTCTCAGCCTTTCCCACGCGTTGCTGCGCATCGCCCTGGCGATTGTGTTCATCGATGTACTGGGGCGCATCTGGGGGGTGTCGCTGTTCGAATTTGCGGTGAGCAATTCGGTCGGCCGGGCGATCAGTGATTCCCTGAGCCGCATCGGTTTGATTTTCCTGGTGACCTGGATGGTCTGGGTGGTGTTGGACACGGCGATTCAAGAAGCCCTGAAGCCACCCGTCAGCAAACGCTCGGCGCGCCAGCCCAGCACCCGGATCAAAACCATCCTGCCGCTGCTGCGCAACGCGATCAAAATCATTCTGGTGGTGATCTGCGCGATCACCACCATGGCTAACCTGGGGATCAACGTTGCACCTTTTCTGGCCGGTGCCGGTGTCGTGGGGCTGGCCATCGGTTTCGGTTCCCAGCAGCTGGTGCAGGATGTGATCACCGGGTTGTTCATCATCATTGAAGACACGTTGTCGATTGGCGATTGGGTGGTCCTCGACTCTGGCCACGCCGGCACCGTCGAAGGCCTGACCATCCGCACCTTGCGCCTGCGTGACGGCAAGGGCTTTGTGCACTCGGTGCCGTTCGGTCAGATCAAGGCCGTGACCAATCAATCGCGGCAATTCGCCTATGCGTTCTTCTCGGTGCAATTCACTTACGACACCGATGTCGACAAGGCTATCGAGTTGATCCGCGAGGCCGGGGATTCCATCCGCGACGATGCGTTCCTCAAGTACAACCTGCAAGGGCCGCTGGATGTGTTTGGTGTCGACAAGATGGACCTCAACGGCGTGGTGCTGACGGCACAGTTTCGCACCGTGTCGGGAGGGCAATACGCAGTGAGTCGAGCGTTCAACCAGCGTTTGAAAAAGCTTGTGGATAACAGCCCGTGGGTGCATTTCGCGCAGACTTATCCACAGCAGGTGTTGATGCCCCGGCAAGCTGTCGAGCCGCTGCAAGGCGATGAGCTTGCATCGGAGCATTCATCGGTGTGCCTGCCGGATCAGGCGCGCACCCAATAATCCTCGCAACCGATCGTTCCCACGCGGAGCGTGGGAACGATCAGTGTCGGGTGAGTTTGTTGTGCAGCTCGGCAGTCGATTGCTGATCCAGCTCCAACCAAAAAATCTGCTTTCCGGCAATCTCGGCAGCGGCGGGCAATCCATCGCGATACACCAATCGATTACTCGCCAATGCCGGTACTTTTGCGCCCGGTAAAAGCGTCCCGGCGAGGTTCAGTGGATCAACTCCGCACACGGCAATCAAACTCCCGTCATGCGGCCGTCGCCGCACCTCGCGCAACAATGGTATGGCCTCGGGCAGCGCAAACTGTTCACCGGCCAAGCCACTGACAAACCTTCCTCCGCGAATCTCGCCGCGAGCTTCCAGCCGATGGAAAGTGCGCAGCAATTCCCGCCAGCTTGGCAACCAATCCGCTTCCCGTTCCAGCAAGCGCCAGAACACCACGCCGTAACGCCGGAGCAAGGTCATGGCGATGTGTTCAAGGGTGTCGGTCGGCGTCGGTGCCGGACGTTTATTCTCCACAACCGGAGCTTGTGCGCCGCGTCGCAGCAAGGCCCAGCGTCCGGCATCGTCCATGCCGCCGACAAACGCTCCGCGCCCGCGTCGGCTGCTGCGGTTCTGGCGTTTGCTGGCCGGCGTAATCAGTGCACGCAGCCCGGCGAAGCTGTCGGCATTCACCAACCCGGCGCCGACCAATTCCTGCAAGGCGATTTCCAGTTCCGAGCGCAGCAGATGAGCCTCGTGAATCAGCTCATCGAAAAACAGCGCACCGTGTTGGCTGAGTGCTTCATAAACTTTTTGCGTTTTGGGCGACAGCTCGCTGACCGGCGTCTGCTCGGTCAATCCGCTCCACAACCCGACCTGGCTGCGCGGCAGCAGCAGAATCGGTGTGCTGCGCAGCGCCGTGCTGGCGCTCTTGTTGCGCGCGGTCAGTCGCGTCCACACCAGTTTGCCGCTGCGACACAGGTCATCCAGCCAACTCGCTGAATAGTCTTTTATTCGCGCCGGCAAAATATCGCTGTCCCAGGCTGAAGCGGCGGCGGGGTAGCCTTCGAACTGACCGACTATCGCGGGCAACACTGCGCTGCCCTGGCCTTGGGTTGCGGCAGACAGATGCTGCCAATCGAACAGGAACCGCATGAAATCCTGCAACGCCACGGGTTCGATTTCCCGCCGCAGACGCTTGACGGTGTAGCGGTGAATCCGCGCCAGCAAGTGCCGCTCGCACCATTCTTCCTCCGCCGTGCCGGGGGTGAATTGACCGCGCAGCACATAGCCTTCGCGTTCCAGTTGCGCCAACGCCTGGGTGACTTGGGTCGCCGGTAAACCGAGCGGTTCGGCAATCGCGTTCAGCGGTAGCGGCCCGAATGCGCTGAGTCGCGCACGAATCACTTCCAGCACCGCTTCGTCCGCCGTCCAGACTTCATCGAACCCGGGCAGTGCCTGCAACGGTGGCTGCAAAATCGCTTGTGGATAAATCGCTTGCAGGCAGGTCAGCCGCTCCAGTGCCAACCACAGCGTTTGCCCGGCATTGACTTGCAAGCGGCTGGCGCGACCGCTGTCGGCCAAGGCGTTCAGCCATTCGAGCCAGTCTGGATGGGCCTGGGCCTCGGCGGCGGTGATACACGCGAGGCTCATCAACGCCTCATGCATTTCATCGACCCCCGTCGGCGTTGGCCAGGCTTCCTCGCGCACGGCTTGAATCGCCTCCGCATCCAGCGCACCGAGGTCGTCGGTGGACTGCGGATCGCTCCAGCGGCGGTTGAGCACGGCTTGAGTGCGGCGCTCTTCCAGCGGCGCATCGTCGAGAAAGGTGTAGGGTCGGGCACTGAGAATTTCCGCTGCCAGCGGCGAGGGCGCCGGCAGGTCGCGGCTAATCAGGCGGATCTCACCGCGTTCCATGCGCCGCAACAACGCCAGCCAACCTTCGCTGTCCATGGCTTCGTGCAGGCAATCGTCGAGGGTTTGTTCCACCAGGGGATGGTCGGGAATTTCCCGTTCGCCGGCGAGGTTTTCAACGCAGGCAATCTGGTCGGGAAATACGCTGGCGATCAGGTCTTCGCTTTTCATCCGCTGGATCTGCGGCGGGACTTTGCGCCCGCCACTGTAGCGTGGCAGCGCCAGCGCGACCCCGGCATTCCAGCGCCAGCGCACACCGAACAGCGGGGCCTCGAGTACGGCTTGAATCAGGGTGTGCTCGGCGCTGTTGCTGTGCAGGTAACGCCAGACATCATCGAGTTCAAAACTGTGGCCGGTGGACAGTGACAGGACGATGGCGTCTTCGCTGGCGGCGGCCTGCAATTCGAAGTTGAAGGTGCGGCAAAAACGCTTGCGCAGGGCCAGGCCCCAGGCGCGATTGATGCGGCTGCCGAACGGCGTGTGGATGATCAATTGCGTGCCGCCGGACTCGTCGAAAAACCGCTCCATCAGCAGCGTGTCCTGTGACGGCAGGGCGCCGAGAGTCAGGCGCGCGCGGGCCAGGTAATCGACTAATTGTTCGGCACTGGCCAGGTTCAGACCGAGGGTGTCGGTCAGCCAGTCAGTCGCGGGCTGCAAGTCACCCGGGGTGGCGCCGAGCAGCGCATCGAGTTGCGCTTGCAGGCGCGCCACCGCGAACGACAGTTCAGCGCTGCGCCCCGGCGCTTCGCCGAGCCAGAAGGGAATGGTCGGCGGTTGGCCCTGAGCGTCTTCGACCCGGACCTTGCCGGTTTCGACCCGCAGAATCCGGTAGGAGGTGTTGCCCAACTGGAAGACATCCCCGGCGATGCTTTCCACCGCAAAGTCTTCGTTGACGCTGCCGATGTTCAGCCCTTGGGGTTCGAGTAAAACGCTGTAGTCGGCGTTGTCCGGGATCGTTCCGCCGCTGGTCACGGCCGTCAGCTTGGCGCCCCGCCGACCACGCAGGGTGCGGGTCACGGCGTCGCGGTGCAGGTAAGCGCTGCGGATGCCCAGGCGACCGTTGTAGCCTTCGGCGAGCATGTGCAGCAGCGCCTGATAATGTTTGTCGTCGAGCTCGCTGTAGGGCGAGGCGTTGCGGAACATCTCCAGCAGCGCCTGCTCCTGCCATTCCTGGCAACTGACCTCGGCGATGATCTGCTGCGCCAGCACGTCCAGCGGTGCCTTGGGGATCAGTAAGGTGTCGAGTTCGCCGCGCCGCACGCAGTCGAGCAGGGCGGCGCACTCGATCAGGTCGTCGCGGGTTGTGGCGAACAAACGGCCCTTGGGCGTGCCACCGACTTGGTGCCCGGAGCGGCCAACCCGTTGCAGAAACCCGGCAATCGAACGTGGCGAAGCAATCTGGCAGACCAGGTCGACATCGCCGATGTCGATCCCGAGTTCCAGGGACGCCGTGGCGATCAGCACTTGCAGCTCGCCGCGCTTGAGGCGCTGTTCGGCATCGAGACGAAATTCCTTGGCCAGACTGCCGTGGTGGGCGGCCACCGCGTCCTTGCCGAGGCGTTCGCTCAAGTGACGGCTCAGGCGTTCGGCGAGGCGTCGGGTGTTGACGAAAATCAGCGTGGTGCGGTGTTCGCGGGCGAGGGCGGCGAGTCGGTCGTAGACCAGTTCCCAGATGTCGTTGGCCATCACCGCCGACAACGGCACGGGCGGCACCTCGATGTCCAGATCCCGCGGGCGGGCGTGGCCGATGTCGATGATTTCGCACGCGCGATCACGGCCCACCAGAAATTGCGAGACGGCTTCGATGGGTTTTTGCGTGGCGGACAGGCCGATCCGCATCAGCGGTTGCGCGCACAACGCTTGCAGTCGCTCGAGGCTCAGGGCCAGGTGACTGCCGCGCTTGCTGGCGGCGATTGCGTGGATTTCGTCGACGATCACCGTGCGCGCGGTGCTGAGCATCTGCCGGCCCGAGTCGGAGCCGAGCAGCACGTAAAGGGATTCCGGGGTGGTCACCAGAATGTGGGGGGCGATCTTGCGCATCGCCGAGCGGTCTTTTTGCGGCGTATCGCCGGTGCGCACGGCGGTGTTGATCTGCAGTTCGGGCAGGCCCATTGCGCGTAATTGCTCGGTGATGCCGGCCAGCGGGTTTTGCAGGTTGATCTGGATGTCGTTGGACAAGGCCTTCAGCGGCGAAACGTAGACCACCAGGGTTTCATCCGGCAGATGGCCGCCGTTGGCCATTGCGCGGTGGACCAGGTCGTCGATGACCGCGAGGAACGCGGTGAGGGTCTTGCCGGAGCCCGTAGGGGCGGCGACCAGGATCGAACGCTGCTGGCGGATCAACGGCCACGCCCGAGCCTGGGCGGCGGTGACCGTCGGGAAGGTGCTGCTGAACCAGGCGCTGACGGCGGGGTGGAAGCCTGCCAGGGCGCTGTCCGTCGGGATTGGCAGATTCATAGAGCAATTAATGCGGGCGGGGGGCTGAAGATGCAAGTACCGCTCAAAACCTTCGCAGGTCTTCAGGGCCCCATCGCGGGCAAGCCCGCTCCCACAGGGATCTTCTGTGAATACAAAATTTGTGGACAACAGAGAACACTGTGGGAGCGGGCTTGCCCGCGATGAGGCCAGTAGCAGCGCCACAAATCCCCAGGATCTACACTTTACGGATGACGGTTGCGCACTAAACCCGCAAAATGCAACGATTCCGGCAACTATCGACGGCATCGCCCGCGAGCGGTGTCGATAAAGCCATTGTTTCAATCAGACTGGGCCTGCTGACTCTATGCGAATGCGCCTTATGTTACTGGGCGGCGGAAATGCCCTTGGGCAGGCGCTGATTCGCCTCGGTGCGGAGGAAGACATCGGCTTCCTCGCCCCCCGCCCACCGCAAGACGGCTGGGATGCCGCGAGCCTGACGCAGCTGCTCGACGACACCCGTCCAGACGCGTTGATCAACCTCGCCTATTACTTCGACTGGTTTCAGGCGGAGACGGTCAGCGAACAGCGTCTGGCCGGGCAGGAACGGGCGATCGAGCGTCTGGCCGAACTGTGCCAGCATCACAACATCGTGCTGCTGCAACCATCGAGCTATCGGGTGTTCGATGGTTCCCGGGCGACGGCCTACAGCGAAAAAGACGAACCGGTGCCCTTGGGCCTGCGCGGTCAAGCCTTGTGGCGGATCGAGCAAAGCGTTCGCGCCACCTGCCCGCAACACGTGTTGCTGCGATTCGGCTGGTTGCTGGATGACAGCCCCGACGGCACCCTCGGACGTTTCCTCGGCCGCGCCGAACTGCCGGAAGAATTGCTGATGGCCGACGACCGCCGGGGCAATCCGACGCCGGTCGACGACGCCGCCCGGGTGATCATCTCGGTCCTCAAGCAACTCGATTGCTCGGCGCCGCTGTGGGGCACCTACCATTACGCCGGGCATGAGGCGACCACGCCGCTGGCACTTGGGCAGGCGATCCTCTCCGAAGCCCGCGCCCTGCATCCGCTGGCCATCGAAGCGCCGACCGCCCAGGCTCACGCCGCTCGGCCCGACGCCGCCGAAGAGCCGCAACACGCGGTGCTGGCCTGCAAGAAAATTCTGCACACTTTCGGGATCAAGCCCCGCGCCTGGCGTGCGGCACTCCCGGGCTTACTGGATAGGTTTTATCGCCATGGCTGACGGCCCTGTTTTAATCACCGGCGGCGCCGGTTTCATCGGTTCGCACCTCACCGATGCCTTACTCGCCAAGGGCCATTCGGTGCGCATTCTCGATGACCTCTCTACCGGCAAACGCAGCAACTTGCCGCTGGACAATCCAGGCGTCGAACTGATCGTGGGCGATGTCGCCGATGCTGCGCTGGTCGCGCGGGCGATGGTCGGTTGCAGCGCGGTGGCGCACCTGGCTGCGGTGGCGTCGGTGCAGGCGTCGGTGGATGACCCGGTGAAGACTCACCAGAGCAACTTCATTGGCTCGCTGAATGTCTGTGAAGCCATGCGCCAGGCCGGCGTCAAGCGAGTGCTGTATGCGTCCAGCGCAGCGGTCTATGGCAACAATGGCGAAGGCGAGTCGATTGACGAAGACACGCCCAAGGCACCGTTGACGCCCTACGCGTCGGACAAATTGTCGAGCGAGCATTACTTCGATTTTTACCGTCGCCAGCATGCTTTGGAGCCGGTGATTTTCCGCTTCTTCAACATCTTCGGCCCGCGCCAGGATCCGTCCTCGCCGTATTCCGGGGTGATCAGCATTTTCAGCGAACGCGCGCAGAAGGGCCTGCCGATCACGGTGTTCGGTGACGGTGAGCAGACTCGCGATTTCGTCTACGTCGAAGACCTGGTCGACTTGCTGGTGCAAGCCATCGAGAAACCGCAGGTCGAAGTCGGTGCGGTCAATGTCGGCTGGAACCAGGCCACGACCCTCAAGCAAATGCTTGAAGCCCTTGAAACGGTGGTCGGTCCATTGCCGCCGGTGAGCTATGGCCCGGCGCGCTCCGGTGACATCCGCCACTCGCGAGCGAACAATCAGCGTTTGCTGGAGCGCTTTACCTGCCCTGAGCAGACACCGATGCATGTCGGCCTGGCGCGGTTGTTGGGACGATAGATCGTTCCCACGCTCCGCGTGGGAATGCAGCCCGGGACGCTCCGCGTCCCAAGAGCGGACGCAGAGCGTCCATTGAGGCATTCCCACGCAGAGCGTGGGAACGATCAAAAAAGGCGCCTTTCGAAGGCGCCTTTTTTTTGTGTGGCGGGTTTAGAACTTGTAACCCAGGCCAACCATGTAGATGAACGGGTCTACGTCCACATCGACCTTGGCGCGAGTGCCTTGGGCCACTGCGTTGTTTTCTACGGTCGCGGTGGTGTCGATGTCGATGTAGCGCACCTGGGCGTTGATCATGATGGTGTCGGTCAGCATGTAGTCGGCACCGACCTGAAACGCCATGCCCCAGGAGTTATCCGCCTTGAAATTGCTGAAACCGTTGGCGCTGGCTTCGCTGCTAACGTGCTCGTCGTAGATCCAGGTGTAGTTGATACCGGCACCGACATACGGCTGGAACGCGGACTTCGAGTCCAGTGGGTAGTACACGACGCTCAGCGTCGGTGGCAGGTGTTTCAGCGAACCGAGTTTGCCATTGGCTGCGCCCAGGGCGGTGCCTTTGAGCTTCACGTCATGCTCGAACGGCGAGGCCGCCAGCAGCTCGATCCCCCAGTGGCTGTTGAGCATGTAAGCGAAGTTCAGACCCAGTTGCGTGTCGCTGCTCATAGTGGCCTTGCCACCCAGATCGGCACCCTTCAGCGGACCTTGATCAACCTTGACGCTGGAGCTGTCGGCTTCCGGGTTGACGGTGATTGCACCGGCACGAAGGATGATATCGCCGGCTTCGTGGGCGTAGGCTAACGGTGCTGCGAGCGCGAGGGCAAACAGCGAAGCGCTGAGCAAGGACTTGTGCATGGAGGGCTCCAAAGGACGTTAAAAATGTTTGATGTCCAATGGTACGGAGGCGTCTGATACGGTCTTTTGACTCAGCTCAATGAAACAGTGATGGCCCTGATTTTTGTGGAACCTTTGATGACCTCATCGCGAGCAGGCTCGCTCCCACAGGGATTTGTGTTGATGCACAGATCCAATGTGGGAGCGGGCTTGCTCGCGAAGGCTATCTATCAAACACCGCATAACTGCCGGTCACTGCGGCAATTCATACGCATAGATCTTGTCAGCCTCCATCTGATACCCGGCATCCGCCAACTCGCTAGTGGATGCTTTCACCTGCAACGCACCTTCGATCCAGTACGGCTGATACAGCTCATCCAGCTTCACGCCGACTTCGCTTTTGACATGCACGATCTGATTCGACGGCGGTGGCGGCACGTGGATGCAGGCGCCGAAATAAGGCACCAGCAGAAACTCCGTGGTGCGACCTTCTTCACTCACCTCCAGCGGCACGATGTACCCCGGCAGTCGAATGTTCTGACCGTCGAGGTTTTTCACCACCGGCGCATTGGGCATGTCCTGCTTGGCTGCTGGCGCCGATTCGGCGGCCAACGCGTTGCCCATCTGCGACAGGTCGTGCAGCGGCGTCATGTTCGGCACTTCCGGTGCGGCGTCCGGCGGGATCATTTCCGACCAGGTCAAGTCTTTCGGCTCGGCCGCCCACAGGGGCAAAGCGACCAGCATCAACAACGCAAGCACAACGCGGGGCATGTTCAACGTCCTCATAAACGGATCGACAGGCCATCGGCCAAGGATTGGCGATACGCGCGCCAGGCTGGCACGCTGCCCATCAGCAATGCGGCGCTCAGGATGCCACCGAGCAGCGTCCATTCATATTCGCTCGGCCAGGCCAGCGGCAAATACAAACCGTAATTGGCTTGCACGTAACCTTGGGCCAAGGCGATGCCCACATACAGCAGCGCTACACCGGCAATCACGCCGGACAGTGCCAAGGCAAACGCCTCCAGCACCAGCAACGTCGCGATGTGCCACGGCCGGGCACCCACCGATCGCAGAATCGCCATCTCCCGACGGCGTTCGTTGAGGCTGGTGAGGATCGCCGTGAGCATGCCGATCAACCCGGTCAGCACCACGAACAGCGAGACCACGAACAAGGCTTTTTCCGCCGTGCTCATCAAACTCCACAGTTCTTGCAACGCCACGCCCGGCAGGATCGCCAGCATCGGTTCACCGCGGAATTCGTTGATCTCACGCTGCAGTGCGAAGGTCGAAATCTTGCTGTTGAGGCCGAGCATGAACGCGGTGATCGCTTGCGGCGTCAGGTCCATGTTGCGCGCCTGATCGGCACTGATCCGGCCATTACCGCGCGCCGGCACGCCGTTGTGCCAGTCGACGTGAATCGCTTCCATGCCGCCGAGGCTGATGTGCAGCGTGCGGTCCACCGGTGTGCCGGTGCGTTTGAGAATGCCGACCACGGTGAACGGCTTGTCATCGTGCTTGACCAGGCTGATCACTGCCACGCCATGGGCCAGCACCAGTTTGTCGCCGAGCTTGTAGTGCAGCGCATCGGCCACTTCGGCGCCGAGCACCACTTCGAACGGGTCGGTGGCGAAAGCGCGGCCGTCGGCCAGTTGCAGGTGTTGCCGATGACCGTATTGGTAATGCTCGAAGTACGCCTCGGTGGTGCCCATCACGCGATAACCGCGATGGGAGTCGCCGAGGGACATCGGGATCGCCCACTTCACTTTCGGGTTGTTGGCGAAGTGTTCGAAGCTGTCCCAGCGGATGTTGTTGGTGGCGTTGCCGATGCGGAACACCGAGTACAGCAACAGGTTCACCGAGCCGGAACGGGCGCCGACAATCAGGTCGGTACCGCTGATGGTGCTGGCGAAACTGGCCTTGGCTTCGGTGCGCACCCGCTCCACCGCCAGCAGCAGGCAGACCGACAGGGCGATGGCGAACGCGGTGAGGATCGCGGTGAAGCGGCGGTTAGCCAGGCTGGCCATGGCTAGACGAAACAAATACATCTCAGACCTCGGACGGGGTGGCGGCGCGATTGAGATCGGCCAGCGACAGGTGGCGATCGAACAGCGGTGCCAGGCTTTGGTCGTGGCTGACGAACAGCAGGCTCGACCCGGCTTCGCGGCATTCGGCGAACAGCAAGCGAAGGAAATTCTCGCGGGCGTCGTAATCCAGGGCCGAGGTCGGTTCGTCGGCGATCACCAATTCAGGCTGACCGATCAACGCGCGCGCGGCAGCGACCCGTTGCTGTTGGCCGATGGACAGCGAATCGGCGCGACGACTGAGGATGCTTTCATCTTTCAAACCCAAGTGGGCGAGGAGGGTGGCCGCCGCCTGATCGACGCTGCCGTGGCGCTGGATCGCCCGTTCGGCGCGCAGTTTGGAGAAGTGGCAAGGCAACTCAACGTTCTCGCGCACCGAGAGAAACGGCAGCAAGTTGAACTGCTGGAAGATGTAGCCGGTGTGATCGACCCGAAAGCGGTCGCGAGCGCCGGCCGAGAGTTCGGTCAGTTCCTGGCCCAGCAATCGGATGCTGCCGCGATTGGGCTTCTGCACACCGCCGAGCAGGCCGAGCAGGGTGGTCTTGCCGCTGCCGCTGGGACCTTTGAGGAACAGGGTTTCGCCGGGCTCCAGGCGAAACGCCGGGATATCCAGCAGCGGCGGATGACCGGGCCAACTGAAGCCCAGGTCGGACAGTTCGATGAGTGCTTGGGTCATGTGAAACCGGTCAGGTTGGTGGTGAACCCTGTGGGAGCGGGCTTGCTCGCGAAAGCGGTGTATCAGTCGACATCAATGTTGCATGAGACACCGCTTTCGCGAGCAAGCCCGCTCCCACATTGGTTCTGCGGTGAATTTAGAATTTCAGGGCGGCAGCCTTGGCCGTCACTTCTACGCCTTGCTGCCCGCTCGGGCTGATCAGTTGTACCTGAATTTTCTGGGTCGCCGGGAAGGTGTTGAAGATATTCGCCAGGTCCAGGGTTTTCAGTGCGCCAGGTGCCGAGCAGCTGAATTGATAATGAGCGTGGATTTCGCTGTGGTCGTGGTGATGCTCGCCCTTGGCCTCTTCATCGGCATCCGGCTTGTCACCGAACAGCGGGCTTTCCAGTTCATGGGTTGCCACCACGCAACCGGCGGCTTTCGGCAGGTTGAACAGCACCAGTGGTTTCTCAAGCTGCGCACGAACGGCGGCGACTTTGGCTTTGTCGGCATCGGTGCTGGCGGCGTGTTCGAAACCCACCAGGTTCATCGCCGGGCTTTCCAGTTCCAGCTCCAGGGTTTGTCCATCCAGCGCTGCGTTCAGGCGACCGACACCATGTTCGTGGGCGCCGAGGCTGCCGTGCTCATGATCATGTTCATCAACGGCGTGGGCGACAGCCAGCGGCAACAGGGCAAACGGCAGAGCGAGAAGCAGACGGCGCATGGTGGGGTCTCCGAAAAGTAAAATGAAGAACTTGTTATGTAATCTTATAACGTAGGCGCCGAGAGTTTGACCGTCTGCTTGGCGTTGCACAAGTCCCATGGGAGCATGCAAGTCAGAAATGTGCAGGAGCAGACTTATGTTGCGAATACGCGGAAGCATCGGCGACTGGCCGGTGGATTTGACGCTGGAGATGGATGACGGCGACTGGGCACGGCTCGGTGCGCAGTTGCAGGTGGTGAAACCGGAGGCCAGTGCTGCGCCGGCAAAACCGGTCAATCAGGATGAGGCGCTGTGGCAGATCGCCAAGGATTTGCTGCGCAAGGCCGGGCAATTGAGCGGGCCGGATTTGCTGGAACAGTTGGAAGGGCTGACCGGCAGTGCGGCGTCGGGCAAGCGCTTGCTAGTGCGTTTGCGTCATTGCGCTGATGTGAAAGTGACGAGCGGCGGGGATACGCCGCTCTACAGCTGGCAAGAGCCAGCTACTTAATACAACGCGGCAAACAACTTGCGGCGGTACGTGGTCACCAGCGGGTGATCGTTGCCCAGCAGTTCGAACACCTGCAGCAAGGTCTTGTGCGGCAGGCCTTCGCTGTAGCTGCGATTGCGTACGAACAGCTTGAGCAACCCATCCAGCGCCGCGTCGTATTGCTGGCGGGCCAGTTGCTGGATTGCCAGCTGATAAACCGCTTCATCGTCCTGCGGATTTTTCGCCAGACGCGCTTTCAGGTCTGCCGCATCCGGCAAATCCCTGGCCTGACCGAGGAACTGGATCTGCGCCTTGGCGCCGGCCAGCGCGGCCTTGTGTTCATCGGTCTTGACCGCGTCGAGCACGATTTGCGCTTCGCCCAACTCGCCACGTTCGGTGAGGCAGCGAGCGTAGAGAATCAGCGCCTTGGCATTGGTGTTGTCTTCGCCCAACAGCACTTTGAGGATGGATTCGGCATCGGCAAAGCGATTGTCATCGAACAGCGCCTGAGCTTGCTCAAACGGATCGGCAGCCGTCGGCGGTGGCATTTGCACGTGAGGTTCGAGCATCGCGCGCACGGCAGATTCCGGCTGTGCACCGGCAAAACCGTCCACCGGCTGACCGTCCTTGAACAGCACCACCGTCGGCAGGCTGCGAATGCCGAAGCGCGAAACGATGTCCGGCTCGACGTCGCAGTTGACCTTGGCCAGCAGCAACTCGCCCTGATAGCTCTCGGCGATGGTTTGCAGCATCGGCATCAAGGCCTTGCACGGCGCACACCATTCGGCCCAGAAATCCACCAGCACCGGTTTGTGGAAAGAGTTCTCGATCACCGACTGCTCGAAATCGGCAGTCGTGGCGTCGAAGATGTACGGCGTTTCCTGACTCATGGGGGATCTCGTAAAAGCGTGAATGGGCTCACTATAAAGCTTCGCGAGGGGCTGCTGAAAGCCGTAACACGATCGTTCCCACGCTCTGCGTGGGAACGATCAGGCTCGGGTGGCGTGGTAAAGGCTCACATGCCGAAACTCTTCGGGCTCGGCCAGATCGGGCAAGGTCATCGCTTCCAGCATCTCGATGCGTTGATACAACGGGTGGCGAAAATCCCTTACCCGTGAATCCGCCACCAGGGCTTGCTGGCCGCGACTGAGGAATTCATCGAGCAACGGCAGATTCGCCCGGTCGTACAGCACGTCGGCCACCAGAATCAGATCAAACCGATCCGCTTCGGCGAAAAAATCCGTCGAGTAGTCGAGGTGTACGCCGTTGAGTTCGGCATTCGCCCGGCACGCCGCAATCGCCAGCGGGTCGAGGTCACAGGCCACTACTTCCAACGCTCCGGCCTTCACCGCCGCAATCCCCGCCACCCCGGAACCGGCGCCGAAATCCAGCACCCGTTTGCCTTTGACCCATTCAGGGAATTCAGCGAGATAGCGGGCGACCGCCAGCCCACTGGCCCAGCAAAAACTCCAATAAGGCGGCTCATGGAGAATTCGCCGGGTTTCTTCCGGGCTGAATGCGCGGTCCATGTTGTCGCCATCGATCAGCCAAAGCTTCAGATCGGTGTCCGGCAGTTCACAGGCAACCAGCTGCGCGTCACCGAGCAGTTCACCCAGCGCCTGTTGCAGGTCGAACGGTGCAATCATGGCGCTTTGACGAATTGCAGCTGACCCAGCATTTGCGTCGTTGGCTGCGTGATGACTTGCGGCGGCAGATGCAAAATCAGCTGGCCGGACTGGCTGGCGCGGCCACGCAGTTCAACGCGGGCACCGACCGGGAAGGATTCCGGGTTGAAACGCAGGTGAAACGGCAGAATCTGATTGGTGCCGATCAGGCTGGAACTGGCCAGCAATTGTTGCGGGCGGTCCTTATCGTCGATCACCAGCAGCGCCAACTCGACTTCGGCACCGGCCGGCACGCCTTGCAAGGTGCCGCTCAATTCACGCTGATACGCGGGCAACGGGCCGAGGTTGGCCGATTCCCTGGCTTTCTTCTGCGCGGCCTGTGGCGCGGGGCCTGGTGTCGGCGGCTGGGGCTTGGGTGCATCGCTGCTGCAGGCCACCAGCAGGCTGAAAAGACTGAGCAAAACCAGCGGTCTTAGGGACATTTTCGGCTCCAGCAAGGTGAAATCCATGGATCTAGCTCTATAGCCCGTCTGTATACCGCAAACCCTATGGCTTGTCTTGCCACGGGGATGCGCTACCATGGCCCTCCCTTTTTTTGTTGCCTGCCACCATGCACTGTCCCTTCTGCGGTGCCAACGACACCAAGGTCATCGACTCGCGTCTGGTCGCCGAGGGCGAACAGGTACGCCGCCGGCGTGAATGCCTGGCCTGCGGCGAGCGTTTCACGACGTTCGAGACGGCCGAACTGGTGTTGCCGCGCCTGATCAAAACCGACGGCAGCCGCCAGCCGTTCGACGAAGAAAAACTCCGCGCCGGCATGCAGCGTGCGCTGGAGAAGCGCCCGGTGAGTGTCGAGCGCCTGGAATCGTCGTTGGTGCACATCAAACACAAACTGCGCGCCACCGGTGAGCGAGAGGTTAAATCCCTTGTCGTCGGTGAACTGGTGATGGCCGAGCTGCAAAAGCTCGACGAAGTCGCCTACATTCGTTTCGCCTCCGTGTATCGACGCTTCCAGGACCTCAACGAGTTCCGCGAAGAGATCGATCGCCTGGCCCGTGAGCCGGTGAAAGAATGACCCCCACTTCCGAACAAGCCATCCTCGACGCTCATTACATGGCCCGCGCGCTGGAACTGGCGCGCAAAGGTCATTACACGACCCACCCCAACCCTCGGGTTGGCTGCGTGATCGTGCGTGACGGGCAAATCGTCGGCGAAGGCTGGCACGTGCGCACCGGCGAACCCCACGCCGAAGTCCACGCCCTGCACGCCGCCGGCGACAAGGCTCGAGGCGCCACCGCTTACGTGACCCTCGAACCTTGCAGCCACCACGGACGCACGCCGCCTTGTGCGGACGCGCTGGTACATGCCGGTGTGGCTCGGGTCGTCGCGGCGATGCAAGACCCGAATCCGTCGGTGGCCGGTCGAGGCATGCAGCGCCTGGCCCAGGCCGGCATTGCTACTGAAAGCGGCGTGCTGGAAGGCGAAGCGCGCAAGCTCAATGAAGGTTTCCTCAAGCGCATGGAGCACGGCTTGCCGTTCGTGCGGGTCAAGTTGGCCATGAGCCTCGACGGTCGCACGGCGATGGAAAGCGGCGAAAGCCAATGGATCACCGGCCCGGCGGCACGTTCGGCGGTACAACGCCTGCGCGCGCAGGCCAGCGTAGTGTTGACCGGCGCCGACACGGTGCTGGCGGACAATGCCCGTCTCACTGTGCGTGCCGATGAGTTGGGCCTGGACCCTGAGCAAACCGCTTTGGCCATGAGCCGTCCGCCGCTGCGTGTGTTGATCGACGGTCGCCTGCGCGTGCCGCTGGACGCGCCGTTCTTCAAGGCTGGCCCGGCGCTGGTCGCCACCTGCATGGCGATTGAAGAGCAATACGCCAACGGTCCGGAATGCCTGATCGTGGCGGGCGAGGATGGCTTGGTCGACCTGCGCAAACTGCTGGTCGAACTCGCCGCCCGCGGGGTCAACGAAGTGTTGGTCGAAGCGGGCCCGCGTCTGGCCGGGGCTTTCGCTCAGCAAGGGCTGGTGGACGAGTTTCAGATTTTCATCGCTGGCAAGTTTTTAGGTTCGTCTGCGCGCCCGTTGCTGGATTGGCCGCTCGCGCAAATGAAGGATGCGCCTGAACTCAAAATCATCGAAATCCGCGCGGTTGGCGATGACTGGCGAGTCATCGCCATTCCTTCGCCAGCGGCGAGCGTATAATTCCGGGCCTGCGCCACGCGACAGCCCTGTTCTCGAGGAGGACTCCATGTTTACCGGCATCATCGAATCCATCGGCAGTATTCGTGCATTGACCCCAAAAGGCGGAGATGTGCGGGTTCACGTAGAAACCGGCAAGCTCGACCTGAGCGACGTCAAACTGGGCGACAGCATCGCAGTCAACGGCGTGTGCCTGACCGCGGTTGAATTGCCAGGCAACGGCTTTGCGGCGGACGTCAGTCGCGAAACCCTCGACTGCACCGCCATGAATGATCTGAAAAGCGGCAGCCCGGTGAACCTGGAAAAAGCCCTGACCCCGACCACTCGCCTCGGCGGGCATCTGGTCAGCGGTCATGTCGATGGCGTGGGCGAAGTGGTTGCCCGTACCGAGAATGCTCGCGCTGTGGAGTTCCGCATCCGCGCTCCCAAAGAGCTGGCCAAGTACATCGCCCATAAAGGCTCGATCACCGTCGACGGCACCAGCCTGACCGTGAACGCGGTCGATGGCGCCGAGTTCATGCTGACGATCATTCCGCATACCCTGAGCGAAACCATCATGGCGTCTTACCAGCCAGGTCGCCGGGTGAATCTTGAAGTTGACTTGCTTGCCCGTTATCTGGAACGCCTGCTGTTGGGCGACAAGGCCGCAGAGCCAGCAAAGTCCGGAAACATCACTGAAAGCTTTCTGGCCGCCAACGGCTACCTCAAATCCTGAAGCTCAAATTTCGAAAGAAGGGGGGTGCCTTGTGGCGCTCAATAGCATCGAAGAACTGGTTGAAGACATCCGCCAAGGCAAGATGGTCATCCTCATGGATGACGAAGACCGCGAGAACGAAGGCGACCTGATCATGGCCGCCGAGTGCTGCCAGCCTGAACACATCAACTTCATGGCCAAGCACGCCCGTGGCCTGATCTGCATGCCGATGAGCCGCGAGCGCTGCGAACTGCTGAAACTGCCTTTGATGGCGCCGCGCAACGGTTCCGGCTTCGGCACCAAGTTCACCGTGTCCATCGAAGCGGCCACCGGCGTGACCACCGGCATCTCTGCTGCTGACCGTGCGCGCACCGTGCAAGCCGCTGCCGCAAAAGACGCCAAGGCTGAAGACATCGTCAGCCCCGGCCACATCTTCCCGCTGATGGCCCAGGCCGGCGGCACCCTCGCTCGCGCCGGCCACACCGAAGCGGCGTGCGACCTGGCGCGCATGGCCGGTTTCGAGCCGAGCGGCGTGATCTGCGAAGTGATGAACGACGACGGCACCATGTCCCGCCGCGCCGAACTGGAAGCGTTTGCTGCCGAACACAACATCAAGATCGGCACCATCGCCGACCTGATTCACTACCGGATGATCCACGAACGTACCGTTCAGCGGATTGCCGAGCAGCCGCTGGACAGCGAACTGGGCCAATTCAACCTGGTGACCTATCGTGATTCGGTGGAAGGCGACGTGCACATGGCCCTGACCCTGGGCACCGTGTGCGCCGAAGAGCCGACCCTGGTTCGCGTGCACAACATGGACCCGCTGCGCGACCTGTTGATGGTCAAGCAACCTGGCCGCTGGAGCCTGCGCGCCGCGATGGCCGCGGTCGCCGAGGCTGGAAGTGGCGTGGTGCTGTTGCTCGGTCACCCGCTCGATGGCGACGTGTTGCTGGCGCATATCCGCGAAACCGCGGAGCACGTTCCGGCGAAAAAACCGACCACCTACAGCATTGTTGGTGCCGGTTCGCAGATCCTCCGGGACCTGGGCGTACGCAAAATGCGCCTGATGAGTGCGCCGATGAAATTTAATGCGATATCCGGTTTCGATCTGGAAGTTGTAGAATACGTGCCCTCCGAATAATGACCGGTTGTTTCCAGTCCTTGATTCGCGGTTAACACATCACTGAGGGACGCGTAGAAAACGCGTCCCGGCTCTTTAAGAGATCTAACGAATGACCCTGAAGACCATCGAAGGTACCTTCATCGCCCCTAAAGGCCGCTACGCTTTGGTAGTAGGCCGTTTCAACAGCTTCGTCGTTGAAAGCCTGGTCAGCGGTGCAGTTGATGCCCTGGTTCGCCACGGCGTGAGCGAAAGCGACATCACCATCATCCGCGCACCTGGCGCCTTCGAAATTCCGCTGGTTGCGCAGAAAGTCGCTCAGAAGGGCGAATACGCGGCAATCATCGCCCTGGGCGCGGTCATTCGTGGCGGTACTCCGCACTTCGAATACGTGGCGGGCGAATGCACCAAGGGCCTGTCCCAGGTGTCCATGGAGTTCGGCGTTCCAGTCGCATTTGGCGTGCTGACCGTTGATTCCATCGAGCAAGCCATCGAACGTTCCGGCACCAAGGCCGGTAACAAAGGTGCTGAAGCTGCCCTGTCCGCTCTGGAAATGGTCAGCCTGCTGGCGCAGTTGGAGGCCAAGTGATTAGCGACGAAAGCGATCGTTTCAACCCGCGCGATCCAAAGCCTGCGGATGCCGGCAAGCCATCGAAAAGCGTCAAGCGTCGCGAAGCCCGTCAGCTCGCGACTCAGGCGCTGTACCAATGGCACATGGCCAAGCAATCTTTGAACGAGATCGAAGCGCAGTTTCGGGTCGATAACGATTTCAGCGATGTCGATGCCGCGTACTTCCACGACATCCTGCACGGCGTTCCGGCTCACAAGCCTGAAATCGACGCTGCACTGACGCCGTGCCTGGACATCACCATCGAAGAGCTGGACCCGGTTGAACTGGCCGTTCTGCGCCTGTCGACCTGGGAACTGCTCAAGCGCGTCGACGTGCCGTACCGCGTTGTGATCAACGAAGGTATCGAGCTGGCGAAAGTCTTCGGTTCCACCGACGGCCACAAGTTCGTCAACGGTGTACTCGACAAGCTGGCCCCGCGTCTGCGTGAAGCTGAAGTGAAGGCGTTCAAGCGCTGATTGGCGCTTGCAATCGCTATGGGTGAGTTTGAGCTGATCCGCAATTTCTTCGCCGCCGCGCCTTGTGCGCAGGGCGGCGAAGGCGTTGCCCTTGGGATCGGCGATGACTGCGCCTTGCTAGCTGTTCCTCCCGGGGAGCAGTTGGCCATTTCTACCGACACACTGGTTGCCGGTGTGCATTTCGCAGATCCTTGCGACCCGTTCCTGCTCGGTCAGCGCTCGCTGGCTGTGGCTGTCAGTGATCTGGCCGCCATGGGCGCCACCCCCATTGCCTTTACCCTTGCCCTGACCTTGCCGACGGTGACCACCGATTGGCTGGACGCCTACGCCCGTGGTTTGAACGTCATGGCGCAGCGCTGCGGTATGGCGCTGGTGGGGGGGGATACCACCCGTGGGCCATTGAGCCTGACCATGACCGTGTTCGGTCGTGTGCCGGCAGGTCTGGCGTTGACCCGCAGCGGTGCGCAGCCAGGCGATTTTCTGTGCGTTGGCGGTGAGCTTGGCAACGCGGCGGGTGCATTGCCGCTGGTGCTCGGTCAGCGAATGGCTGATGCGGCCATCGCTGATCCGTTGCGTGCCCATTACTGGTCGCCGCAACCGCAGCTGGGCCTTGGCATGGCGTTGCGCGGCAGAGCTAGTGCGGCGCTGGACATCTCCGATGGCCTGCTCGCCGACTGCGGGCACATTGCCCTGGCGTCGAAAGTCGGGGTTCAGGTAGAGCGCAGTAAACTGCCATTGTCGAAGGCGCTGCTGGCCTTCCTCGGCCAGTCTGGCGCTGAGCAAGCCGCCTTGAGCGGCGGTGACGATTACGTGCTGGCCTTTACCTTGCCCCCCGCCGAGTTGTCATCATTGCTGGCGGACGGCTGGCCGATCCATGTGGTCGGCCGTGTCGTGACGGGGCAGGGCGTAGTGCTGCTCGACGCCGACGGACAAGACATCACCCCGCAAACCCGGGGCTATCAACATTTTCGGGAGACACCGTGACAGATCATCCCAAACAGGTCCCGGCGGAATTCGTGCCGCCCTCGGTATGGCGCAATCCGTGGCATTTCCTGGCGTTCGGCTTCGGCTCGGGCACCTTGCCAAAAGCACCGGGCACCTGGGGTTCGTTAGTTGCGCTGCCCTTTATCCCGTTGTGGCAGATGCTGCCCGATTGGGGTTACTGGCTGATGCTCGGCATCACCATGCTGTTTGGCTTCTGGCTGTGCGGCAAGGTCGCCGACGATTTGCGGGTACACGACCACGAAGGCATCGTCTGGGACGAAATGGTCGGGATGTGGATCACCCTTTGGCTGGTGCCGGAAGGCTGGTATTGGTTGCTCGCCGGATTTTTGGTGTTCCGCTTTTTCGACATTCTCAAGCCTTGGCCGATTCACTGGATCGACCGGCATGTGCACGGCGGCGTCGGTATCATGCTCGATGATGTATTGGCCGGGGTGTTTGCGTGGTTGGCGATGCAGGGGCTGGTTTGGATTTTTGCCTGACGGGCAAAACTGTAGCGCTTGATTAACCCTGTGGGAGCGAGCCTGCTCGCGATGACGGTGTATCAGCCGGCATCAATGGTGAAAGACAGACCGCTATCGCGAGCAGGCTCACTCCCACAGGGAGCTGTGGTGGCTTGAGATCTAACTTTTTGATTGTTATGCCCCATAATTCAGCCTAAGCGTCTGTTGGAACGTGCTGTTACAATGCCGCGTCTGCGAATCTCCAGTACTTATTGATCAGGAGCACACCGGTGCCTGTCGTTTTTGTCGCCGCTTCCAAGCTGCCAACGCCTTTTGCGCAATTCACCATGCACGGCTTTCTCGATGAGGAAAACGGGCGCGAGCACGTTGTGCTGAGCCTGGGTGAGTTCGCCGACGGTGCCCCGGTACTCGGCCGGTTGCACTCCGAATGCCTGACCGGCGATGCCTTGTTCAGCCAGCGTTGCGACTGCGGCTCGCAACTCGAGGCCGCCTTGCAGGCCATCGCCCGTGAAGGCCGAGGCGTGTTGCTGTACTTGCGTCAGGAAGGTCGTGGCATTGGCCTGCTGAACAAGATCCGCGCCTATGAATTGCAAGATGGCGGCGCCGATACCGTTGAAGCCAACGAACAGTTGGGCTTTGCCGCCGATCAGCGCGACTACGCCATGTGCCTGCCGATGCTGCAGCACTTGGGCGTGAAATCCCTGCGTCTGATGACCAATAACCCACGCAAGGTCAAAGCGTTGACCGACATGGGCATCGTGGTCTCCGAGCGCGTGCCGCTGCATACCGGTCATAACCCGCATAACAAACTCTACCTGGCCACCAAGGCCAGCAAGCTCGACCACATGATGGGCAACGAGCACCAGGGCGAGGCAGACCGGGCGTGACCCGCGGTCAGGTTCGGCGGCGACTGTCCGTCAATTGGTGGCAATACCTGGCGCTGGCCTTGGTGCCGCTGTTCGTGATCAACGGCGTATTCGGCCAGAGCGAGGCGATCCTGCCGGTGCTGGCGATGCCATTGTTCATCGCCGGTGTGGCTTCGATGTTTGTCAGCCTGAAATTCTTCGGCGGCTACAAACACGCGTTGATCGCCACTCAAAAAGCCCTCGATACCCCTGAAGAACCTGCTGCCTGGATCGCCCTGGCTGCCAAGCGTCGCACGGCATTCCTGGCTGCCGGCCTGCCGGCCTGGATCGCTGCGCTAGCGGTATTCGTCGGTCTCGAAGCCGTGCCGTTGATGCTGCTGGCGCTGTCGACCCTGGTGCTGTTTTACCTCTACCGTATTCCGCGTCAACTCGGCTGATGCGGCCCGTCTGGCTGGCGGTTTTGCTGCTGGCCGTCAGTGGCCCGACGGCGGCGGTCGAACGCGTTGTCAGCCTCGCGCCGTCGCTTTCTGAAATCGTTGTTGAACTGGGTTCGGCTGACCTGCTGGTGGGTGTGCTGGATGCCGGTGAGCGTCCCGCCGAGCTCAAAGACCTGCCTTCGGTTGGCCGCTATGGCCAGCTGGACATGGAGCAATTGCTCAGTCTCAAGCCCGATCTGTTGTTGCTCTGGCCCGGCAGCGTTGGCCCGGCCCAGCGTGAACAGCTCAAACGGTTGAACATCCCGACCTACGTTGCGGAACCGCACAACCTTGAACAACTCACTGCGCAGATTGAGGCGATCGCCTCACAACTCGGCCGTCCGGAGCGTGGTGTTTCATTGGCTGAAAAGTTGCGTCAGCGGCTGGATTCGCTGCGCCAGCGTTATCGTCGAGATGTGCCATTGCGGGTGTTTTACCAGGTCTGGGATCGGCCGCTGTACACCGTGGGTGGCGGGCAGATCATCAGCGATGCGCTTGAAGTGTGCGGGGCGCGCAATGTGTTTGCCGACCTGACGCTACCGGCGCCGCAGGTCAGTGTCGAAGCGGTATTGCAACGCAATCCAGAAGTGATCCTGGCCAGCGATCAGGCGCAGCTTGATGCGTGGAAAGCCTGGCCGCAGGTTGCCGCAGTGGCGCAGAGGCAATTGCTGTTGGTAACGGATAAAGGCCTGGAGCGGCCGAGTGGGCAGATGATCGAAGCGACGGCCAATCTCTGTCAGCTGATTTCGCCTTCACGCTGATCGTTCCCACGCTCTGCGTGGGAATGCCGCCATGGACGCTCCGCGTCCGCTCTTGATGTGACGCAGAGCGTCACGGGATGCATTCCCACGCGGAGCGTGGGAACGATCGTGGGCTAAAGTTCTGGTGTCCAGGTCACCCCAAACATCCACGCCCGACCTTCCTCGCGATACCCATACTGGCTACCTTCATGGCTGTACAGCGCCCGGCTGTAACCCTTGTCCAGCAGGTTATCGACCTTCAGCTCAAGCTTGATCTCACGGTTCAATTCCCAACTGCTGCGCAACCCCAGCAACGCGTACCCGCCCAACGGCTGCTGATTGTTCTCATCGTCATAGCTGCTGCTCACCGCTTGCCAGCTGGCGCCGAGCCCTAGCCGGTCGAACTGCCGATCCAGATCCAGGCTCAAGGTCCGCCGCGCGCGCCGAGCCAGGGTGTGGCCGCTGTCGCGATCCCGCGGGTCGATGATCGCTACGCCGAGGTTGCTCTGCCAGCCGAACAGTTCCTGTTTCAACGCCGCTTCGAAACCGTTGATGCGTGCCTGCGCGACGTTCTGCGGCCGGTTGTTACTGCCGAAAATAATCGCGTCTTCCAGGTCCGTACGGTAAAGCGAAGCTTCCAGGCGAGCAGTGTCGGTCAGCTGACTGCGCCATTGCAGCTCGTAGCTTTTCGACGTCTCGGGTTTCAGATCCGGATTACTGAAATCGGGGTAATACAGGTCATTGAACGTCGGCGCGCGGAAGCCTTCACTGTAGGTCAGCAATACATCGTTGTCCGGATTCAGCGGCAGAGTGAAGGTGCCGCTCCAGCTGTTCTGGCCACCGAACTGCTGGTTCTGATCGCGGCGCAGGCCCAGTTCGGTGGAGAAACTGTCCGCCTGGTAATGATGTTGAATGAACGCGGCGCGGTTCCAGCGGCTGTCCTCGTCGAATGGCGTGCTGCTGTTGACCCGGTCCTCGTACCAGTCGCCGCCGAGGATCAGGCTGTTGCGCTCGTCGAGGGTCAGGTCGTTCTGCCAGTTCACCGAGTCGCGGTACGTGTTGAACACGCTGCGCTCGTCGCTGAGCTTGTCGAGCGTCTTCTCACGGTTTTCGCTATGGCCGAACTCGACGCGGGTTTTCCAGGCGTCATTGATGCGCGCATCGACGTAACTGCTGACGCTGCTCACCGCGAACTCGCTGTAGGGCTGCTGCTGGACCGATTCAAAGGTGTTCATGTCGAAGCGGCCGAACGGATTGTCGAATGCGCTTTTGCCCTGGTTATCCAGCAGATTGGCGCCGACTTCGATGTCATCGGTGAGGGCGTGACTCAGGCTTAAGCTGACCGACTTATTGCGGTATTCATCGTGATCGCCATCACTGGGATAAGACTGGTGAGTGCGATTGATGCCTGCCGTTTCATCGAGGCTGGCACCGAGATTGAAGCGGGTCTGCGCGTCGCCGCCAGACAATCCAAGGCTGCGTTCCCAGGTCTGATTGCTGCCAACCCCCACGTGCATACGGGGTTGCAAGCCCTGTTCGCCACCACGGCGGGTGAAGATCTGGATCACCCCGCCAATCGCATCGCTGCCGTAAATCACTGAACGCGAACCACGCAGCACTTCCACGCGCTCGACCTGTTCGATGTTGATGTGTTGCAGGTTGCTGTCGCCGGAGGTCGAGTTGCCGATGCGTTGGCCGTCGACCAGCACCAGACTTTGCGCCGACTTGGTACCACGAATGTAGACCCCCGGCAGACTGCCGCGCCCGCCGGTTTGCCCGACCTGTACGCCCGGCACCCGACGCAGTAGGTCAGTGACGCTGCTCGGTTGCAGACGGTCGATATCGTCGCGGGTGAACACCGTGTTGGCGGCGCTGCTGTCGTTACGCGCTTCGACCTGACGGTTGGCGCTGATCAGCACGTCGGGCAGTTTCAGGGCCTGGTCGCGTTCGAAGGTGTCGGCCAAGAGTTGGCCAGCCGGCAGGAGGGCCAGCGCCAGGGCAAAAGGAGAGAGTTTCATGAACAGTCCGTCGGCGCTTTAAAGCGAATACATTTTTGAGGTTGCACAAAACTCTGTGGGAGCGGGCTTGCCCGCGATGACGGAGTGTCAGTCAATGAATAAGTCGACTGTCATTCCGCTATCGCGGGCAAGCCCGCTCCCACAGGTTTTGTATATGTCTTAGAGGTTCAGCAGCTGCAGGCGCTGACGCACCGCTTCTTCGATCCCAACCTCATCCAGTCCGCATTCAGCCAGCATTTGCGCAGGCTTGGCGTGTTCCACATAGGCATCCGGCAAGCCCAGGTGCAGCATCGACTTGAGGATGTTTTCGCGGGCGAGAAACTCGCTGACGGCGCCACCGGCACCGCCCATGATCGCGTTCTCTTCGATGGTCACCAGCAATTCATGGCTGCCAGCGATTTCGCGCACCAGTGCTTCATCGAGCGGTTTGACGAAACGCATGTCGACCACAGTGGCATCCAGCGTCTCGGCGACTTTCAGCGCCTCGGCCAGTTGCACGCCGAACACCAGCAGGGCGACGTTGCTGCCCTGACGACGAACCACACCCTTGCCGATTTCGATCGGCTCGAGGTCTTTCTCGATCGTCGCGTTCGGGCCAGAGCCGCGCGGATAACGCACCGCCGCCGGGCCGTTGAACAGGTGGCCGGTGGTGAGCATCTTGCGCAGTTCGTTTTCGTCGCTCGGGGTCATCACCAGCATTCCGGGGATGCAGCGCAGGAACGACAGGTCGAAGCTGCCCGCGTGAGTCGGGCCGTCTTCGCCCACCAGACCCGCGCGGTCGATGGCGAACAGGACGTCGAGGTTTTGCACCGCCACATCATGCACAAGCTGGTCGTAGCCCCGTTGCAGGAACGTCGAATAGATCGCCACCACCGGTTTCGCGCCTTCGCAGGCCATGCCGGCAGCGAGGGTGACGGCGTGTTGCTCGGCAATCGCCACATCGAAATAGCGCTGCGGGAAACGCTCGCTGAAGGCCACCAGGTCGGAGCCTTCCTTCATCGCGGGAGTGATGCCCACCAACCGCGGATCAGACGCGGCCATGTCGCACAGCCATTCACCAAATACGCCGGAATACTTTGGCCCGCCAGCTTTCTTCGGCGCGGCGGCCGGAGCGTCCAGCGGTTCGAGTTTGGTGATCGCGTGGTAACCGATCGGGTCGACTTCCGCCGGGGCGAAGCCTTTGCCTTTCTTGGTGACGACGTGCAGGAACTGCGGGCCTTTGAGATCGCGCATGTTGCGCAGGGTGGCGATCAGGGTCGGCAGGTCATGGCCATCGATCGGGCCGATGTAGTTCCAGCCCAGCTCTTCAAACAGCGTGCCGGGAACCAGCATGCCTTTGGCGTATTCTTCGGTGCGACGGGCGATTTCCCAGGCGCCGGGCAGGCGCGACAGGACCTTTTTGCTGCCTTCGCGCATGCTCGCGTACGTGCGGCTGGAAAGAATCTTCGCCAGGTAATTCGACAGCCCGCCAACGTTGCGCGAGATCGACATGTCGTTGTCGTTGAGGATCACCAGCATGTTGGCGTCCACTTCCGGCGCATGGTTCAGCGCCTCGAAGGCCATGCCGGCGGTCAGTGCGCCATCGCCGATCACGGCGATCGCCTTGCGATCACTGTTTTGCAGGCGGGCGGCAATGGCCATGCCCAGCGCTGCGCTGATCGATGTGCTGGAGTGGCCGACGCCAAAGGTGTCGTACTCGCTCTCGGAACGACGCGGGAAGGCCGCGACGCCGTCCTTCTGGCGCAGGGTGCCCATGCGCTCGCGACGACCGGTGAGGATTTTGTGCGGATAGGCCTGATGACCCACGTCCCACACCAGCCGGTCGTCCGGGGTGTCGAAGACGTAATGCAGCGCGATAGTCAGCTCGATGACGCCCAGGCCTGCACCGAAATGCCCGCCGGTCTGACCGACCGTGTAGAGCAATTCCAGGCGCAACTCATCGGCCAGGGTTTCCAGCTCGGCTTCGCCTAACCGGCGCAGGCCGTCCGGCGTGTTGGCACGGTCGAGCAGGGGCGTGGTCGGGCGCTTGCGGGGAATCTCATGAAACGTCGTGGGCATCAGGCGAATCGTTATAGGTATAAAAGATGCGGCAGTTTACCTGATGCATCGCCCCCTGCCCACGCGTTGCTTTTAACTTGGCGGATACGCCGTCAGCTGCGCCGGTCGACGATGTAGCGGGCCAGATCGCGCAATGGCTCGGCCGCCGCGTCAAACGGTCGCAGCGCGTGCAGGGCCTGATCACGCAGTTCCAGGGCGTAAGCCTTGGCGGCGTCGAGGCCGAGCAGGGCTGGATAAGTGGGCTTGTCGCGAGCAATGTCGGCGCCTTGGCGCTTGCCGAGGGTTTCGGTATCGCTTTCGACGTCGAGAATGTCGTCCTGCACCTGGAACGCCAGGCCAATGGCCTGCGCGTAAGTCTGCAAGGACTTCAGTTCGTCCTTCTCGGCGCGGCCGCTGGCCAGGGCGCCGAGTTTGACGCTGACCTCGATCAGGGCGCCGGTCTTGTGCCGGTGCATGTATTCGAGGGCTTTCTGATCGAGTTTCAGACCGACCGAACCGAGGTCGATGGCTTGACCGCCGACCATGCCGGCCGGGCCTGCGGCCACTGCGAGAGCGCTGACCATTTGCAGGCGAACATCAGTGTCAGAGTTGCTCAGGCGCGGATCGAGCAGGGCGCTGAAGGCCAGGCTCTGCAAGCCGTCACCGGCCAGAATCGCGCAGGCTTCATCGAATTTTTTGTGAGTGGTTGGCTGGCCGCGACGCAGATCGTCGTCGTCCATGGCCGGCAAATCGTCATGCACCAGGGAATAAGCGTGAATCAGCTCCACCGCGCACGCTGCGCCGTTGGCCTGCTCAGCCTTGCCGCCCAGCGCTTCGCACGCGGCGTAGGCCAGCAGCGGGCGAACCCGTTTGCCGCCATTCATCACGCTGTAGCGCATGGCTTCGTACAGCCGCGCGAGTTCAGGGCTCGGCGCAATGAACAGGGTTTCCAGTGCAGCATTGACGCGGGCCTGGCTGGTCGCCGAATACGCTGCAATCATTCTGGCTGATCCGCGTCGAAGGGTTCCTCGGCCAGCTCGCCATCACGCTCAAGCAGCACCTGAACCTTTAGCTCGGCCTGGGCCAGCGCCGCCTGGCAATCGCGGGTCAGACCGATGCCTTGCTCGAAAGCCGTCAGCGAGTCTTCCAGCGACAATTCGCCGTTCTCCAGACGCTCTACCAGCGTTTGCAGGTCAGCGAGAGATTGTTCGAAATCCAGTGCAGCTTTTTTGCGGGCCATGGCGGCTATTTCCGGTTGACGTTAAACCGGCGCGACACTAGCAGACATGGGGGTTATGGGCAAATGAGCGGGGCGTTTCGGCCACTGCGCTTGGGGGAGAACGCGACCCTGTGGCGAGGGGGCTTGCCCCCGTTCGACCACGAAGCGGTCGCAAATTGCTGAATGTGGGATGCCTGATGAAACGCGGTGCCTGTTTTTGGGGTTGCTTCGCAACCAACGGGGGCAAGCCCCCTCGCCACAGGGTTTGGTGTCTCCGGGGAATGATGTGGGGGTTCGGCTCACTTTATAAGCCGAATACCCTCGCTATTCGGCTCACGCCCAACAATCACCGTGAATCCCACCGCAAAATTAGATGTATCCGATTGTTAAAAAACCGCCAAATGGCTAATCTTCGCGCCTTCTACGACCCGAAAGTCATGGGTCTTTCTGACGAAACGCAGTTTTTTTGGATCTGTAACGCGCCGAGGATCGGGTGCAAGGTTTCGTTATGCATGGCAGGAGGCGTCACATGCGTTCATTTCTTCTATTGCTGATCGGGCTTGTCTGCGCGACAGCTGCCTGGGCCGAGCCGACGGCCGAGTTGTCGGAGCCGGTCGGCGGCTGGCGCTACAACGGCCTGCTCGATCGCAGCGAATACCCTCAAGTTGCCTATCCGACGCCGCCCATCGACCGAGGCGTGCAGCGCAATCGCACGATGATCCAGGGCCAACTCAAGGCCATCGGCACTCAGCGAGGGCCGCATGCGCTGGCCGTCAACGGCAATCCTCTGAATCTGTACACCGACGACCAGGGGCGTTTCGCCCGGCCGTATGCGTTTGGCGCGGGGTCCAACAGCGTTGAAGTACGCAGCGCTGAAGGCAAGTCGCTCAAGCGCGTTCAATTCTATGAAGCCAACAACCTGCGCACCCCGGCGCGGATTCGCGTGGTGTTGGGCTGGGATGACCCGAAAGCCGAACTTGACCTGCACATCGTGACCCCCGACGGCCAGCACGCGTTCTGGGCTCGCCCGGCGATGAGCAACGGCGGCGGCCTGGACCCGGACGGTGTCGATGGTCCCGGCCCGGAAATGTTCACCATGACCGCGCCGATGCACGGCACCTATCTGGTTTACGTGAACTATTGGGGCAACTTCGGCAGTGGCGGCTATAACTTCGATGAAACCAGCAACCAGAACGAGGTGATCACCTCGCAGATCAACCTGGTGCTCAACGAAAACACTGTCGACGAAAAACGCGAGACCTTCATCGTGCCCCTGCGGGCCATCGGTGACCTGCTGCTGGTCAAGACTTTCAACTATTAAGCATCCCGCTCCACGGATGACATCGGGTTTTGTGAACATGAGCGATAACACTGTTTCTCCGGCCGCCGAAACGCCTGCAGCCAAAACTCCTCGCCGCTGGCCGGTGCTGCTGGCCGGGCTGATCCTGGTGGCGGGCGTCGCGGCCGGGTTGGGCTGGTTCATGCACAAACCCAAGGCGCCGCCGGCGGAGTTGGCCAGCGACAAACTGGGCATGAGCCGGCCGGACGGTCTGCTCGAAACCCACTCCTTGAGCCAGTTGCCCAAGGATTTGCTGGCGGTGCCGTTCCTCAAGGAAACCCTGACCGAAGATTTCGTCTTCTATTACGAAGCGCACGCTGATCGCCTCGGCTTGATCGGCAGTCTGCGGCGGATCATTTACGAACATGACCTGAAATTGCAGGACAGTTTGATCGAACAGCTCTTCGATCAACCGGCAGACGTGGCGCTGTGGCGTGGGGCGGATGGTCGGCTGAAAGACTTTTTGTTGGTGATGGATCGCGGTGGTCTGGCCAAGGTGCTGGAGCCGCTAGCGAAAGTAGCGCTGGATGATTCGCAGCTGACCCAATTGGTTGAAATCAAAGTTGCCGGCGATGTGGTGCCGCTTTATCAACTCACCTACAACCACAGCAAAGCGCTGCTGTTCGCCTCGCATGGCGACAAACTGGTGGTGCTGTCCAATCCGGCCAAACTGTATGACGCCGGCCACGGTCCGGTCGAAGAACCCGGCATGGTGTCGACTGAATCGCTGGAAGCACTGCTCGGCGGCCAGAAACTCTTCCCCGAAGCCTTCGGCCTGCCACCGCGCACGCCTGAGGTGAAACAACGCCTGTCGGTCAATTCCAGCGTTCTGGCCATGGGGTATCAACGTTTCATCCCGAACTTCGCCGGGCTGCGTTTCGACATGGACGACAAGGGCTGGCACAGCTTTCTGGCCATGGACGAACTGGACGACCAGCCGGATTTCGATTTCAAACCGATCTGGCAAGCCATGCCCATGGGTGCCAGTGCCTGCGTCGCTTTGCCGCTCGCCGCCGAACAACAAAAACCATTACTGGTGAAACTCGGCGCGGAAGAAAAAGTGGCCCAGGCCCTGACCGAACACATGGCCGGTGCCGCTGGCCTGTGCTGGTACGCCGATTCGCGGTTGTACACGCCGCTGCTGGTGGCCAGCCTGAACGATGACGACAGCGCCAAACTCGACGGCGACCTGGGCAATCTGTTCGGCTCGATGGTCGGCGCCTACGAAGGCAACGTCGAAGAGCACGCGTTCCCGGTGATCGAGAAACAGCAAGGCCCAACCCACCAATGGCAGCGTCAGGTCAGCTCCAATTTCGGTCCTTACAAGGCCAAGGATGCTGAGAACCCGGACGCGATCACCGGCAAGGCGTTCATGAAAGTCAGCCTGGCGCGCCACGGTTCGACGCTGCTGTTTTCCCTCGACGACAAGCTGGTGGACAAAGCCCTCGGTACCCTCGACAAACGCTTCCCGCCGATGGCCGACGTGGTGCCCAAAGACCTGCTGATGCCGGTCTACTTCGGCCCGGATTCCATGGCGCAACTGATGCAACAGGAAACCCTCGACAGCCTGCCGCAGGACATGGAACCGGTGTTCTACAACGCCGCGCAAACCTACCTGATCCCGAAACTGCGCAAGCTCGGCGGCTACGGCAAATACGCCCTGACCTTGCCTGAAGGCAGCGAACCCGACGGCCACTGGCAATGGCTGCCACTGGAATGGAAAGCCCTGTGACAGCACTTATCCGAGGCCTCGGCCTGCTGGCGATGTTGCTGGGCAGTCGCGCATTTGCCGGTGACGCCGCACCGCTGGACCCGCAGCAATCCCAGGTGTTCCGCGCCTGGTTCGTGCGCATCGCCCAGGAACAACTGACCCAAGGCCCGAGCCCGCGCTGGTATCAGCAGGACTGCGCGGGCCTGGTCCGTTTTGCCGCCAACGAAGCGCTGAAAGTCCACGACGACAAATGGCTGCGCAGCAATGGCCTGTCCAACCGTTACCTGCCGCCAGAGCTGCAACTGAGCGAGGCGCAACGCGGCCTCGCCCAGCAATGGCAGCAGGGCGGCGGCAAGGTCGGGCCGTACGTCAACGCGATCAAACTGATTCAGTTCAACAGCCATTTGATCGGCCGCGATCTGGCGCAAGCCCGGCCCGGCGACCTGATGTTTTTCGATCAGGGCGACGACCAGCATCTGATGATCTGGATGGGCCGCTACATCGCCTATCACACCGGCACCACCACCCCCACTGACAACGGCATGCGCTCCGCAAGCCTGCAGCAACTCATGACATGGAAGGACACCCGATGGATACCCGACGCAGCCAACCCCAACTTCATTGGCGTCTATCGACTGAACTTCCTCTCCCAATGATCGGTGCCCGCATGTTGCGTTTTCTGCCTCTGCTATTGGTCCTGGTGCTGCCTTTTTCGGCGGTCAACGCCGAAGACACCGTCGAGCCGAGTGGCTACACGCCGGTGGCCGGCGAAAGCTTTTTCCTGCTGGCCGACAGCAGTTTTGCCAGCGACGAACAGGCGATGGTTCGCCTCGAAGCACCGGGTCGCGACTACCGTCGGTTCCGCATGGAGCCTTACGGCGGCGCCGACATTCGCGTATATCGCATCGACAAACCACTGGATTTCCTCAAGCGCCAGAAGAACCTGCACCGCGTAGTCAGCGACGGCCAGTTCAAGGGTGAAGGCCTGTCGAACACCCTCGCGTACCTGTGGGACAACTGGTACCGCAAATCCCGTCGGGTGATGCAGCGCGCGTTCTCCTACGAATCGCGTAAGCAAGTTACCGAGGAAGTGCCGGAACTGAAGATGGGCGCCGCCATGGCCGCGCCAACGCCTTACGACGCTCAGCCGCAATTCGCGCTGATTCCGGGCTTGCCGGTGGTCAGCCAATTTCGCTATCCGCTGTGGCAAGCCAAACCGATCCAGCCGCCTGAAGGCGTGAACCTGGCCGGTTCCTCCAGTGAGTTCGTCAGCGTTGCACCGGGCAACGTGTACATCCCGTTGGGCAATCTGAAACCGGGCCTGTACCTGGTGGAAGCGCTGATCGGCAAATACCGTGCGACCACCATGGTCTTCGTCTCCAACACCGTGGCGGTGAGCAAGATTGCCGGTGATGAATTGCTGGTGTGGGCCGCGCGCAAACACCAAGGCAGTTCGGTGCCGAAGGTGAATGTGCTGTGGACCGATGGCCTCGGCGTGATGAGCAGTGGCGCCACCGATGCCGATGGTTTGCTGCGTCTGAAACACGTCAGCCCTGAGCGTTCGTTCGTGATTGGCGAGGACGAAGAGGGCGGGGTGTTTGTCTCCGAAAACTTCTACTACGACAGCGAAATCTACGACACCAAACTCTATGCCTTCACCGACCGGCCGCTGTACCGGCCGGGGGATTGGGTGTCGCTGAAGATCGTCGGTCGCGAATTCAAGAACGCCCGCGACTCTGTGCTGCCCACTGCTGCCGACGTCAACGTGACCGTGCTCGATGCCACCGGCACGGCGCTGCAATCGCTGGCGCTGAAACTCGATTCCAAGGCCGGCACTCAAGGCCGTTTCCAGTTGCCGGATAACGCGGTGGCGGGTGGTTACGAGCTGCGTTTCAGCTACAAGGATCAGGCCTACAGCAGTGCCTTTCGTGTCGCCGAATACATCAAGCCGCACTTCGAGATTTCCCTGAACCTGGCCAAGCAGGATTACCGCACTGGCGAATCGGTGAAGGGCAGCCTCGTGCTGCTCTACCCGGACGGCAAACCGGTGGCGAACGCCAAGTTGAGCCTGAGCCTGCGCGCCCAACAACTGTCGATGGTCGACAACGAACTGCAATACCTCGGGCAATTCCCGGTTGAGCTGACCAGCACCGAACTGACCACCGATTCCAAGGGCAACGCGACGCTGGATCTGCCGGCGGCCGAGAAGCCGAGCCGCTACATGCTCACCGTGTTCGCCAGCGATGGCGCGGCGTATCGGGTCAAGACCACCAAGGAAATCCTCATCGACCGCGGCGCGGCGAGTTTCAGCCTGCGCGCGCCCCAGCGTTTTAGCGCGGTGGGCGACAAGGTTGCGTTCAGCTACTTGAACGAAGGCGGCAGCGAACAAAGCAAAGCGGTGACGCCGAGCAGCTATAGCTGGGTGCGCCTGGAAGACCAGACGGTTGGCGAAGGCAAACTGGCCGCGAAAGACAAAGGCTTCACCCTGGCCTTCGACCGCCCGGGTACTTACAACCTGACGTTGAAGGATGACCATGGCCGCGTGGTGGGCGCCACCGGTCATTCGGTTACGGGTGACGGCGTCAAAGCCGTGCCGGGCACCGTGGAAATTGTCCTCGATAAACCCGAGTACAAGTCTGGCGACGAAGCGCTGGCATTGATCACGTTCCCTGAACCGATCATCGATGCGCTGCTGTCCTTGGAGCGCGACAAGGTCGAGGCCACAGCGCTGCTGTCCAAGGGCGGCGACTGGCTGAAAATGGAAAAACTCAGCGAGACCCAATACCGCGCGCGGATCCCGGTGAAGGACAATTTTGCGCCGAACCTGACGTTCTCGGTGCTTTACACCAAGGGCGGTCAGTACAGCTTCCAGAACGCCGGCATCAAGGTAATCGCGCCGCAAATCGACGTGGCCATCGTCACCGATAAAGAGGCGTATCAGCCGGGCGATACCGTGTCGGTGGACTTGACCACACAGTTCGCTGGCAAGCCAGTTCCAGCGCACCTGACGGTCAGCGTGGTGGACGAAATGGTCTACGCGTTGCAACCGGAAGTGGCGCCGACCATCGACCAGTTTTTCTACCACCCGCGTCGCAACAACGTGCGCACCAGCGCCAGCCTGTCATTCATCAGCTACGACGTGGCATTGCCGGGCAGCCCTGGTGCACCGGGCAAAGCCAACCGTAGCGAGCGGGGCGTGAAAGTGCTGGAGCGGCCGCGTCGGGAAGACGTCGACACTGCCGCGTGGCAGCCGGAATTGATCACCGACGCCAACGGCAAAACCCGTTTCACCTTCAAGATGCCGGACTCGCTGACCCGCTGGCGCATCACCGCCCGGGCCATCGCCGATGACGGTCAGGTCGGGCAGAAGAAGCAATTCGTACGCTCGGAAAAACCGCTGTACCTGAAGTGGAGCGGCCCGACCAAATTCCGCAACGGCGACAAACCGGATCTCGGCGTGTTCGCGTTCAGTCAGGCCGAGAAACCGGTCAAGGCTGAGCTGGTGATTCATTTCGGCGGTACCGAACAACGCGTCCCCGTGACGCTGAATAACGGCATCAACTACATCGCGCTGCCGGCGTTTGCGTTGGCCAGTGGCGAGTGGACGGCTGAGCTGGTGCAGGACGGCAAAACGGCTGATGCCCTGGCTGTGCGGCTGACCGCGACCGGCGAAGGCTGGCAGGTGACGCAGAGCCAAAGCCTGGACGTGGCCAGCGGTGATACGCCGCTGACCTTGCCAGCGGATGCGACGGAGATTCGCCTGCGTCTGGATGACAGTCCGCAAGCGCTGTTCCGCTCGGCACTCGACGATCTGTTGGGTTACCCGTACGGCGGCGTCGAACAAACGGCCAGTCGTTTGCTGCCGCTGAGCATTGCGTATCCGACCTTGTCGTCGAATCCGCAAATCCGTGATCGCTTGCGTCTGATCATGCAGAACAGCCGTCTGCGCCTGGTGCAAATGGCCGGGCCTTCGGCGAGCTTCACCTGGTGGGGCATGGACGGTGAACCGGATGCGTTCCTCACCGCTTACGCCTATTTCGCCGACTGGCACGCCAGCAAAGCCTTGGAACTGAGCCTGCCGCCGGAGCATTGGCAGCGGGTGCTGGAAGTCTATTCGAAGCAGGCGAAAAACACGCCGCTGCTGCAGCGGGCGCTGATTCTGTCGTTCGCCAAGCAGATGCAATTGCCGGTGAACACCTTGCTCAGCGGTTTGATGGATGACCTGGCGAAAGCAGGCGAGGGCCATGCGGCGAACCTGATGGAGGATGGCGAAGACAGTATCGTCATGAGCGATCCGGATTCGGCGTTGGGTCTGGCGGCTGCTCGTGCGCTGACGGCCTCTTTGGCTAAGCAATCGAAGGTGACTCTGCCAGACGCCTTCAATCGTCAACTGGCTGATGCGCAACAGCGTTTGGCCGTCAGCTCGCAGCCGTTTGCCGAAGCCTTGAACCTGTCGCTGCAAGCCTTCGATCAGGCTCACGCGCAAGCATTGTTGCAACGATTGTTGCCACAGCAATCGACCCTGGAACGCGCATTGGCGCTGACCTGGTTGCAGCGCAGCATCGAACAGGCTTCGCCCACCATTGCACTGGCACCGGGTGAAGGCTGGAAGAAAAAGTACGGTGATACCGGTGAGATTTACTGGACGTGGCAGGGTGCTGAGACAGTGCCCGCCGTGCTGTCGCTGACCGGTACGCAAGAGCGTCCGTTGCGAGCGGCCTTGAGCTTCCAGACCCAACAACCGCTGGTTGATCCGATGGCCGTAACCATCACCCGACGGCTGTCGCGTCTGGTGCCGGGCGACGAAGCCTTCACCTTCAAACTGGAAGCGGTCGGCAACAAACCGTTGTCCAGCGACAGCCTGTATCTGGACGAAGTGATCATCAGCAGCAAAGCCGCCAAACCACTGCGCTACGGCATGCTCGAAGTGCCGCTGCCACCGGGCGCCGATGTCGAGCGCACCACGTGGGGTATCAAGCTCATGGGCAAGGCCGGCACCGAACCATCCGCGTTGGAGAAAGCGCGTTTCGAGCCGGGGCAAATGGCTTATGCGATTCCGGTGGATGCCTTGAGTGGCGAATTGCGTCTGCGTCATTTGGTGCGTTTCTCGCAGAAGGGTCAGTTCAACCTGCCGCCGGTGCGATTCACTCAGGTCTACGCGCCCCAGCATCAGGCTCAGGAACAGAAACCGGCCCTGGGCCAGGTCACGGTCAACTGACATGACCCGACCTCTGGTCTGGTGGCTGCTTTGCTTGATCCCTGCGCTGGCGACAGCGCAGGACGAACCGCTACGGCTGGGCTTTAAGGGTGAGTTGCTGTCGTTGAGCCAGACTCAGGTGATCGCGCGCGAGCCGTTGCCTGCTGATCTGCAGACGCCGCTGGGCAGTGTGTGGAAGTTGTTTGTCTATGGCTGGCTGGTGGAGACCAACGCCCATGAGCCGGCTTACGAATGTCGCGGTCAGTCGAAAGACGAAGTTTATTGCTGCACGGCGGGCGGCAAGATTGAGCGCGATCAGGCCTTGGTGAAGTCGTGCGGTTTATATTTTGAGCCTGCGCGGTTGGGTATTTCTGATGCTGGTTGGCGGGAGTATTGGCAGGCACGTAAGGCGCCGGAGTGGTTGCTGAATTTGCCTTCGTTGCAGCCTGCTACGCGAGTATCGGTGGCTGAATTGCTTAAGGTGCTAGCCGTGATGCCAGCGCAGGATCAAGCGCGGCGGGTGTTGCTGGATGTGGTGTTGAATGCGGCTGACGGCAATGTCGTGGGCGAACTCGGTGGCCGGTTGCGGGTGAAAACCTGGAGCTGGTTGGGGGATCAGGACCCTTCGTCGCGCCAGGGTGGGTTTGCCGGGTGGACGGTGGATGGCACGCCGGTTTGGGCGGGTGGGCGTGGGACCAGTCAAATGGTCTTGCGTCACTACGGTGGGGCGCTGGCTTC
Organism: Pseudomonas frederiksbergensis; assembly: GCF_900105495.1. Lineage (NCBI taxonomy): Bacteria > Pseudomonadati > Pseudomonadota > Gammaproteobacteria > Pseudomonadales > Pseudomonadaceae > Pseudomonas > Pseudomonas frederiksbergensis. The sequence continues at coordinate 243,687 of NZ_FNTF01000002.1, read as the reverse complement.
GGTGTTGCCGGTGAGTTGGCCTTCGGAGGTAGGACGCTGTGTCGAGGTGGGGCTGTTTTCACGCTACCCCATCGGGCGCGTTCTGGCGGGAGATCGTGTTGTTGAGTCCGGGCCCTTGCTGGGCGATTACCGCGTCGAATTCACCAATGGCAATCAACTCGATATCCACAGCGACGGCGAACTGTTTTTGCTGAAAGACAAACTGATCGCCCGTCTGGACCGCGAAGAATACGTCGCCCGTGTCCTGCAACGCGAAGCCAGACCCGAACCCGCCGAAGCCGCCAAGGCTTTGGCCGTCGCGATCCGCACGTACCTGCTGCAAAACGCCACCCGCAACGGCGACTGCCTGAGCATCGACGACAGCAGCAGCCGCCAACGCGTCGCTCCACGTCCAGCCACCGCCGAGTCACGCCACATCGCCGCCTGGACCAGCGACCTGGTCCTCGCCGGCAGCACCGTCACCTACCACTCCGACCAGCCCGGCCCGAACAAACTCTCCTGGCAGCAAGCCGTCGAACAAGCCAACGCGGGCCAACGCTACGACGCCATCCTGCTCCACGCCTATCCCCGCGCCAGCCTCAGCCGCTGGGACAATCCAGTCGCTTCCTGCGAAGCGCTCCCCGCCGCGCAAGACTGGCTGGTGAACCAACGCCGCGGCTGGCGTCCGCGCCTGGAAAGCGAGGTTGGCTACAACGAAGTCAGCACCTTCGCCGTCTGCCGCCTGGCCTTCGGCCGCCCCTATGTCGACCGCGAACGCCAGCGCATTTACGTGCGCGGCGTGTTGTCGCTGCAAGACCGCCTCGACCTGACCCACGAATACCTGCACCTGGCCTTCGAAGCACACCCCAACGGCCAGGATGAAACCTACATCGAAGGGCTCGCCCGCCACCTCTTGCTGGAATAGGCCATGAAACTCCGTTACCCACAGGTCTTCCTGTTCCTCTGCTCCTTTTGCGTATGGCCGACGACGTTCGCCGCCAAACTTGACACCCCCGTTGGCGGCTGGCGCACTGGCGCGCCGGCAGGCGAAGGCGAAAGCTTTCGCCAGATCGTCAACTACCCGGCCTCCTCGGTGAACACCCCGGCGGGGCAGGCCAACACTGCACGCATCACCGGACAAATCAACGCGACGCCCAAGTCCGGCGAGCCAGGCCGGTTGATCGTCAACGGCGTCAGCATGCCGCTGAAAATCGATGCTGCTGGACGCTTTGATCGTCCGTTCTCATTCCCCAATGGCAGCAACAGCGTCGAAGTCCGCAGCCCCGATGGCCAGCAACGGCATCGCACGCAATTCCTCAACGCCAGTGGCGGCGCCACTCCGGCGAAGTTGCGGGTACTGCTGGCTTGGGACAGTGACGGCACCGACCTCGACTTGCACCTCATCACCCCCGACGGCGCCCACATCTGGTACGGCGACCGCGTTGTGCCTAATGGGGCGGCGCTGGATGTGGACGTGACGACGGGCTACGGCCCGGAAATCTTCGCCATGCCGGCGCCGATCAAGGGGCAGTATTTGGTGTATGTGAACTACTTTGGAGGTGGGTATCGGAGTGATGAGGAAGGGCAAGAGGACGCGGTTCAGCCGCTGACGACGGCGCAGGTGACTGTGATTACGGAGGAAGGGACGCCGGACGAGAAGATGGAGACTTTTTTGGTGCCGATGCGGGCGGTGGGGGAGTTGACGTTGGTTAAGGGGTTTAGTTATCCGTGAGGGTGAAATAAAGCAACCGCAGCGTTTTTACGTAGCTGCAGTCCCCGATCCTTGGTTGTCCGATTATTGCGATTCGTCCTCCATGAAGGCGTCATCACTGGCCAGCTCGCGCTCAATCTGTTCGATGCTGGGCAGGCTGGTTTGAAGCTCTGCCGGCAAGGATTCCACCAACGAGATCTTTCAGTGATTCGCGGGCAAGGTCGGATTGCGGTTTGGGCAACTGGCTATCGAAGTTGCTGACGGCCTTGCCGCTGCGCTCCAGCAGACGGGTCTCGATCTGCATTACCAAGATGTTGCGCGACCAGTTGTGCTTGATGGCCTGGGCGGCATACCAGCGGCGGGTTTCAGGACTGGACAATTTGTCCAGAAGCGCTATCTGGTGATACCACGGCAATTGTGCAAGCACCTCTTGCACAAATTCCGCGTCCGGCCACGCGCCAGCAAAAGCGCGCATGTATTTGAGGTTGCGTGGGGAAAACCCTTTCATATCCGGAAAAGCCGCGCGTAAATCCTGAGCCAAGCGGTCGATGACCTTAGTCCCCCAACCCTGCTGTGTTTGGCGGGTCAAAATATCCTGACCTATCTGCCAGTTCAGCAGCACCAGCTCGCGGTTCACCGCCAGAGTGGCACGCTGCTGGGCATTATGGATGCGGCTTTTAAGATCGATCAGCCAATCGCCTTAGCCGTCGGGAGGCATGCTCAGACTAGCGGGGGTGTCGCTCATGCTTTTATCCCTTATGGCTTTTTCGGCGGAGCGCGAAGATTAGTCAGCGCATTTATCGTGCGCAAGCAGGTTGGGCTTTCAAGGATATTTCCTTCAGAAGAAAGGGAAGTTGCTTACTTTTAGGCTTCTTTTGTCGAATGCAAGAATAGGTCAGCATTGATGATTGATTCGATCCTGCGCATCTTTCGCTTGGCTTGTTTCACTCTTTCAAAGGGGGACGATCAAATTCGAGGCTATAGGTCATCCAGACTTACCTTGACTCGCTGAGGGGCGGCAAGACGTTCGGTGACCACGGCGATAAGGGTTTCATCCTCTTCGCTGAGTAATGCTGCTTTGAAAGGCAGTTTCCCGCGTTCGGCGACGTATTGAAGAGTTTGACGCAGGAGTTCGGAAGGCGTTACCCCGAGCTTTTCCAGCTCAGCAAATGAACGCTGCTTCAGATCATCGTCAATGCGGATGTTGATGGGAGCCATGGTGGATACCTGTAATGACGTTTGTCGTTACGGTGGCAATTGCGGCGCTGGCCCGACTACCCCTCGTTCAGAGTTTCAGATGACAGGCATGCTTTCTTCCAGACATTAAAAAGCCGGCTTGTGGCCGGCTTCTCGGGGACTGGCTTGGTTCATTTTTGGTAAACCGCGCCAGCCTTCAAAACGTACACCCGGATCTTGCGTCCGGCTGTGGGACTCGGCGAGAAAGTCATCTGCCTTGTCGGTGCGATCTGACGCCGCGAGGCGGGTCGATGCGCAAATGTGGGGCGCAGCATACTGATTTTTTTGCAGAATTCCCAGCATGGTGTGCGACCTAGAGCGATTGCAGTGACGTGTAGCAGCTGGCGAAGCCTGCGTTCGGCTGCGTAGCAGTCGTGAACCCAGTATCCGCGGTGTACCTGAAACACCGGGTCAGATGGTTTTACGACTGCTGCGCAGCCGAACGCAGGCTTCGCCAGCTGCTACACAGTTATGTGTTTACAGAAAAGGTATCGGTGGCCTGCGTTTGTTCAGGGTTGACCACCAGAACACCCATCCCAGAACCCTTATGTTTTGTTCTTCGATTTGTGGCGGCCGGAAGACTTCGTCCGGGTAATCGGAGCTGTTGTGGCTGCGCATGCGTATCGCGTTGCCTGGTACCCGGCTCAGGTATTTGATGCGCAACATGCCGTCGTGCTCGATTGCGTAAATCTCGCCGTCGACAATTTGCGTGAGCCCGCGGTCAATGGCGACGATGGAGCCATCTTCAATTCTTTCGGCCATGCTATTGCCAACCATGCGGGCGCAGATGGCATCGGCGTGGTTGATTTCCAGGGAGTCAAGATCGCTGCGCGGGAAGCGGATCGATTCGCTGGGGTCTTTGATGACATGGGTTTTATCGGAGCCGGGGGCTGTGGCCGTTTCTTTGTAAAAGGGGAGTTCGATATCGACTGGGTCGATGACCCGATAGGTGCCCCGGATTGACTGTGCGTCGAAGGTGTTGCCGGACGCGTCGATCAGGTGCAATTCCCGGGCGTCTTGGGGACCTTCGCCGGTTTTCAGCCATTCAGTGTTTACGGACAGTCTTCTGGCGACATCTTCCATGCGGTAGTCAGGCACTCCGCGGGTGTACCAGTTATGGACAGTTTGAGGATCGGAAATGCCCAGGAATTCGGCAAATCTCGTTGTCGTGATTTGTAGCTCTTTCAGGAGCATTCTGAATCGTGGACCGCAGGTTTTGTTCTTTTTCATAAACACGAGTCTAGCCGTGCGGCATAAGGCTTTGATTCAACAAAACGTTCAAATCTGGCGTGAAATTTAAGTCCTGATGTAAGACGTCTTTTGTAAAAATTAAACAAGAAAAAACCGGTTCGCCCGCCAGTTAAATGTGCTGTTGAACAGGGTTTTCAGGCACCCACAAAAAACCCCGGATCAACCGGGGTTTTTCGTTACAGCCGTTCGTGAGAGACGGCTATCAGCCTTTATAGGCCGCAACCGACTTCATGATCTCGGTGCGTGCGGCTTCTGCGTCGCCCCAGCCTTCGATCTTCACCCATTTGCCTTTTTCGAGGTCTTTGTAGTTCTCGAAGAAGTGCTTGATCTGTTCCAGCAGCAGAGGTGGCAGATCGGTGTATTCCTTCACGTCGACGTACAGCTGGGACAGCTTGTCGTGTGGGACTGCGATGACTTTGGCATCGCCGCCGCCGTCGTCGGTCATGTGCAGGATGCCGACCGGACGGGCGCGGATGACCGAACCTGGCGCTACCGGGTAAGGGGTCACGACCAGCACGTCGAGGGGGTCACCGTCGTCAGCCAGAGTGTTCGGGATGAAACCGTAGTTGGCCGGGTAGAACATCGGGGTGGCCATGAAACGGTCAACGAACAGGCAATCGCTGTCTTTGTCGATTTCGTATTTGATCGGCGCGTGGTTGGCCGGAATCTCGATCGCGACGTAGATGTCGTTCGGCAGGTCTTTGCCAGCCGGAATCTTGCTGTAGCTCATTGGGCGTTGCCCCCGTTAGTTGACCAAAATCACTTGGCCGGATTGACCAAAAAGTGGCGGCGATTATAGGCATATTCCGCCGCCGATGCTATGTACCAGAGGTCGTAGAGACCTTAGTCGCGTGCCTGATAGACCGGGTTCTCGGCCAGAAGTTGCCGCAGCCGGGCCAGAGGGTCCTGACGATAAAACAGCTTCAGTTGCTCATAGACCTGAGGATACGCCTCGTGCAGCAAATCCGGGGCGCTGAAGAAGTATTCGCTGGTGACTGCGAAAAACTCGGCGGGGTTTTCCGCCGCGTACGGGTCGATGGCGGTGTCAGCGTCGGGATTGTGGTCCAGTTGCCGATCAAGGTCGTCGTAGGCCTCTTGCATGACTTTGGCCCAATCGCTGACCCGCATGTCGGCGTGCAGTGGCGGCAGGCCGTTGGCGTCGCCGTTGAGCATGTCGAGTTTATGCGCGAGTTCGTGGATCACCAGGTTGTAGCCTTCCCAGCCACCACTGGCCATCACGCCGGGCCAGGCGAGGATGATCGGGCCTTGCTGCCAGGCTTCGCCGCTGTGTTCGCCGTCCCATTCGTGCTCGACACCGCTGGCGTCGCGATGGCGCTGGGGGCTGAGAAAGTCGTCGGGATAGAGGACGATTTCGTGGAAACCCTGATACCAGTTCAGATCGCCCAGATGCAGCAGCGGCAGTTGCGCCTGGGCGGCAAGCAGCAGGCGCTGCTCCTGATGGAGTTCGACGCCGGGCAGGGCGGTCAGGTGTTTGTCCTGGAGGAACAGCACGCTGGCTTCACGCAGCCACCGGTCTTCAGCGGCGCTGAGGCCATCGAGAAAACTCAAGTGATGACGCACCCGCTGCCACATGTCGTCGGCAATCGGGTGTTTGGCCAAGGTGCGCCGACGACGCCAGGCGCTCAGGGACCACATGGTGAATCAGCGCGATTGTGCTTTGGACGCGGCGTTGCCGAAGCGGCTGCGGATGATGCCGATGATCATCGGTATCAGCGACAGCAGGATGATGCCCACGACCAGCAGCGACAGGTTTTGTTTGATGAACGGTACGTTGCCGAAGAAGTAACCGAGGGTCACCAGGCCACCGACCCATAGGATGGTGCCGAGAACGCTGAAGGCAAAGAACCGCGGATACGGCATTTTCGCCACGCCGGCGACGAACGGTGCAAAGGTGCGGATGATCGGCAGGAAACGCGCCAGGGTCACGGTTTTGCCGCCGTGTTTGTCGTAGAAGTCGTGGGTTTGTTGCAGGTAGTCGCGGCGGAAGATTTTCGAGTTCGGGTTGCTGAACAAACGCTCACCCGCCGTTCGTCCGATCACATAGTTGGTGCTGTCGCCAAGGATCGCCGCCAGCATCAGCAGGCCGCCCAGCAGCACCGGGTCCATGCCGCCACCGGCCGCAACGGCACCCGCGATAAACAGCAGGGAATCGCCCGGCAGGAACGGCATCACCACCAGACCGGTTTCGCAGAAGATCACCAGAAACAGAATGGCGTAAATCCATGGCCCGTAGTTGGTTACCAGCAAATCGAGGTAAACATCGAGATGCAGGATAAGGTCGAGCGGGTTGAAATCCATGGAGAGCACCTGAGGTGACGGCCCGACTCGGCAGGCCTGTGCGGATGACTTCGCGAAAGGCTACAGACGGGTGTAGTTTTTCTTACAAGCCGGAAAGGTCGGCATTATACGGTCTGACAGGTGAAAAGCGCGTTGAGTTTGTAGCGGGGAATGTCGACAGGATCAACGGTTGGTATGGACCACTGTGGGAGCGAGCAAGTCGAATCGTCGCGCCGCCGCTCCCACAGGTGTTGAGGCGGATCAGAGCTCCTCGCTGATCGGCAACACGTAGTTCTTGAACTCGGTGTCTTCCTTGAACCCGATGGATTCGTAGGTTTTCTGCGCGACTTCGTTATTGCTGCTGGTGGAAACGCGCATGCGTACAGCGTTGGTTTCCTTGGCCATTTTTTTCGCGGTGCGGATGAGGTTGTCGGCCACCAACTGGCGGCGGGCCTCTTCGGCAACGTAGATGTCGTTGAGGATCCACACGCGCTTCAGCGAAAGGGACGAAAAGCTCGGATACAGCTGACAGAAACCCATCAGTTTGTTGCTGTCGTCATCGGCCAGGGCCAGGTAGATCACCGACTCCTTGCGACGCAGGCGTTTTTCAAGGAATGCCCGGGACGAGTCGGGGTAAGCCAGGGAGCCATAAAACTCGCGATATTTAACGAATAACGGCGTCAACAGGTCCAGGTGTTCGAGGGTCGCTTGAATAATCCGCATGGTAGGTCTCGTCTTCAAGTGGCTGTCTTACATGGGGACGGCGACGGGAAACCCTGGCGGCCGTGCATCGATCCTGCCTGAAACATGGATAGAAACGCAATGCGGAAACGGTTCAGGTATCCGACGGGCTCAGTAGGAAATTACCTTTCACGTCCGCCCCCTCTTCCGACTCCAGTGTCAGAACCTGGGCTTCGTCCTTGAGATTGACTCCTGACAACTGCCGCCGACAGGCCTCGCGCATCAAGTACAGCAAGCGGTGCGCTGCCATGCCGTAACTCAGGCCTTCGAGTCGAACGTTGGAGATGCAATTGCGATAGGCATCCGTCAGCCCGACCTTTGGATTGTAGGTGAAATACAGTCCCAGGCTGTCCGGGGAACTGAGGCCAGGGCGTTCGCCGATCAGGATCACCACCATTTTCGCCCCCAGCAGTTCGCCGATCTCGTCGGCTACCGCGACCCGGCCCTGTTCCACCAGAATGACCGGTGAGACGGACCAGCCGTCATTCACAATCTGATCTTCCATTCGCGCGAGAAACGGCAGGGTATGGCGATGAACGGCCAGTGCCGATAATCCATCGGCAACAACAATGGCCAGATCGACACCGTCGGGATGGCTCAATGCGTAATCGCGCAGCGCCTGAGCCGACTCATCACTCAGCTTTCGCCCTAGATCGGGGCGTTGCAAATAACTGTTCCGGTCCGTAGCGGCACTATGTAGCAGCAAACTGGCTCGCCCGCGTTCAGCCAGTTGTGCGCTGAGCCCGGCAGAGTCGAACGGCAAGTGCACCGCGTCCCGTGCCTGCGCGTGGGCGTACTGAAAATCCAGCTGCGCACTGGTCGGCATGCTGGTGCCGGTTCTACCCAAAGCGATCCGCGCCGGCGTCAGGCGACGCAGTTCCAGCAATGGGTTCTGTGGGTCAGCAGGTGGTTTGTCCATTTCAACACTCATCCCAGTTGCGCCATCGCTTGGCGGAAAGCCGGCGGCAGGCTGTCGCCGAAGTGAATCTTGCCGTCTGCCTGGGTGAAAATGCCCATTCTCGCGAGCCATTGTTCGAATTCCGGCGCAGGTTTCAGGCCCAGCGTCTGGCGGGCGTAAAGCGCGTCGTGGAACGATGTGGTCTGGTAGTTGAGCATGATGTCGTCGGAACCGGGGATGCCCATGATGAAGTTGATCCCGGCCACGCCCAGCAGGGTCAGCAGGGTGTCCATGTCGTCCTGGTCGGCTTCGGCGTGGTTGGTATAACAGATGTCGCAACCCATGGGCACGCCCAGGAGCTTGCCGCAGAAGTGGTCTTCAAGGCCGGCGCGGATGATCTGTTTACCGTTGTAGAGGTATTCCGGGCCGATGAATCCTACGACGGTGTTCACCAGGAACGGCTTGAAATGGCGCGCCACGGCGTAGGCGCGGGTTTCGCAGGTCTGTTGATCGATGCCGTGGTGGGCGTTGGCTGACAAGGCGCTGCCTTGACCGGTTTCGAAATACATCAGGTTCTGCCCCAGCGTCCCGCGATTCAGGCTCAAACCGGCGTCGTAGCCTTCCTGCAGCACGTTCAGGTTGATACCAAAACTGGCGTTCGCCGCTTCGGTGCCGGCGATCGACTGGAACACCAGGTCCAGCGGCACGCCGCGATTGATCGCTTCAATGGACGTGGTGACGTGGGTCAGCACGCAGGCTTGTGTAGGAATTTCGTAGCGCTGGATGATTGCGTCGAGCATTTCCAGCATGGTGCAGATCGAGGCGATGCTGTCGGTGGCCGGGTTGATGCCGATCATCGCGTCGCCGTTTCCGTACAGCAGACCGTCGAGAATGCTCGCGGCGATACCGGCGGGTTCATCGGTGGGGTGGTTGGGTTGCAGGCGGGTGGATAGCCGACCGCGCAGGCCCATCGTGCCGCGGAACCGGGTGACTACGCGGATTTTCTGCGCGACCAGCACCAGGTCCTGCACGCGCATGATCTTCGACACGGCGGCGGCCATTTCCGGGGTCAGGCCGGGCGCGAGGGCGCGGAGGCTCTGTTCGTCCGCGGCATCGCTGAGCAGCCAGTCGCGAAAGCCGCCGACGGTGAGGTGGCTGACGGCGGCGAAGGCTTGTTTGTCGTGCGTGTCGATGATCAGACGGGTGACTTCATCGGCCTCGTACGGAATGAGTACTTCTTGCAGGAAGTGGCTGAGGGGGATATTGGCGAGGGCCATCTGCGCGGCTACCCGTTCGCCGTCATTGAGGGCGGCAACGCCGGCCAGAAAGTCCCCGGAACGCGCCGGACTGGCCTTGGCCATGACGTCCTTGAGACTCTCGAAGCGATAGGTCTGGGCGCCGACCGAGTGAGCAAAACTTGCCATACAGATTCTCCGTGACGGCGCAGGCAGGGCCTGCGCCGTGATTTCTGGCCGTTAGTGCAGGGCTTTTTCAGCGTTCTGAATGGCCGCGAATTCTTCTTCGGGCGTACCTGCTACCAAGTGATGCCGACTGTAGAAAGCAAAGTAAGCAATTAACACTCCATAGATGATCGCCGCGCCAATCACCACGCGTGGGTCTACCAGAAAACCCGCCACCACGGCGATGCAAGCCAGCACCAACGCTACACCCGAGGTGAAGATACCGCCGGGCGTGCGGTATGGGCGATCCATTTTGGGGCGCCGAATGCGCAGCGTGATATGCGCCGCCATCATCAGGACGTAGGAAATGGTCGCACCGAACACCGCTACCAGAATCAGCAGGTCGCCCTGACCGGTCAGCGACAAGCCGAAACCGATGATGCCGGGAATAATCAGCGCCAGTACGGGGGCCTTGCTTTTGTTGGTCTCGGACAGTTTGCGGGGCAAGTAGCCAGCGCGGGACAACGCGAAGATCTGCCGCGAATAGGCATAGATGATCGAGAAGAAACTGGCGATCAGACCCGCCAGGCCCACCAGATTGACGAAGTGGCCCATCCAGGTCGAGCCGCCATAGGCCTTGCTCAATGCTTCGACCAACGGATTACCCGAGGTCAGCAGCGCGTTGGCGCCAGCACCGCCTGGCCCGATTACCAGAATCAGCAGGGCAAAGCTCACCAGCACCAGCATGGCGCCGATCAATCCGCGAGGCAGGTCGCGTTTCGGGTTTTTGGTTTCTTCTGCTGCCAACGGCACGCCTTCGACAGCGAGAAAGAACCAGATCGCGTAAGGAATTGCCGCCCACACGCCGACGTAGCCGAAGGGCAGGAAGCTGCTGGCGCCCTTGGCGTCAGTCACCGGGATGTCGAGCAGATTGGCGACATTGAAGTGCGGCACCATCGACACCAGGAACACGCCCAGTGCCAGCGCGGCGACGGCGGTGATACCGAACATAAGTTTCAGGGCTTCGCCGACCCCGAAAATGTGAATGGCGATAAAGATGATGTAGAACGCCAGGTAAATCATCCAGCCGCCGATGCCGAACAGTGATTCGCAATAGGCGCCGATAAACACCGCGATCGCCGCCGGGGCGATTGCGTATTCGATCAGGATCGCAGTCCCCGTCAGAAACCCGCCCCACGGCCCGAATGCGCTACGGGCAAAACCGTAGCCGCCACCCGCGGTAGGAATCATGGAAGACAGTTCCGCCAGGGAGAAACACATGCACAGGTACATGGTTGCCATCAGCAACGTGGCGAGAAACATACCGCCCCAGCCACCTTGGGCGAGGCCGAAGTTCCAACCCGCATAATCGCCGGAGATGACGTAGGCCACCCCCAGACCCACCAGCAGGACCCAGCCTGCTGCACCTTTTTTCAGTTCCCGTTGCTGGAAATAGTCGGAGCCGACTTTTTCAAAGTCGACCGAGGAGGTAGCCGGCTGCACGCTGGCTTGATCGCTAGGCATAGGGGTTCACCTGTTCTTATTGTTTTTGACCGGCATGGTTGCCGGGTGGGCGCGAAGGTCTAAGGTGCAAGCAAGCTCACTCCCGCAAGGAGAGTGGCTTGCCTGCGACAGACGCTTTAGAAGAAGCCCAACGGATTGATGTCGTAGCTCACCAGCAGGTTTTTGGTCTGCTGATAGTGGTCGAGCATCATCTTGTGGGTTTCACGACCGACGCCGGATTTCTTGTATCCGCCGAACGCGGCGTGCGCCGGGTACAGGTGGTAGCAGTTGGTCCACACACGACCGGCCTTGATGGCGCGGCCCATGCGGTAGGCGCGGTTGATGTCGCGGGTCCAGAGACCGGCGCCGAGGCCGAACTCGGTGTCGTTGGCGATGGCCAGGGCTTCGGCTTCGTCCTTGAAGGTGGTGATGCTCACCACCGGGCCAAAGATTTCTTCCTGGAACACGCGCATTTTGTTGGTGCCCTTGAGCAGGGTCGGCTGGATGTAATACCCGGTCGCCAGGTTGCCCTCGAGTTTTTCCACCTTGCCGCCGGTCAGCAGCTCGGCGCCTTCGCCCTTGGCGATTTCCAGGTACGACAGGATTTTGTCGAATTGCTGCTCGGACGCCTGGGCGCCGACCATGGTGTCGGTGTCCAGCGGGTCGCCACGTTTGATCGACAGGACTTTCTTCATCACGACTTTCATGAAGTCGTCATAGATCGACTCTTGCACCAAGGCGCGGGAAGGGCAGGTGCAGACTTCGCCCTGGTTGAAGAACGCCAGCACCAGGCCTTCGGCGGCTTTTTCGATGAAGGTTTCTTCGGCTTGCATGATGTCGGCGAAGAAGATGTTCGGCGACTTGCCACCCAGCTCCACGGTGGACGGAATGATGTTTTCGGCGGCGCATTTCATGATGTGCGAGCCGACCGGGGTCGAGCCGGTGAAGGCGATCTTGGCGATGCGTTTGCTGGTGGCGAGCGCTTCGCCGGCTTCTTTGCCGAAGCCTTGCACCACGTTCAACACGCCCGGTGGCAGCAGGTCGCCGATCAGCTCCATCAGCACGGTAATGCCCAGTGGCGTTTGCTCGGCAGGCTTGAGCACCACGCAGTTGCCGGCGGCCAGGGCCGGGGCGAGTTTCCAGGCGGCCATCAGGATCGGGAAGTTCCACGGGATGATCTGCCCGACCACGCCCAGCGGTTCATGGATGTGATAGGCCACGGTGTTGCCGTCGATTTCGGCGGCGCTGCCTTCCTGGGCGCGGATGCAACCGGCGAAGTAGCGGAAATGGTCCGCCGCCAGCGGAATGTCGGCGTTGAGGGTTTCACGCACGGCTTTGCCGTTGTCCCAGGATTCGGTGATTGCCAGGACTTCCAGGTTCTGTTCGATGCGGTCGGCGATTTTCAGCAGCACCAGCGAGCGCGCCTGGGCGGACGTGGCGCCCCAGGCATCGGCGGCTGCGTGGGCAGCGTCCAGGGCCTTTTCGATGTCTTCGGCCGTGGAGCGCGGGAATTCGGCAATCGGTTGGCCATTTACTGGCGAGGTATTGGTGAAGTACTGACCTTTGACAGGCGCGACGAACTCGCCGCCGATGTAGTTACCGTATTTGCTCTTGAACGAAACGATAGCGCCTTCAGTACCGGGGTGAGCGTAACGCATGGTGATTTCTCCTTGGCTTTTGTGCTTATAAGGGAGAGCGCATGTGCGCCTGCTATAAGCGTAGAGCAAAGGTCGGGCCACTGCGTTGCAGGTCAGGTAAATCAAGGCCTTGCGCGGTTTTTGTCGGACCGGCGGACGGCGTCTGTGACGGTTTCGGTACGGTCCCTGTGACACTTTGTACCGCTTCTGGCGCAAGGTGTGACGGGGCGGTCTCGCCAGCATTGCAATGCGCGCTAGGCTGGAGGATGCTCGGCCTCACGCCATTTTGCTTCGTGTAGCAGCTGCCGAAGGCTGCGTCCGAGTGCGAAGCACTCGCCTCATTTTTGGCGATGCATACGGGACACCGGTTTACGACTGCTTCGCAGCCGGACGCAGCCTTCGGCAGCTGCTACACGGATGCGGAGCAGACTCAGCGGGGAGAACAATAAGAAATGCACGACAACCATTTGAGTCGCCATGCCCAGCAGGTCTTGACCGTCACTCAGGGCAAAACCCACCTGCACGGTCCCGGCAGCGACCCGTCGATTGCCCGCTCCTGGCTGCGCTGTCTTGAGGACTACCACCTCGACCCGGCCCTGACCATGGCGCCGACGGTGCTGGAACATGGTCGCGTACTCGAAAGCCGCGAACGCTTGCAGCAAGTACTGCACATCGCCGGCAGTGAAATGACCAGCCTTCATCAGCAGCTCTCCGGCGCTGGCCACGCCGTTCTGCTGACCGACGCCCGAGGCGTGATCCTCAATTGCGTCACCGCGCCTGCCGAGCGGAAGATTTTCGAGCGCGCCGGCCTCTGGCTCGGTGCCGACTGGAGCGAAGCCTGCGAAGGCACCAACGGCATTGGCACCTGTCTGGTGGAGCGTCAGTCCCTGACCATCCACCAGGACGAGCATTTTCGTGGCCGTCACACTGGCCTGACCTGCTCGGCGAGCCCGGTGTTCGACCCTCACGGCGAACTGCTGGCGGTGCTCGACGTGTCCTCGGCGCGGCACGAGGTCTCGCGTCAGAGCCAATTCCATACCATGGCCCTGGTCAATCTTTCGGCGAAGATGATCGAGAGCTGCTATTTCCTGCGCTACTTCGACAATCAGTGGCTGCTGCGTTTTCACCTTCAGGCCGAATCCGTCGGGCTGTTCAGCGAAGGGTTGCTGGCGTTTGACGGGGAAGGGCGGATCAGTGCGGTCAACCAGAGTGCGTTGAACCTGCTGGGGCATATTCGCGGTGGGTTGCTGGGCAAACCGGTGGAGGCGTTTTTCGATTGCTCGCTGGATGAATTGCTCGGCCGCGCCAGCGTCAATGCCAGCGCCAGTTGGCCGTTGCGCACCCGCGACGGGCGGTGCTTGTTTGCGGTGTTGCGCGGGCAGCCACGCAGCATTCCGGTGCCGGTGGTGCAACGTGCGGTGATCGCCGAACCTTCGCGCTTGTCGGGCATTTGTCTGGGTGACACGGGCTTGCAGGAAGATTTCCGCAAATCCTTGCGTGTGTTCGAGCGGGACGTACCGCTACTGATCAACGGCGAAACCGGGTCCGGCAAAGAAGCTTTTGCCAAAGCCGTCCATCAGGCCAGCCAGCGAGCAGAAAAAGCCTTCGTCGCCCTCAACTGCGCCGCCATCCCCGAAAGCCTGATCGAGAGCGAACTGTTTGGTTATCGCGGCGGCAGTTTTACCGGTGCGCGCAAGGAAGGCATGCGCGGCAAGTTGCAGCAGGCTGATGGCGGGACTCTGTTTCTCGATGAAATCGGCGACATGCCCCTGGCTTTGCAGACCCGGCTATTAAGGGTGCTGGAGGATCGTCAGGTGGTGCCGATCGGTGGTGAGCCGGAGTCGGTCAACGTACGGATCATCAGCGCCACTCACCGCAATCTGCTGGAGCGGGTGCAGGACGGCAGCTTCCGCGAGGATTTGTATTACCGGCTCAACGGGCTGGAAGTTGCACTGCCGGCGTTGCGTGATCGCAGTGATAAATCTCAGTTGCTCGACTTTTTGCTGGCCGAAGAAGCGGGCGGGGAAACCGTCTTGATCGACGGTCCGGCGCGCCAGGCTTTGCTGGCCTTCGCGTGGCCGGGGAATGTGCGGCAGTTGCGCAATGTGCTGCGGACCTTGGCGGCGTTGTGTGATGGCGGGCGGATCGGGCTGGAGGATTTGCCGGCGATGATCCGTCAGGCCCGACCGGTGCCGGTTGTTGCGGTTGAAGAGTCGTCGGACCATCCGCTGGATGATGCCGAGCGGTTGGCCTTGCTGAATGTGCTGGAACAGACGCGTTGGCATATGACTCACACAGCGGAACAGTTGGGTGTCAGTCGTAACACCCTTTATAGAAAACTGCGTAAACACGGGATAGCCCGCTAGGCCGTTGATCGTTCCCACGCTCCGCGTGGGAATGCCTCCCCGGACGTTCCGCGTCCGCTTTTGGGACGCAGAGCATCCCTTGCTGCATTCCCACGCAGAGCGTGGGAACGATCAGCGTGGGGACGATCATTAAAGACAGAGTGCGAATTTTCCCACCCTACGCTAACCTGCGGCCATGTTTTGCGAGGTCGACTAATGCACATTCACATTCTTGGTATCTGCGGCACTTTCATGGGTTCGATGGCGGTTCTGGCCAAAGAGCTGGGCCATCACGTGACGGGCTCCGATGCCAACGTCTACCCGCCGATGAGCACTCAGCTTGAAGCTCAGGGTATTGAGTTGACCCAAGGCTACGACCCGGCGCAGCTCGATCCGGCGCCGGATCTGGTGGTGATCGGCAATGCCATGTCCCGCGGCAACCCGGCTGTCGAATACGTGCTGAACAAAGGCCTGCCCTACGTTTCAGGCCCGCAATGGCTGGCGGATCACGTACTGCAAGGTCGCTGGGTGCTGGCCGTCGCCGGTACCCACGGCAAAACCACCACCAGCAGCATGCTCGCCTGGGTATTGGAACATGCGGGCATGAGCCCGGGTTTCCTGATCGGCGGTGTGCCGCAAAACTTCTCGGTGTCCGCTCGTCTGGGTGATACGCCATTCTTCGTGATCGAAGCCGATGAGTACGACAGCGCGTTCTTCGACAAGCGTTCCAAGTTCGTTCACTACCGCCCGCGCACGGCGATCCTGAACAATCTTGAATACGATCATGCTGACATCTTCCCCGACTTGCCGGCCATCGAGCGGCAATTCCATCATTTGGTACGAACCATCCCGAGCGAAGGCCTGGTGATTCATCCGACCACCGAGCCGGCATTGCTGCGTGTCATCGAAATGGGCTGCTGGACCCCGGTGCAAACCACCGGCGCCGGCGGTCAGTGGCAGGTCAAACTGCTCAGCGAAGACGGTTCGAAGTTTGAAGTGATGTTCGAAGGTGTTGCCCAAGGTGTGGTCGAGTGGGACATGACTGGCCAGCACAACGTCGCCAACGCCCTGGCCACGTTGGCTGCGGCGCGCCATGTTGGTGTTGTGCCATCCATGGGCATCGCTGCGCTGAGCGCATTCAAAAGCGTCAAGCGCCGGATGGAGAAAGTCGCGGAGGTTCGTGGCATCACCATCTACGACGACTTCGCTCACCATCCGACGGCGATTGCGACGACCCTCGACGGGCTGCGCAAGCGCATCGGCGATGCACCGCTGATCGCGATCATCGAGCCGCGCTCCAACTCCATGAAGCTCGGCGCTCACCGCGACGGCTTGCCGGAAAGCGTGGTCGATGCCGATCAAGTGATCTGGTATGCGCCGGCCAACCTCGGTTGGGATCTGGGGGCTACTGCTGCGTTGTGCACGGTGCCGTCGATCGTCAGCGATTCGCTGGAAGGCATCATCGAGCGCGTGAAGAGCCAGGCCCAGCCCGGCACTCACGTGGTGATCATGAGCAACGGCGGCTTCGGCGGCCTGCACGGCAAACTGGCCGAGGCGCTGCAATGAACAACGGCCCGGAACGCATCACGCTGGCGATGACCGGGGCTTCCGGCGCCCAATATGGCTTGCGCCTGCTGGACTGCCTGATTCGTGAAGACCGCGAAGTGCACTTCATGATCTCCAGGGCGGCGCAACTGGTGATGGCCACCGAGACTGACGTGAGTTTGCCGCCGAAAACCCAGATGATGCAGGCCTTCCTTACCGAATACACCGGCGCTGCCGCCGGGCAGATCCGGGTGTATGGCAAGGAAGACTGGATGTCGCCCGTGGCCTCGGGCTCCGGCGCGCCGGCAGCGATGGTGGTGGTGCCGTGTTCCACCGGCACCTTGTCGGCCATCGCGACGGGAGCCTGCAACAACCTGATCGAGCGTGCCGCCGACGTCACCTTGAAGGAACGTCGCCAGCTGATTCTGGTGCCGCGTGAGGCGCCGTATTCGAGCATTCATCTGGAGAACATGCTCAAGTTGTCGAACATGGGCGTGACGATTTTGCCGGCGTCGCCCGGTTTTTATCATCAGCCGCAGACCATCGACGATTTGATCGATTTTGTCGTGGCGCGAATTCTCAATCTGTTGAACATTCCCCAGGACATGCTGCCGCGTTGGGGCGAACACCATCTGACCAGCGATGAATAAGCTGCTGGCGATTGTGCTGGCGCTGCAATTGGCTGGCTGCGCCACGGCGCGAACGCTCGATGCCGCCAAGCCAGGGGCGCCCGTGGTGTATTCGGGGACGCGTCTGGATTTGTATGCCTTGAATGGCGGTTGCTGTGCCATGGACCGCTTCGGCGCCGAAGCCCCGAGCTACCCCGGCATTGACCTGCCGGCCAGTGCGTTGCTCGACACGCTGCTGTTGCCGCTGTCGGTGCTCACGGTGATCGGTGTAAGTTTTCAGGCTACGGGTGGTCTCTGACTGATCGCTGACTGATCGTTCCCACGCTCTGCGTGGGAATGCAGCCCGGGACGCTCTGCGTCCCAAAGCGGACGCAGAGCGTCCATTGAGGCATTCCCACGCAGAGCGTGGGAACGATCTTAGTAGGGCTTTACTTGCCGAGTTTTCGCAACTCATCCGACTCGACAATCCGCACCCCTTCCTGCTCTTCCAGCGCCAGTCGCCACATCGCGCGGGCCAGTTGGCAGGCTTCGATGCCGCGGTATTTGCCAGGGATCAAGCGCGACAAAGGCCCGACGAATTGCTCTGCCATGCGCGGTTCCATACGCTCGCCCAGCAGCAGCGAAGGTCGGCAAATGGTCAGTTGCGGCCAGTCCTGTGCGCGCAATGCATATTCCATCTCGCCTTTGACCTTGTTGTAGAAAATCGGGGACCTGCGATCGGCGCCCAGGGCACTGACCACGATCAGGTGCCGTGCGCCCATCTCCCGTGCACGTTTGGCGAATGCCACCACCATGTCCAGGTCCACTGCGCGAAACGCTTCTTCCGAGCCGGCCTTCTTGAGGGTGGTGCCCAGGCAGCAGTAGGCGATGTCGACGCGACCACTCAATTGCGGCAGAAACTCCGCCGGGTCACCAACCGGGTTTTCCAGGTGGGGATGCTCGGCCAATGGCCGGCGTGAGGGCGCCAATACGCGTGTGATCGTGGGCTCGTTGAGCAGGCGATCAAGTAAATGCTCACCGGTCAACCCGGTAGCTCCGGCAAGCAATACGTGCTGAGGCGTCAAGTACATAGTGTTTCCCCCTTGATACATTTCAGCTTAGTTGCTCTTTGCATCCTTGCTGCTGATGGAGACACTTTGAAGCGCTTTTCGTGCCTGTTGCTTGCGCAACAGCTGCCAGTGGGAAAGAACGGTTTTCGGCGCCCAGATCTGCGGTTCAGAGGCTTCGAAGCTGTCCGCCAGTTCGCGCTCTGCGATGGTGGCCCTGGCCAGTTTGAAGGCGTGCTCCAGGTCGTCGGTCTGGTTCAGTGCCTTGGCGAACAGCGCGTCGCCGAAGTAGGTGAAGTTGGCTTCTTCCGAGCAGCCGAAGGACACGCGGTCAGCGCGCGAGGCGGTCATGATCAGGGTGCGTTCATCCTTGAGCGCCGGAATGAAGCCGCCCGAGTAGCAGGACGAAATCACGATGATCTTGTCGCGGTTTTTCAGCGGCGAGAGAACTGCGGCGAGTTCGTCGGCCGGCAGATCGGACAGTTCCATGCGCGGCTGGTCGAGCACAAATTCGTGTTCGCTGGTGCCGTGGCTGGTCAGGTAGATGAAGATCAGGTCTTCCGGGCCGCTACGTTCGGCCAGGGCGGCGGCAGCGCGACGCAGGTTTTCACGCGTGGCCATCGGCCGGTCGACGAGGTGGTCGCGATGGTTCACCAGGCGGATCTGGCCAAAGGCACTAAAGCGACTTTTGAGCATGTTGCTGACGTAATCGGATTCGCGCAGGAACACGCTTTGCTTGCCGTCACCGCCGAGTGTCAGGGTGTACAACTCGACTGTCGGCGTCGAAGCCGGCACGCTGGACAGTGCATCGTCGAGCAAGCGGCCCTGAGCCAGCAACCCGAGTTCCAGGCTGTCCGGCAGCAGCTTGCCATCGGCATCGCGAACCCGCTGGCCGTTGACCCACGTACCGTTTTGCACTGTGCCGTCAGTCAGCACCAGGGTGCCGCGCCCCGAGTAACTGTCATTGTCGAATTGACCGATGTAGAAGCTGCCGTCGGACAGGTTCAATCGACCTTGGCCGGAGAAGCGCCAGTCAACGAACTGGCCGATGTAATGGCTGCCGTCGGCGCCGATCAACTCGCCCTTGCCGTTTAGCGATCCTTCCTTGAATTGACCGAGCCAGACATCACCGTCGGCGTTCTCGTAGCGACCCTTGCCGTGCAGTTGATTGTTCTTGAAGCCACCGACATATATATCGCCATCGGCGCTGTTGAACGTCCCGTTGCCTTCGAGCTGACCGTCGACGAAATGCCCGGTGAACTGATTGCCGCTGGCGTCGCCCCGTTGGCCTTCGCCGTTGGGTTTGCCGTGGGCGAACTGGCCCTGGTACGAGCTGCCGTCTTCGAGTTCGAGACGACCGAGCCCTGAATATTGATCGGCCTTGAATTCGCCGCGGTAGGTCATGCCGTTTTCTTTGAGGGTGCCTTCGCCGTCCCGTCGACCGGCTTTGAAACTGCCGGTGAAGCTGCTGCCGCTGGTGGTCAGTGTGCCCTTGCCGTCGAACAGCCCCAGATTGAATCCACCGCGATAGACTTCGCCGTTACTGCCGTGCCATTCGCCCTGGCCATGCCAAAGGCCTTTGTCGAAATCGCCGGCGTACCAGCTGCCGTTCGGGTAATCGATCCGGCCCTGGCCTTGCAGTAATCCGTTGACCAGTTCACCGCGATAGCGTCCGCCGTCCGGCAACCGGGCGTCGGGGGGCAACAGCGATTCGCCGTCGCCGCAAGCGGTGAGCAATAAGGTCAGGGCGAGGAGTGCAAGTGGGCGCATAGCGGGATCCGGGCAATTAGGCGACCGAGTATGCCGCAGCTGTTTGACCTTATATAGCCAGGAAACAGAAGAGGGCGCGAAACAGCCTGAGCTGCTTCGCATCCGGGATGGTTTACACGAAACAGAGGGACAGTGGCTCGGCGATGTAGGCCGGTTTGTCCGAGCCTTCGATCTCAAGCGTGGCGGTGGCCTTGAGCAGCCATTGGCCGGGTTTTTTCTCGATGACTTCGTTCATGTCGACCTTGAGTCGTACCCTGGAATTGACCTTCACTGGCTGAATGAAACGCACGGTATCGAGACCGTAGTTGACTACCATCTTCGCCCCTTCAGGCAGGATCAGGATGTCTTCCATCAGTTTGGGGATCAGCGACAGCGACAGGAAGCCGTGGGCAATGGTGCTGCCAAATGGCGTTTGCGCGGCTTTGACCGGGTCGACGTGGATGAACTGAAAGTCCCCTGTGGCTTCGGCGAACAGGTTGATGCGCTCCTGATCGATGGTGAGCCATTCGGAACGTCCAAGTTCCTTGCCGACATAATCTTTGAGCTCTGCAACTGGAACATAGGGCATTGAGACTCTCCTTGGGTTCATCGGTTTTATAGTTTTTGAGGTGGGGGGATTTGACCTCCCGAGTTACCACTTTAGATCAACATGGCAAATGGCTCCGGTCAACTGACCATGATTTTGGCGAATGCCGGTCTATAGCGTTGACGTGCTTATAATGCTCGGCGCGTTTGTGCGGGATGAGATTGGCGGGAGATGACGGATGTTGTTACGTGGCCTGACCTGGCTGGTGCTGTTCCAATTGCTGGGCACAGCCATCAACCACTTGTTTCTACCCATACTGCCGGGGCCGATTGTCGGCCTGCTGTTGCTGTTGGTGTTCCTGATCAGCCGTGGCCAGGTCGGCGAGTCGCTGAACCTCGCAGCCAGCAGTCTGCTGCGTTACCTGCCGTTGTTGTTGGTGCCACCGGCCGTGGGTGTGATGGTTTACGCCAAGGACATTGCCGCAGATTTCTGGGCCATCGTCGGTGCGCTGGTGTTGTCTCTGTTGTTGTCCATGGCTTTCGCTGGCGTGCTGATGCAACGCATGGTCAAGCGTCACGCTCATCGTGAGGACAGCCAATGATCTTCGACTGGCACGGCGCCTGGGCGTCGGTGATTCATCATCCGTTGTTCGGCATCGGCATTACGCTGGGCGCTTATCAGCTTGTGCTTGCGGCGTACGAGAAAACCCGCTGGATCTTTCTGCAACCGGTGCTGGTCTCGATGCTGCTGGTGATCGGCGTAGTGGTGGGTTGCGGCCTGAGCTATGCCGAGTACCGCAAGAGCACCGAAATCCTCAGCATCCTGCTCGGGCCGGCGACCGTGGCGCTGGCGGTCCCGCTGTACCTCAATCTGCGACGCATTCGGCAGTTGTTCTGGCCGATATTTACTACGCTGGTGATAGGTGGTGTTGTCGCCACCGGCATGGGCGTATTGCTGGGCTGGTCGTTTGGTGCCGAACACATGATCCTGATGACCATGGCGCCGAAGTCGGTGACTTCGCCGATTGCCATGCTGGTGGCAGAGCAGATCGGTGGCGTTGCGGCGCTGGCGGCGGTGTTCGTGTTGATTACCGGGGTGATCGGGGCGATCTTCGGGCCGAGTCTTTTGACCCGGCTGGGCGTGCACAGCCCCGAGGCACGCGGCATGGCGCTGGGCATGACCGCCCACGCGGTCGGCACGGCGGTGGCGATGCAGGAAAATGAAGAATGCGGCGCCTTTGCGGCGCTGGCGATGAGTCTGATGGGCGTGGCCACGGCAGTTTTGCTGCCGTTGGCGGTGTCGATGGTGGTGTAAGGAAATGTCTATGAGCTTGCCGCTTTTTCCGCTGAATACAGTGTTGTTCCCAGGTTGCATCCTCGATTTGCAAATCTTCGAGGCGCGCTACCTGGACATGATCAGTCGCTGCATGAAGCAGGGCGGCGGCTTTGGCGTGGTGTGCATCCTCGACGGCGAAGAGGTCGGCATCGCGCCGGCGGGCTACGCGCTGGTCGGGTGCGAGGCGCTGATCACTGATTTCAAACAGCAGGACAATGGCTTGCTGGGCATTCGGGTGCAGGGCGGGCGGCGCTTCCACGTGTTGCGTACCGAAATTCAGCGCGATCAACTGACCGTCGCCGAGGTCGAGTGGCTGGAGGACGAACCTGAACAACCGCTGCAAGACGAGGACGCCGACCTGGTTGCGCTGCTCAAAGCCTTGGCCGAACACCCGATGGTCGAAGCGTTGAACATGGGCACCGAAGCAACCGGGCAGCAGTCGCTGGCCAATCAGTTGGCGTACCTGTTGCCGTTTGCCGAAGTGGACAAGATCGACCTGCTGCAACTCGATGATCCGCAGCAGCGACTGGATGCGATTCAGGCGCTGCTGGATGAGTTGCAAGGCGAGTTGTTTGCCTAGTGTCTGCCGACAGGATCAGGCGGTTGTCGGCGTTATCAAGTCAGGCGTAAAGACCACGTCGTTGGAGAACACTTCTTTACCGGCGGGAAAGTTAATCACCGGTTTGTTGGCCGCCGCCACCTGATCGATCAACATGTCGTAGTCACTCAGGTTGTTTGCGCCGGCCCATGTCCGCTCTTCGATACTGTCAGCCTCGCCTCTGGTTGAATGGTCGGCGTGAACATAGGATTGCAAGTAGATGTCACTGACCCGTGCTGCGCGGGTAAAGGTCGAGTTGACCAGCCAGATCCGGTCTGCGCTGAAGCCACGGCTGGATATTGAAATATGGCCTTCCAGATCATCATCGGGAAACCAGGTTTTACCGCCGGTTCTTTTCGATTCGTCGAGCGCATCCCTGTTGAAATGATAGTTTTCACGGGCCGGGACGATCTCGATGTTGCGGGTGTCGAGCAGGTAACAAAAGGCAATGTTCTGGTTGAGTCTTTTCGGGTAATAGTCCTTCTCCGTGATCCGTCCCGGTTCGCTGTCCGAGCCGCTGTCGGTATCGGAGTCTGCCGCACTGTCAACGGATTCTGTATCGCTCGACTCGGTTCGGCTCAAGTCGCCGGGGTACTTGTGGTACTGAGTGTCGTACAGAAGTTCTTTTATCCCGGATTGCTTGCCGAATTGGCGGATGTACTGTTTCGCGTTGTTCAGACTGAAGGTCGCGCTGACAGCCTTTTGTGTCGTTGAACCTTCACCGAGATCCTGGCGCGGGAGCATATGGCCGTCCCGGGAAAATTCGAAAGGCGTGCGGTCATCGCCCCTGAACATCGCGGGTATATCGGTACGGTACAAACAGTTGTATTTATTGCGCTTGTACCCGGCGTACGCCAGTAAGCCATCGAGATAGGTGCGGGTGTAATTGGCATTGAAATCCGTAAAGCCCCGCCCGCGGTTTCGCAGGCTGAAGATTTCAGGCAGCAACTCCTCGTAGGCGTCGTTGAACCGGTTGATGTTTGTCTCGTCGATGGACGTTTGTTTATGGTTCTCGGCCCACTGCGGGGCGGTGCCGTTGGCCTGTATCTCGGCGAGCATCTGTGTGAGTTGCCGGTTCGACAGGTTGTAAGGCTTCATCGTCGCCGCCACCTCATCCAGGGTTTTGTGCGGGCCTCGCAAGTTCATCCGGACTTGAAGCTGTTCAAGAAGCTTGCCTCTTTCTTCTGCGGTTACACGCGCCATCTCGACGTAATCAGGGGTGTTTCCCGTCTCTGTGGTCGGCTGCGTATCCGGCAGGCGCGGTGGTGTCGCCGGCAAACCGGGCCCCGATAGATCCTCGATCAAGGGGCGTTTTTTAGACGGCCCTGGTTGCTCGTCGATCAGGGGCCGCTTTTGGGGAGTTGGTTGAGGATGGCGCTGGTTGAGCTGCACATTGTCGAACATCGCCTTCAATTGCCCGTACGAGTGTGGCTCCATTAACTCGGCAAATTCGTCTTGCTGCTTGTCAGGTGCCATCCAGCGTCGCAATTCGTTGATCAGATGGGGTTTGCGGCGTCGGTTTGTACGCGGTTGCGCCCATTGCGGCTTGTTGCCGGTACTGGCGACCTCGGCGCGAAATCGGCTGATCTGTGCTCCCTGCAATCCGTAAAAGTCCCAGATGTCGTAGTCCGTCCAGGCGGGAATTTGCTGCGCAGGCTGGATGATCGGGGTATCTGGCGGATCGACTCTGACAAAGTGTCCGTTCATATCGACAAAAGCATATTGGGTCGCCGGACCGACGAGCGGGTCCGCGTCCTGTTTTCTATGCATCACCACATACCCATGAAGATTGGTTGCCTGTGGCTCCCAGGTGTAGTGGGCAATGTCGACGTAGCTTTGTGCGGGTAGTTGTTGTGCAGGCGCCGGTTGTGGCACATGCGTTGGTTTTATTGAGGACTCGCCGGGCAGCGACTCGGCAGCCAGGCGCCAGGTCCTGCTCTCTGGGTTGAGCCGCAACGCCGGTCCAGAGGCCGTCAGTTCGTTACGCCGTTTTGCCCGATACATTCCGACAGCGGAGTCGAACTCGACAAGCACCGTTCCACCGGACTGAATGTCCACGTACCGGCGTTGCGCCTGGACTCTAAACCCGTCAGCGCCGGGTGCGGGCAAGAGGTTTGAGGACGATGCGGGCAGACGGAACCGATGCAGTGGGTCGGAGCCGGAAGCGGCGGTTGGTGCTCCGGCAGTGGCAGTGTCCTGGACATTCAAGACGGGCAATGGCAGCAGGGAAGGTTGAGTCAGGGAGGGGCCCGTGATGGGTAACAAGGGGGCTGGCGGCGTAGTGTCCGATGACATGCCTGCCTGCAGATTTGGGTGACCGATTGCAGAGTGTCCTGGCCCATGCAGTGGCGGCAGATTCAATGCGGGTGGTTCAGGCATGTTTATTTTCGGTATCGAAGATACTGGTGGTTTTGGCATGTTGGAATCCTTTCCAATAGTGGCCTGAAAGATGACCGGCTCCCGGAAGTCCAGGGCCGGTATTATTCAACGATGAGCAGAGCTGGCCTTATGGAAACACAATGTCGTTTGAGTATATTTCTCCGTCAGGCAGTTTGATGACAGGTTTGCCCAAGTTTGCGGCCTGATCGATCAAGTCGTCATATTCCCAGTCGTTGTCGTCACCGCTCCATGTTCTTTCTTCAATGGGTCTGCCCGCACGGGGGCTGTGCCTGGCGGACTCGGGCTGACTCAGGTACAGGGCGCAGATGTCATTGATCTTCGCTGCACGCGTCCCGCTCGAGTTGATCAGCCAGATCCTGTCAGCACTCAAGCCGCGCGCAGACATTGAAATGTGGCCTTCATATGAATCGTCGGGAAACCAGATCTTTTCACCGGGCTTTTTTTCGGTTCGCGCATAGGCATTGAAAGCCAGGTTTTCTTCGCCAGGCACAACTTCAATATTGCGGGTGTCGAGCAAATAGGTAAACCCGATGCGCTGATTTTGCCTTTTTGCGATGTAGTGTTTGTCATGGAAACGCAAGAGCGGGTTACCTGAGCTGTCCTCGTCGCTGCTGGATGAGCTGTCGTCCTCGTCACTGCTGGATGAACTCTCGTCACTGCTTGATGAACTTTTGCCTCTTTCTTCGTATCTGCGGGTTCCGCTGTAGTCGATTAATTCCCCTGGGTATTTGTGATGCTGAGTGTCATACAGCAACGCTTCCACCTCTGGAGCGCTGCGAGCATGTACATATGCCTCCGACAGACTGAACGTTGCGCTCACGGCTTTTTGTGTGGTTGATCCGACACCGTGTTTCTGGCGTGGGCGCATGTGATCCTCGAAAAACTCGAAGGGGTTGCGGTCGTCCCCCCTGAACATGGCCGGAATATCAGTTCTGTATAAGCAGTTGTATTTGTTGCGCTGGTAACCGGCCTTTGTGAGCAGGGCATTGAGATATGGACGGGTGAAGTTGTCGGAGAAGGAGATGTTGCCGGTTGACTGGTTTCTGAGGTGCAGTATCTCGGGCAACAGTTCTTCGTAGACTTCATCGAACCGATGAGGGTTGGTTTCGTCCATGGAAGAATGTCTGAGGTCCTCAGCCCACTGGGGAATGCGTCCTTGGGCCTGCACGTCACTGACCAGTCGCGAGAGCTGTCGTGTCGACAGGTTGTAGGGTTGAATCTGGCGGGTGATCTCCTCCCGCGATTTCGCGGCTGGTCCCGTGCTTGTCAGGGATCGAAGTTGTTCGATCAGTTGGTCTCTCAGTGCTCCGTACTCAACGGACTTCGTAATGTAGTCGGGCACTGCGGGACTATCCGCTCTGGGGGATTGTTCGTCCGCCAGGCGTGGGCGTTGTGCCTCGGCTCCGGTTTGCGCTTGCGGGTTGTCCAGCTTGCGTTTGTGTACTTCACGTTGGCGCCTGGCGACCGAATCGAGACTGACCCTGTCGAGTTGCGCCGCCCATTGCTCGACCGAATAGTTCAGAGGCTCCATTCGCCGGTTAAATTCATCCCGGTTCATATGTGGCGCCAACCAGCGGCGAAGTTCATCGAGAAGATACGATTTCTGAAGCCGCTCCTGTCGAATGGAGGCCCATTGCGGCTTCATCCCGGTGACCGTGACTTCGTCGCGGAAACGGGTGATATCACTGCCGGAAAGATCGTACATATCCCACAGGTCACGATCGGTCCACGCCGCTAGCTTGGCCGCCGGCTGGTCGATCGGGGTCGAGCCCGGTTCGACTTTGACGAACGAACCGTTGTCATCCTGAAAGGCCATATGGGTTTCGGGTCCTACGTGTGCGTCCAGGCCTCTTTTTCGATGCAGAACGACGTATCCCTGAAGGTTTGTTGCGTCCGGGTTCCAGACATAGTGTGTGCTATCAAGGTAGATGCGTGGGGCGATAGCAGTCGTTGACATGTTTACTGGCGGCGGGGCAGGGGGATTGAGGCTCCAGCTTTTTCCATCGTTGTTCAGGTGCAATACCGGTCCGCTGGGAGTCACTTCGAAGCGACGTTGTGCCCGGTATGTGTTCGTGCCTGCGTCATAGCTGACTTGGACTGTACCGTTGCCCGGGATGTCGACGTACATGCGTTGGGCATGGATTCGCAAGCCGGCGTCGTTTGGGGCGGGCAACATGTTTGCCGAGTAGACCGACACTCGAAACCCATTCAATGGATCATTGCCGAGAGCACGTGTCGGCACCGTGGACGTAGCGACTGCCTGTGTTTGTATCGGCTGCTGGGCGTCGGGCAACAGACCGGGTGTCAGCCCAGGCGCATGGGACGTGCCATCAGGCCATCCCGCAGCAGGTTGCATCGACTCCAGCCCTGTATTCACGCGGGTGCCCGGCAGCGACGCATCCGCTTGCAATCGCGGCGGGGTCGTCGTCGGCAGCTCAGGCAGGTTGATTTTGGGTATCGAAGATATCGGTGGTTTGGGTGCCATGTTGGAATCCTTTCCAGTGTTGAAGCGGTGTTTGAATGAAATCAGGTGTGGCGCAATTCGATCATTGATCCATTGGGGTTTCGTTCACGGGGGCGCGCGCGATGTGCATGTCCTCCAGGTGCAGCTTGCGCGACCAGTCACCTTCGAGCGTCCAGTCCTCGGCGACGCTGTCGTAGTAAATGGCTTTGCTGTCATCGTCACGCAATTGCAGATGGCGGATGAGCACCAGGTCGGTCATCGGTTCGTTGCCTTGGCGATGCAGACTGATCCCTGCCTGGATCGCGTCGATGCTGGAATAGGCCTGGGCATTGATTTCTGCCAGAAGCACCACGGCAAATTCCTGTTCGATGTCGTATCGGTGGCCGGATGAGGTGAAAACACGCACCGTTTCCATCAGCGCGTCACCGGTCTCGTCGTTGGGCAGCAGAATAAGGATGTGGCCGACCCATAGCTGTGCGCCGCTCAGGCGGATGTGCTCGCGGCCGATCGTCTCACTCAGGTGCTGTGTATGAATATTCCAGGTTGAAGTACCGATAGCAGCGGCTATCGCGACCGAAGTCGACAGCCTGAGGATGGTGTCGGCCGCCGGATGGATGTCGTAGGTCGCGGCCTGCCCCTCCAGCACGAGAATGCCGGTCTGGGGCGCGGCTTGGATGTCCACCCGCAGGTCCTGCGGTTTCAGCACGGTGGGCGGATGGGCCGCAGGTTGCTGCATCAGGTAGTGGCCGGTACGCTCAACCAGCGAGCGGGGTGTCAGTAAAGTCTTGTGACCCGGTTGGCGTTGGTCTTCAAGATAGGAGTGGTGTGGCAGTTCTACCCGGTAGGAAATTCCGTCGCGCATGATGAGCACAAAGTTGTGTGTGGGCATCAGCCCTGACGCGATCACGTTGCCTATGACATTGCTACCGACCCCCGCGCGATCGCGGGCCATGTCTTTGAGCGTCAGGCGCTTTTGATCCATGAAGCGCAAGGTCAAGTTGACGTCCTGGTAGCGCAGGTACTCGGAGTTGATGTTGC
This sequence comes from Pseudomonas frederiksbergensis, assembly GCF_900105495.1. Taxonomy (NCBI): domain Bacteria; kingdom Pseudomonadati; phylum Pseudomonadota; class Gammaproteobacteria; order Pseudomonadales; family Pseudomonadaceae; genus Pseudomonas; species Pseudomonas frederiksbergensis. The sequence continues at coordinate 215,337 of NZ_FNTF01000002.1, read as the reverse complement.
GTGTTGACCTGACCGTGTACTGCGCCTCTACGGCTTCTATTTCATGACTGTCGTAATCCAGGAATAGCGTGCTGAGCGTCGTTTCGCTCACGTGCCGGACAGCCAGTACGGTCGAGGCCAAATGTCGATAGACGAAGTAGCTTGAGTGCGATGCGCTGGAGGCGACATGGTCTCCTCCGTTCAACAGTTGCGGCGGGGTTGCAGGTTTGCCCCGCGCCAGGATGATTGCGTTGACGCCGACGTTGTCGCGGCCATCGAGCTGTTGCGGCAAGTCAGGTTTGAGTGAGTAGAGATCCTTGGTGCGCACTATCAGTTTGTCGTTGCGCAGCAGGCGTTTGTCGGCTTCCTGGCGATAAATCCCTTTGACCGTGACGGTGATCCGCGGCAGTTTTCCATCTATCCCGTGAAGAGCGGACAGCACCAGCGAAGTCCCTTCGACCCGCCAGCCTTGAATGCGTTCGAGCGTCCAGTCGAGGTCGATGAGGCTGGGGTCCTGGCCATCTTCGATCAGTGTGGTGGCGTCGGTTTTGTCGGCGATGATGTAGTGATCTTCGCCGGGACCGCCGTTGGCCTGGCTGTTTGGCCCTTTGATCACAATCGTGTCGGCACCTGCGCCGGTGTCGGCAATGTCCGCGTTTCCGCGCAGGACGATTCGGTCCGCCTGCGAACTGCCGGTGATGCTATTCGCGGCGTCCGCCAGCGTTTCGACAGTCTCAACAGACTCAAAGCGCAGGGGCGGGGTGTCGGGGCTGGCGCGCAGGTTCAGTTGCCCTGTTTGCAGGTCAATGTGCACGCCCTGATGCGGCTTGTCGCGCGAGACCTTGCCTTCCAGTTGCAGCGTGTCATTGCCGGCGCCACCTCGCAGCCGACTGCCTGACAGATCGCCAGGCTGGAGAGTGTCGGCGGCGATCCGAAAGCTGAAAATATCATCCTTGTCGCCACCGGTGAGGGTCTTTTTTCCCGTGCCGTAGCTGAACTGGTTGGGTTTGTCCCTGACCCCCACAACGGTGTCGTGCCCGCCTCCCAGTTGCCAGAGGATGGCCTTGTGCTCGCCCGCGCTACCGATGATTGCGCCCGGAATGTGGCTGATGCCTTGGCTGGCATCGAACGTGTCGTCGGTTTCCTTGATGACGGCTTCCTTTTCCTCGATGTATGGACTTTCGCCGCCGGCATCGTCCCACTGGTATTTCCAGTGCTTGACGGTCTGCAATTCGACTTGATAGCTGCCTAACACTACCGCTTCGACAGTGTCTTTCAATTCGTTGTCCAGCCAGCTTCGGGCCGTCTTTTTCAGTAGCTCGCTGTAGCTGCTGTCGGTTTTGGCGACGAGGTAGCGGTCGAGGATGTCTCGATCCATGGTTTGCCCGGTGAACGCAAACCAACCCGAGCGCAAGCGTTCGTGGGTGCTCAATGTAATGTAATCGTCGATGTCATCGACCTGGCGAGCGGCACCGTAAATTCTTGCACCCAGGATGAGCACGGCACCCGCCGCAATCCCGATCGGGCCGGCGGCACTGAAACCGGCAAGTGCCGCTATACCCAGAACAATACTCAGCCCGGCGCTGGTCAGGCTAAGCGCTGCATTGAAGTAGTGATCCTGAGCTTGTTTGCCGGTGGCGCTGGCGGCGTCGTTGAACGCTTTGATGGCGGTGTAGATATCGAAGGGAAGAGTCAGGACACTGGCAAGCAGGCCGGCGCCGCGTGCCAGGTACTTGCCGGCACTGGTTTTGCTGAACCCTGTAAACACCTTGCCGCCACTGAGCATCATGTTTCTGCCGATGTTTTCCAGACCTCGCTCGAGGAACAAAGAACCCACCTCGGCAGTGATCCCGCCTACGTTGATGCCGGCTTCAACCAGGTCGCCTTTCTTCAGTGCTTCTGCGGTGCCCATGATGCCGCTGTAGATGCCGTAGCCCTGCAGCCCGACGCCCATGCTGGTCATGCTGCGGCTTTTGACCTTGTCGGCCCAGCTCGGCAGGTTTTCAGGCAGCGAAGGGGTACTCAATGACAATTGCTGGGCGGAGTCCAGCAGTTTGCCAAGGCTTTGCATGGACGCTGACAAGTCGGAGGATGATGCTGAAAGCAAAGACTGGGCGCTGGCCGAGCGCAGAACGCCAAGTTCAAACAACAACCCCGCGCAGCTGTCGCTATGTTGAGGGGATTGCAGCCTGCCCTCGATCTTGGCCGGATCAAATTGCAGAGCGTTTATGAATGTCTGGTCGGGCTCAAGCTGAATTGGATGATTTGCGTTGATCACCTGGCCATTGAGCCTGGCCCCCATGTCATACAAGTCCTGGCGACTGATGGTTAATTCGCCAATGCGAACCGGACCATTCAATTGATCCTGGAGCAAGAGTCTGTTCCGACGTTGTTCATCTTGGGGTGTGGAGGAGGGCATCCGTGCCGAGAGAGAAGGGGGCGTTTCGGTAATACGGATGTTTATCGGCAGTGTTGGATTTTGCCCGGTGGATATGGATGGCGTGGACATGGTTCGAGTATCTCTTCTTTCATATAGATGTAATTCGGTTCTTGGGCCTCATGTTGGCGTTGAAAAGTATTGTTGAGATGGATGTAGCAGGTGCGGTACATATTTATAGCTTTCGTTATTTTATATGCCCTCGCAGACGATTTTTTTAAGAAGCAATGATGTTGCAAGTTGAGGTTGAATTAAGTAACGCAATAAATAGGGGGGCGCTGTTTTATCAACTACTGCGATCTTTTGATCGGTAATAGCGGTCAGTCCAGGCAGTTCACAGCTTCTCTTCGAAAGGAGAAGCTGCGAGCCCTTCGCTATCAGTACGAGTAACGCAACAGAGCGTGAGGCAAATTCCACAGCGCGAAGAAGCCGAACAATGCCATCAACACCGGCAAGACCAACCACCAGACTTTGGTCGGCATCGGATTCAGGACTGTCTGGCGCTGGGTCACGGCCAGGCTGGCCGCACAAACACAAGCCGCCAGTACCGCTCCGGCCAGGACATCGGTTGGCCAGTGCGCGCCAAGATAAACCCGCGACATGGCGATGGACACCGCCGGCAAGCAGCCGAGCAGCAGCCAGGTCAGGCGCATGCGCGTTGGCTGGCCTCGGCCAGCCAATACCGCCAAGGTCAGGAACAGCGCAAACGAACCGGACGAATGACCACTGGGCATGCTGTAGCTGCTCAGCGGATCGGCCAGTACTTCCGGGCGCATCCGGGCGAACAGGTTTTTGGTTCCGGTGTTCGCCAGCGCGGTGATCAGCAGCGTGCTGCCGGCGAAGAGCATGTGTCGCCATTGTCGGGTAACCAGCAGCAGGATCGTCAGCGCCGCGCTGATCACGAACATGTTTTTGAACTCGCCGAGCTGGGTGAGCATCACCGCGACTTCATCCAGCAGCGGGCTGCGGTGCTCCTGTATCAGCGTCATCAAGCCCTGATCGAAGGCGTTCAGATGCGCAAAGCCAATGAACAACCCACCGAGTATCACCAGGCTGAGGCCGGCGATGTATACGGTAACCAGGCGATGAGCGCGCACGCTGCTGTTGACGCTCAGGCCTACCAGCGCCGCGATGCTGCCGACCACCAGCCCGACCTGTGGCCAGAAACCTTCCGGCAGCGGCAGACGAATCGCCGCGCCAGTGGCCCAGCCGGGCAGCAGATAGGCAACGGTCCAGCCAGCGGCGGCCAGCAGGCTGACGACAGCGAAGCGCGGGAAGGGCATGTCGAACATCCCCGCGACCATCGGCAGCATCGGCCGCAGCGGTCCGATGAAGCGCCCGACCAACAGGCTGGCGATGCCGTAACGCTGGAAATATGCCTCGGCCCCGGCGATCCATTCCGGATGATGACGCAACCCTGGCAGGCGCCGGATGTTCTGATGGAAATGTCGCCCGATGAAGTAAGAGACGGTATCGCCGAGAACGCCAGCGACGAACCCCAGCAATAACGTTTCGCTCAATGACAGCGCGCCACTGCCGGCCAGTACCGCCACGGCGAACAGCAGCACCGTACCGGGCACGATCAGCCCGGCAATCGCCAGGCATTCTACAAAGGCCACGATGAACACCGCCGCGGCCAGCCATTGTGGGTTGACCGTCAACCAACCGGTCACGCTATCGAGCCATGGGCCCATAAAAACAACTCCATTGAATAATCAATCGGTCCCGAGGGACGAACGCAATCTTCAAAACACATGTGGGAGCGAGCCTGCTCGCGATAGCGGAGTGTCAGACGACATCTACTTCGACAATCAGTCTGCTATCGCGAGCAGGCTCACTCCCACAATGGATTTTCAATAATTCAGGTCAGCAAAAAATAATCGCGACCTTCTATCTGCCCCCGTCGCAAGGGGTTGCGCGTGCAATACGGCGCGTAAGCCGCATCGACGAAACGGTACATCAGATGCTCATCGCGACCGTGAGGAATGCCCAGGCGTGTGGTTTGTATGATGTGAACGGGCGCCGGGCCGACATCTTCCACCAGCAGCACCTCATGATCGAAGCGCTTGGCGTCCCAGACCGGTACCTTCAAGCCCAATGCCTTGCAAAGCAACGTCTGTCCAGCGCAGAGCTTTTGCGTGGGGCGGGGGCGACCTTGGGTGTCGGGATTGTTCAACAGCATCTGCGCCAGGCTTGCCGGCCCGCTCAAATCATCGACCCACGGATAGGCGGATTTGATCAGCACGGCATTGCCCGGTCCCTGGGCGCTGAAGTTCAGGGAATCGCCGCCACGGGCGTAGTACATATAGATGTGGCCGCCATCCAGAAACAAAGCCTTACGTTTTTCTGTGTAGCCGAGGGAGGCGTGGCTGCCTTTTTCTTCGAAGTAATAGGCCTCGGTCTCGATAATCCGGGCGCTGAGCCACAAGTCGCCAACCCGGTGTCGAATGACCTTGCCGAGTAAATCCCGGGCCAGCGTTTGGGCGTCTCTGTCGAAAAATGCATCCGCGAGCCCCTTGGGCAGGCTCGTCGCAGAGGTGCGAACAGTCAGGTTAGTCATGATGAACGGCGTTTATCAGGGCTGATTGAGTCGCGATGATAACAATTTGCAGCTTAATCACGGCTTAACGTCGGCAAATTGCCCTCCATTTCGACCATCCGCCCGTCACCGCTGTTAGTCCCGGGACGCGACAGCTATAATCTGCCGCTTTACTCTTTACCAAGACCTTAGCAAAGACCACTCCAGACCATGACTGAGTCCGTTCTTGATTACATGACCCGATTGGGTCGCGCTGCCCGCGAAGCTTCTCGCGTCATCGGCCGTGCCAGCACCGCGCAGAAAAACCGCGCCTTGCAGGCTGCTGCCAATGCGTTGGACGCCGCACGCGCCGAGCTGACGGCTGCCAATGAACTGGATCTGGCCGCTGGTCGCGCCAATGGTCTTGAGCCTGCATTGCTTGAACGTCTGGCACTGACCCCGGAACGCATCGACGGCATGATCGTCGGTTTGCGTCAGGTAGCGGCTCTGCCGGACCCGGTCGGCGCGATCCGCGACATGAGTTTTCGGCCGTCGGGCATTCAGGTCGGCAAGATGCGCGTGCCGTTGGGTGTGATCGGGATCATCTACGAATCCCGGCCCAACGTGACCATCGATGCCGCCAGCCTGTGCCTGAAGTCCGGCAACGCAACTATCCTGCGTGGCGGCTCCGAGGCGATTCATTCCAATCGTGCCATTGCCGCCTGCATCCAGCGCGGTCTGGCCGAAGCCGATTTGCCTGCCGCCGTGGTGCAAGTGGTCGAAACCACTGACCGCGCCGCCGTTGGCGCGCTGATCACCATGCCTGAATACGTCGACGTTATCGTGCCCCGTGGCGGTCGTGGCCTGATCGAGCGCGTCAGCCGTGACGCCCGCGTGCCGGTTATCAAGCATCTGGACGGCATCTGTCACGTTTACGTCAGTGCTCACGCCGACCTGCCGAAAGCCCAGCGTATCGCGTTCAACGCCAAGACTTACCGCTACGGTATCTGCGGTGCCATGGAAACCCTGCTGGTGGACCAATCGGTCGCCAAGGATTTCCTGCCATCGATGGCTGCACAGTTCCGCGAAAAAGGCGTCGAGCTGCGCGGCTGCGAACGCACCCGGGCGATCATCGAGGCGGTTGTCGCCAGCGAAGAGGACTGGAACACCGAATACCTGGCGCCGATTCTTTCGATCCGCGTGGTCGACGGGCTGGACCAGGCCATCGAGCACATTAATAAGTACGGCTCCCATCACACCGATTCGATCGTCAGCGAAAACCTGGCCGACACCCGGCGTTTCGTGGCCGAAGTCGATTCGTCTTCGGTGATGATCAATACGCCGACGTGCTTTGCCGATGGCTTCGAATACGGATTGGGTGCCGAGATTGGCATTTCTACTGATAAGCTGCACGCCCGCGGCCCGGTGGGCCTCGAAGGTCTGACCTGCGAGAAGTACATCGTGGTCGGTGATGGCCAGTTGCGCGGCCAGGCGTCGGACTGACTTGGGCGACCTCGATCTGTCAGCCCCGGTAACCGCCAGCGAGCCTGCGCCTCGACGCATTGGCATGTTGGGCGGGACCTTCGATCCGGTGCACATCGGCCATTTGCGCGGTGCGCTGGAAGTCGCCGAATCGCTGGCGCTCGATGAGCTGCGTCTGACGCCCAGTGCCAGACCGCCTCATCGCGGTACGCCGCAGGTATCGGCGAAAGACCGTCTGGCGATGGTCGAGTGCGCGGTGGCCGGTGTGGCACCGCTGGTGGTGGACGCCCGCGAATTGCAGCGGGACAAACCGTCCTACACTATCGACACCCTGGAGCTGATGCGCGCCGAACTGGCCGCCGAAGACCAGGTTTTTCTACTTTTGGGCTGGGACGCATTTTGCGGCCTGCCCACTTGGCACCGCTGGGAAGAGTTGCTCCAGCATTGCCACATCCTGGTGCTGCAACGCCCGGATGCCGACAGCGAACCGCCGGATGCCTTGCGCAATCTGTTGGCGGCACGCTCGGTGAGCGACCCGCTGGCCCTCAAAGGGCCGAGCGGACAGATTGCATTCGTCTGGCAGACACCGCTCGCGGTATCCGCCACCCAGATCCGTCAACTGCTGGCCAGCGGTAAGTCGGTACGTTTCCTGGTGCCCGACGCGGTCCTGGCCTACATCGATGCGCACGGTCTCTACCGTGCGTCGAACTGAAAAAGGGAGCGCTTCAAAACACGTGAACGCGTGTACCGAAGCGCCCGAACATACGAGCAAAACGAGTTTTATATGACTGACAAAGACGTAACTAAAGTAAAGCGCAAAGGCACGTTCAAGAGCGCCCCACTGCCAGTAGAAGTTCCAACCGGCCCCGAGCTGCGCGGCGAAGAGCTGGTCAAGGTTGCCGTAGCGGCCCTGGAAGACGTCAAGGGCCAGGACATTCAGGTGATCGACGTTCGTGAAAAGCAGAGCATCACTGACTTCATGATCATCGCCACCGGTACGTCCAACCGCCAGATCGGCGCGATGCTGGACAAGGTCCGCGAAGCGGTCAAGGCCCAGGGCGTCAAGCCGCTGGGTGAAGAAGGCAAGGGCGACAGTGACTGGGTCCTGCTGGATATGGATGATGTCATCGTGCACATGATGACCGCTTCGGCTCGTCAGTTTTACGACCTGGAGCGTCTGTGGTCCGGTGCAGAGCAGAGCCGTGCCCTGAACGCGGCTCACCACAGCCCGGAAAACACCCATGAGCACTTCGTCAAGCTCAACAAAGACCAGCAATAAGGGACCGCTGTGCGACTGCGACTGATCGCCGTCGGTTCACGCATGCCCAAATGGGTGGAAGAAGGCTGGCATGAATATGCCAAGCGTCTTCCGTCCGAGCTGGCGCTGGAACTGGTGGAAATACCGCTCAACACCCGTGGCAAGAACGCCGACGTGGCGCGCTTCATCCGTCAGGAAGGCGAAGCCATGCTGGCGAAGGTCGGGCCGAACGAGCGCGTTGTCACCCTCGAAGTCCACGGCAAGCCCTGGAGCACCGAGCAGCTGGCGGTCGAGCTCGATCGCTGGCGGCTGGACTCGCGCACGGTGAACTTCATGGTCGGCGGCCCCGAAGGGCTGGCGCCGGAAGTCTGTGCCCGGGCCGATCAGCGCTGGTCGCTCTCGCCGTTGACGTTGCCGCACCCCCTGGTGCGAATCCTGATCGGCGAACAGCTGTATCGTGCCTGGACAGTCCTGTCCGGCCACCCTTACCACAAGTAGTTCTGCCCTCATGCCCCAGCCGATCCGCATCAAGGACCACGAAAAAGACGCCCGTCTGGTGCGTGGCCGCGTCGTGTTCGGGGCCATTGCGGTGGTGGCGCTGATCTGTGTGCTGATCGCGCGGCTGTATTTCCTCCAGGTGATTCAGTACGAGTACCACTCGACCCTGTCGGAAAACAACCGTGTCCATGTGCAGCCGATTCCACCGACTCGCGGGTTGATCTTTGATCGCAATGGCGTGGTGGTGGCCGATAACCGGCCCAGCTTCAGTTTGAGCATGACCCGTGAGCGCTCCGGCGACTGGCAGCAAGTGCTCGACGTCATTGTCGAAGTGCTGGAACTGACGCCTGAAGACCGGGTGATCTTCGAGAAACGCATGCGCCAGGGGCGTCGGCCGTTCGAGCCGGTGCCGATCCTGTTCGAGCTGAGCGAAGAGCAGATCGCCCGCATCGCGGTGAATCAGTTCCGTCTGCCGGGGGTGGAAGTGGTCGCGCAGCTGGTGCGTCACTACCCGCAGGGCCCGCACTTTGCGCACTCGGTGGGTTACATGGGGCGGATCAACGAAAAAGAGCTGAAGTCGCTCGATCCGGTCAATTACAGCGGCACCCACCACATCGGCAAAACCGGCATCGAGCGCTTCTACGAGCCCGAACTGCACGGCCAGGTGGGTTACGAAGAAGTCGAGACCAATGCTCGAGGCCGCGTATTGCGCGTGCTCAAGCGTACCGATCCGATTCCCGGCAAGGACATCGTCCTGAGCCTGGACATCAAATTGCAGGAAGCGGCCGAAGCTGCGCTCGGCGGTCGTCGTGGTGCGGTGGTAGCGCTGGACCCGAAAACCGGCGAAGTGCTGGCGATGGTCAGCGCGCCAAGTTTCGATCCCAACCTGTTCGTTACCGGCATCAGCTTCAAGGCTTATGCCGAGTTGCGCGATTCCATCGACCGGCCACTGTTCAACCGCGTGCTGCGCGGCCTGTACCCGCCGGGTTCGACCATCAAACCGGCGGTGGCGATTGCCGGCCTGGATGCTGGCGTCGTGACTGCGTCGAGTCGGGTGTATGACCCCGGCTATTACCAGTTGCCCAACTACGATCACAAATACCGTAACTGGAACCGTACCGGTGACGGCTACGTCGATCTGGACACGGCGATCATGCGGTCCAACGATACCTACTTCTACGACCTGGCCCACAAACTGGGAATCGATCGGTTGTCGGCCTATATGGGCAAGTTCGGCATCGGCCAGAAGGTTTCGCTGGACATGTTCGAAGAGTCGCCGGGGCTGATGCCTACTCGTGAATGGAAGCGCGCGACCCGGCGTCAGGCCTGGTACCCAGGCGAAACGCTGATTCTCGGGATCGGCCAGGGCTATATGCAGTCCACTCCGTTGCAGTTGGCCCAGGCCACGGCGCTGGTGGCCAACAAGGGGGTGTGGAATCGCCCGCATTTGGCCAAGACCCTCGAAGGTGCGAAGCCAGTGGACGAAAATCCGATGCCTGACATCATCCTGCGTGACCCGTCCGACTGGACCAAGGTCAACCACGGCATGCAGCAAGTAATGCACGGTGCCCGGGGCACGGCACGCAAAGCGGCGATCGGTGCGCAGTACCGCATCGCGGGCAAAAGTGGTACGGCTCAGGTCGTTGCGATCAAGCAGGGCGAGAAGTACGACCGCTCCAAGGTTCAGGAGCGCCATCGCGACCACGCCTTGTTCGTCGGCTTCGCACCGGCCGACAACCCGCAAATCGTGGTGTCGGTGATGGTCGAGAACGGTGAGTCCGGTTCCGGCGTCGCCGCGCCCGTGGTGCGCCAGATCATGGACGCCTGGCTTCTGGACCAGGACGGTCGGTTGAAGGCCGAGTACGCCAGCCCTATCAGTGCGGAGGCTACGGCCCGTGAAGAGTAATTTCGATCGCATCCTCTCCAGCGAGGATGTGATGCGTCGCCGCGCGACGCTGTTGCAGCGCATGCACATTGACGGTCCGTTGCTGATCCTGTTGCTGACCCTCGCCGCCGGCAGCCTGTTCGTGCTGTATTCGGCCAGCGGCAAGAGCTGGGATCTGCTGGCCAAGCAAGCCACTTCGTTCGGCATCGGTCTGGTATCGATGATCGTCATCGCCCAATTCGAACCGCGCTTCATGGCCCGTTGGGTGCCAGTGGGGTATGTGATCGGTGTGCTGTTGCTGGTGGTGGTGGACGTCATGGGCCACAACGCCATGGGCGCCACACGCTGGATCAACATTCCCGGGGTGATCCGCTTCCAGCCTTCGGAATTCATGAAGATCCTGATGCCGGCGACCATCGCCTGGTACCTGTCCAAGCGCACCTTGCCGCCGCAGCTCAAGCATGTGGGCGTCAGTCTGTTTCTGATTGGCTTGCCGTTTATCCTGATCGTGCGTCAGCCGGACCTCGGCACTTCGCTGCTGATCCTCGCCGGTGGCGCGTTCGTTCTGTTCATGGGCGGCCTGCGCTGGCGCTGGATCCTCAGCGTGCTCGCTGCTGCTGTGCCGGTGGCTGTCGCCATGTGGTACTTCGTCATGCACGATTACCAGAAGCAGCGAGTCCTGACCTTCCTCGATCCCGAAAGCGATCCGCTGGGCACCGGCTGGAACATCATTCAGTCGAAAGCGGCCATCGGTTCCGGCGGTGTGTTCGGCAAGGGCTGGCTGCTTGGCACCCAGTCGCACCTGGATTTCCTGCCGGAAAGCCACACCGACTTCATCATTGCGGTCATGGGCGAAGAATTCGGCCTGGTGGGCATCTGCGCACTGTTGCTGATCTACCTGCTGTTGATCGGTCGCGGACTGGTGATTACCGCCCAGGCCCAGACATTGTTCGGTAAATTGCTCGCGGGCAGCCTGACCATGACGTTTTTTGTTTACGTTTTCGTCAACATCGGTATGGTCAGTGGCCTGTTGCCGGTTGTGGGGGTGCCGTTGCCGTTCATTAGCTACGGAGGAACTTCGCTGGTGACGCTGCTGTCAGCGTTTGGGGTTTTGATGTCGATCCATACCCATCGCAAGTGGATCGCTCAGGTTTGAATAAGGTGAAGATTTCAATGCAAGTAATGCGTGGCTGGGCGACTCGATATGCGCCGTGGGTCGGCCTGGTAAGCATCCTTGGCACAGCGCAGGGCGCGCTGGCCGGCGATTACGAAGGCTCACCGCAGGTGGCCGAATTCGTCGGTGAAATGACCCGCGACTACGGTTTTGCCGGTGAGCAGCTGATGGGCGTGTTCCGCGAAGCCGAGCGCAAGCAGTCGATCCTGGACGCGATCTCGAAACCCGCCGAGCGGGTCAAGCAGTGGAACGAATACCGTCCGATGTTCATCACCGACGCGCGCATTGCCCGTGGTGTCGACTTCTGGCGTCAGCACGAAGCGGTACTGGCCCGTGCCGAGCAGGAATACGGCGTGCCGGCGCAGGTCATCGTCTCCATCATCGGCGTCGAGACCTTTTTCGGCCGCAATACCGGCAATTTCCGGGTAATCGACGCCTTGTCGACCCTGGGTTTCGACTATCCTCCCCGTGCCGAATTTTTCCGCAAGGAATTGCGTGAGTTCCTATTGCTCGCCCGGGAAGAGCAGGTCGATCCGCTGACGCTCAAAGGCTCTTACGCGGGCGCCATGGGTTTGCCACAGTTCATGCCGAGCAGCTTTCGCGCCTACGCGGTGGACTTCGACGGTGACGGCCACATAAATATCTGGACCAATCCGGACGATGCCATCGGCAGCGTCGCCAGTTATTTCAAGCGTCACGGCTGGGTTGCCGGCGAACCGGTGGTCGGCCGCGCCGATGTGCGTGGCGATCAGGTGGACGAAGGTTTGACCACGGGCATCGAGCCGACTAAAACGGTTGGGGAGTTGCGGGCGCTGGGGTGGGCAAGTCATGATGCGCTGCGCGATGATATGCCGGTTACGGCGTTCCGCCTGGAAGGTGACAATGGCCCTGAATACTGGATGGGCCTGACGAATTTTTACGCAATCACGCGTTATAACCGCAGCGTGATGTACGCCATGGCCGTACATCAACTGTCTGAACAGCTGGTCCAAGCACGGGGCGTCAAGTAATGCGGGCATTGCCTATGAATAAACCCCTGAAGCTGATGGCATTCGCCGCGTTGGCGATGCTGGTCGCCAGTTGCTCGACCAGCCGCGCGCCTGCTCAGAAATCTGCGACCGCCGTTCGTTCGGCACCTGGCCTGGATATCAACCGGGCGCACAAGGATGGCGCACCCTGGTGGGATGTCGACGTATCGCGTATCCCGGATGCCACGCCAACCCTGCACAGCGGGCCCTATAAAGCCAACCCGTACACCGTGCTGGGCAAGACTTACTTCCCGATGCAAGAATCCAAGACCTACGTGGCCTCGGGCACGGCGTCCTGGTATGGCACCAAATTCCACGGTCAGAACACCGCCAATGGCGAGGTCTACGACCTGTACGGCATGAGTGCTGCGCACAAGACCTTGCCACTGCCGAGTTACGTTCGGGTGACCAACCTGGACAACAACAAGAGCGTAGTCCTGCGGGTCAACGACCGCGGGCCGTTCTACTCGGACCGAATCATCGATTTGTCCTACGCAGCGGCCAAGAAACTCGGTTATGCCGAAACCGGCACCGCGCGGGTCAAGGTCGAAGGCATCGACCCGCAGCAATGGTGGGCCGCCAAAGGGCGCCCGGCGCCTTTGATGCTCAACGAGCCGAAAGTCGCACAAAATAGCGCGCCGGTGATTACGGCTTCGGCCGGTACCGTCGAACAATGGACGCCTCCGCCGCAGCAGCACGCCGCGGCCGTTGTGCCTTCGCCGATCGATGCAAAAAAAAACGCTTCTGTACCAGCCTCTGGCCAGTATCTGCAGGTGGGCGCGTTCGCCAACCCGGACGCTGCAGAACTCCTGAGATCGAAGCTCAGCGGGATGGTGAGCGCTCCGGTGTTCATCAGTTCGATCGTGCGCAATCAACAGACCCTGCATCGGGTGCGCCTGGGGCCGATCGGCTCGCCGGGTGAAATCCAGCAAGTGCAGAACAGTGTGCGCCTGGCCAATCTCGGTTCGCCGAGCCTGGTCACTGCCGAATAATACGTAGTACTTGATTGACGGTTCGCTTGCGGTTTGGGGGGTGGACCTGGTTGTTGGCTCGTTGAAGAACAAAAGCCCGGCAAGGGTTCAGAGTGAACAACTGAACACGCGACAGCTTTTTAGAGAGCTGTCTGATTAGTTTTGCCCCTTAGGGCAGTTTCCATTAGCGATTTCGAGAGACGGATGAACATCACCACCTTTGCCAAACGCCTGTGCCTGCTAGTCCCGCTGCTCCTCTCGCCTGCCGCTTTCGCGGTCGAGATGATGCCGTCGCCACCGCAACTGGCCGCCAAAGCCTATGTACTCATGGATGCCAGCAGCGGCAACGTGCTGGTGGAGAACAACGGTGACCAGCGTCTGCCTCCGGCCAGCCTGACCAAGCTGATGACCGCGTACATCGCGACCCTGGAAATCCGTCGTGGTCAGATTGGCGAAAACGACCCGGTGACCGTCAGCGAAAACGCCTGGCGTACCGGCGGTTCGCGGATGTTCATCAAGGTCGGCTCGCAAGTCACGGTCAGCGACCTGCTGCACGGCATCATCATTCAGTCGGGTAACGACGCCAGCGTTGCGCTCGCCGAGCACATCGCCGGCAGCGAAGACGCCTTCGCCGACATGATGAACAAAACCGTGGCCGACCTGGGCATGACCAACAGCCACTTCATGAACCCGACCGGTCTGCCGAACCCTGAGCACTACTCGTCGGCTCACGACATGGCCGTGCTGGCTCGCGCAATCATCCACGAAGACCCGGCTCACTACGCGATCTACTCGCAGAAAGAGTTCTTCTGGAACGGTATCAAGCAACCTAACCGTAACCTGCTGCTGTGGCGCGACAAGACGGTCGATGGCTTGAAAACCGGTCACACCGACGAAGCCGGCTACTGCATGGTGTCTTCGGCAGTACGTGATGGCATGCGCCTGATCGCTGTGGTGTTCGGCACCAACAGTGAAGTGGCTCGCGCTTCCGAAACCCAGAAGCTGCTGACCTACGGTTTCCGCTTCTTCGAAACCCAGACCTTCTATCAGAAAGGCGCTGAGCTGGCTCAGGCTCCTGTCTGGAAAGGCACCACCAATCAAGTCAAGGCCGGCCTGGCTCAAGACCTGACCATGACCCTGCCAAAAGGCCAGCTGAAAAAGCTCGCCGCGAGCATGACCATGAACCCGCAACTGATTGCACCCATCGCCAAGGGCGACGTAATCGGTAAAGTCGAAGTGAAGCTGGACGACAAAGTGGTGCATAGCGCTGACCTGATCGCTCTGGACGCAGTCGACGAGGGTGGTATCTTCCGCCGCATGTGGGATAGCATCCGTCTATTCTTCTACGGCTTGTTCAACTGAATTAGTGTGGACCTGCATGGCCCTGTTCCAATCCGGAACGGGGCCATGTCCGTTGCCACGGCTTACGAGGCCGTTACGCCATGACAGACACCGAAGTAAAGGCGCCAAAAATCGAATTCCCCTGCGCGGATTACCCGATCAAGGTAATCGGCGACACCGGCGTGGGTTTCAAGGACAAGATCATCGCGATCCTTGAGAAACACGCGACCGTTGATCACGACACCTTTGCCGAACGGCAGAGCACCAACGGCAAGTACACGACCATCCAGCTGCACATCATCGCCACCGGCCAGGAACAGCTGTACGACATTAACAGCGAGTTGCGGGCTACCGGTTTCGTGCACATGGTGCTGTGATGTCGGGCACGCTGGGCTTTCGTGAGCTTGGCCAGATGGCTTACGAGCCGGTCTGGCATGCCATGCAACGCTTCACCAACGAACGTGGCAGCGATGCCGCGGACGAGATCTGGCTGGTCGAGCACCCACCGGTGTTCACCCAGGGGCAGGCCGGCAAGGCTGAGCATTTGTTGCTGCCGGGAGATATTCCGGTCGTGAAGGTCGATCGCGGTGGCCAGGTGACTTATCACGGTCCCGGCCAATTGGTGGCCTACCTGTTGCTCGATGTACGCAAGCTGGGTTTCGGCGTGCGTGACCTGGTCAGCCGCATGGAGCAATGCCTGATCGAATTGCTGGCCAGCTACGGCGTCACCGCCGTGGCCAAGCCGGATGCCCCGGGTGTCTACGTCAATGGGGCGAAAATCGCTTCTCTGGGTCTGCGGATCCGCCACGGTTGCTCCTTTCATGGCCTGGCCTTGAACGTGGATATGAACCTGGAACCGTTTCGACGGATTAATCCCTGCGGCTACGCCGGGCTGGCGATGACCCAGCTGAGCGATCACGCAGGATCGATTGAATTTGCCGAGGTAAGTGCCCGGCTGCGCGCGCAGCTCGTCAAACACCTCGACTATGCTGAGCAGACGACCCTAACGGGCGGAATCGACTGATATGACTACTGATGCAGTGCAAACCATGATCCCGACGCTGGATGTCACCGAGCGTCCGGCCCCGCGTGCCAAGGTTGAAGCCGGCGTGAAGCTGCGCGGCGCCGAGAAGGTTGCACGTATCCCGGTGAAGATCATTCCGACCACCGAACTGCCAAAGAAACCTGACTGGATTCGCGTGCGTATCCCGGTTTCCCCGGAAGTCGACCGCATCAAGGCCCTGCTGCGCAAACACAAGCTGCACAGCGTGTGCGAAGAGGCGTCCTGCCCGAACCTGGGCGAATGCTTCTCCGGCGGCACCGCGACCTTCATGATCATGGGTGACATCTGCACCCGTCGCTGCCCGTTCTGCGACGTTGGCCACGGTCGTCCGAAGCCACTGGACGTCAACGAGCCGGAAAGCCTGGCCATCGCCATCGCCGACCTGAAACTCAAATACGTGGTGATCACCTCGGTAGACCGCGACGACCTGCGTGACGGCGGTGCCCAGCACTTTGCCGACTGCATCCGCGAGATCCGCAAGCTGTCGCCGAACGTGCAGCTCGAGACCTTGGTCCCGGACTACCGTGGCCGCATGGACGTTGCGTTGGAAATCACTGCTGCCGAGCCGCCAGATGTGTTCAACCACAACCTGGAAACCGTGCCGCGCCTGTACAAGGCCGCGCGTCCGGGTTCGGATTACCAGTGGTCGCTGACCCTGCTGCAACGCTTCAAGCAGATGATGCCGCACATTCCGACCAAGTCCGGCCTGATGCTGGGTCTTGGCGAAACCGACGAAGAAGTGATCGAAGTCATGAAGCGCATGCGCGAGCACGACATCGACATGCTGACCCTGGGCCAGTACCTGCAGCCGTCCCGCAGCCATTTGCCGGTCCAGCGTTTCGTGCACCCGGACGTGTTCGCCTGGTTCGCCGAAGAAGGTTACAAAATGGGCTTCAAGAACGTCGCTTCCGGCCCGCTGGTACGTTCCTCGTACCACGCTGACGAACAGGCGAAACTGGTTAAAGCCGAGCTGATGTCGTCCTGATCGGTTGCCAGACATGAAAAACGCCCGCAGGCCTTCAGCCTCGCGGGCGTTTTTTTGCCTGCCCACCGCAATGACAGACTTTTCCTGCAACTTTCGGTGCGACGGACCCTCTTCTGTTTGTCCCCGTTCCTGACTACTGTGTGCTTGACGCATTCACGCAGGGAGATTCATGGATGACCGTTCTACCGAACCATACCCTTTGTCCACATGCCCCCGTACCGGCCTTGCCGCCTGCCGGGCTGATCGGCGTGATCGCGCCTGCCGGCCCTGCGGCACTGAACACTGATAAAGCCATTGCCTGGATGCGCACTCGCGGCTATTCGCTGCGGGTATTTCCCGGCGTTTATGAGCAAGAGGGTTATCTGGCCGGCAGCGATGATGTGCGGCTCAACGACTTGCATGACGCGTTCGCCGACAGCGACGTCGATGCCATTATCTGTCTGCGTGGCGGTTACGGTACGCCGCGTTTGCTCGATCGCATCGACTTTGAGCTGCTGCGCAAGAATGCCAAGCCGTTCATCGGCTACAGCGACGTCACTGCGCTGCACTTGGCCATCAGTCGTCATGCCGGGTTTGTGACCTTCCATGGCCCGATGCTCAACGCGGACCTGCTGGGTGACAAACAGCAACCCACCGAATTCTCGTTTTTCAACATGCTGCGCGGGCAGGTGAAGGCGGGCAGTGTGCTTTCACACCCGGTGGCCTGGCCGTTGACCACCATCGAGCCCGGTATCGCTCACGGGCGCTTGCTGGGGGGCAATCTGTCGATGATCGCCGCAACCATGGGCACGCCGTACGAGATCGATGCCGAGGGCGTCATCCTGTTCATCGAGGACATTAACGAGCCGCTGTATCGCATCGACCGGCTGCTGACTCATTTGCGACTGGCCGGCACGCTGCACAAGCTGCGTGGGGTTTTGGTGGGGGATGTGGCGGGGGTCGATACGGTTTCTCTGGAGCGCTTGCTCAAGCAGACCTTTGCACCTTTGCGGATACCGGTGTTGGCAGGGTGGCGTAGCGGGCATTGTGATCCGAACCTGACGTTGCCGATGGGCGCGCTGGTCAGATTGGATGCGGGGGAAAAGGTGTTGGTGTTGGAGCAGGATGTGGTTGTCAGGCGCTAGAGTGTTGTCGCCTGTTAGTCAGTCATCGCGGGCAAGCCATGCTCTTACAGGGTTTATGACGACCCAACGTAGGCGCATGGCTTGCCCGCGATGCTTTTAGCGGTTACGCAGGCCTTCGAGCAACTTGTGCGTCGGATACCCATCCGCCGGCCAGCCAAACGACTGCTGGGCGCTGCGGATCGCCTTGCGGGTATTGGCGCCGATAATCCCGTCGGCGTTGCCCGCGTCGTAGTTCTGGGCACTCAACAGGCTTTGCAGTTCGATCCGCTCGGTACGGCTCAGCGGCAAATCATCTTTGGGCCACGTGCCGTCGATCAGGCCGGCGCCGTTGAAACGCTCGGACAACAAGCTAACGGCCAAGGCGTAGGACGACGAGTTGTTGTACTTGAGGATCGCGCGGAAGTTATCGAGGACCAGGAACGCCGGGCCGCGGTAACCGGCCGGCAGCAGCAGGGCGGCTGACAGGTGTTCGGAACCTGCCGGAACCTGGCCGCCGTTGGGCAGGGTGACGCCCAGTTGCTGCCATTCGGCGACGCTCTTGCGAATCGTGCCATCGGCCAGGATGTAGTTGAAACTGCCTGGCAACTGCACTTCAAAGCCCCACGGCTGGCCTTTCTGCCAGCCTGAGCTTTGCAGGTAGTGTGCCGTCGAGGCCAGCGCGTCGGCCGGGCTGCCCCAGATGTCGCGGCGACCATCGCCATCGAAGTCTACGGCGTGGGTGTTGTAGGTGGTCGGGATGAACTGGGTCTGGCCCATGGCGCCAGCCCAGGAGCCGAGCATTTTCTCGGGCGCGATATCGCCCTGTTGCAGGATCTGCAGGGCGGCGATCAGTTGCGCGTGGGCAAACCCGGGACGCCGACCTTCATAGGCCAGGGTCGCCAGGGAATTGATCACCGACTTGTTGCCCTGGAACTGCCCGAAGTTACTTTCCATGCCCCATACCGAGACCAGTGCCTGGCGATCGACGCCGTAGCGCTGTTCGATGCTTTGCAGGATGTCGGCGTACTGGCTGACCAGCGCCTGGCCTTTGTGTACCCGCAGCGGCGAAAGGGCGCCGTCGAGGTATTCCCAAACCGGACGGGAAAATTCCGGCTGGCTGCGGTCGGCACGGATCACGCTGGAGTCGAGGCTGACATTAGCGAAGGCGCGGTCGAACAGATCGGCGCGGATGCCGGCGGCCAGAGCGTCCTTGCGGAAACCCGCCTGCCATTCGGCGAAGGTCTGGGTGGGCTGGATATCGAGGTTTTCACCGGTCGGCACCACGGGCGGAATGACCGCAGGGGCTGTCGCGACAGGGAGGGTCTGAAGCGGCTTGGCGTCGGCTGCGGTGGGTTTTTCCGCGCAGGCGACTAGCAAAATGAGGCTGGAGGCAGCTATCAGTTGGCGCACAGGCCAACGACGGGAAATACAAAAGGGCATGCACGGGTCCAGGGAGTACGAATCAGGTGCAGACCTTAACATGTTGAGCGAGCGCTTGCCTTTCAGGCCGCCAGAAAGTAAGAAGCCTCCCAGCTATTAGACTGGAAGGCTTCGCGGCGGTAGCTGCCTTTGCCCTTGCCGGCTCGTTCCTGACGGCTGCGGAACAGTGGCTGGGCGATGATGGATTTGGCCTTGTTGGGGCCACGTTTAGATGGCTTTTTGCTCATGATCGGATCTCTCGATTGAGTGGGTTTTGCGGGGGAAATAATCTGCCGAAGTTGAGATTCTGTCTATAGGGCAAATGGATGTGAGTAGCGTAGGAAACCTCTGTAGCAGCTGGCGAAGCCTGCGTTCGGCTGCGCAGCAGTCGTAAAATCGGACAGCGCGGTGTGCCAGGATGATCCGGAACTCAGTATTGACGACTGCTGCGCAGCCGAACGCAGGCTTCGCCAACTGCTACAGAGGGCGTGTTTACTCGGCAGGCAAGGTCAGGCGTTGGCCGGCCATCAACAACGACAATCGACTAAGGCTCATCCATGGCGAGCCTGCAGCCTGGCCTTTGATTTGCGCATCGATGCGCTGAGCTTCCAGCAATAGCTGCGCCCAGCGTTGCGCCGAGTAGCGTTGCAAGGCTTTGCTCATCAGTGGCTTGCGTTTGTCCCAGACCGGCGGTCGGGCGGAGCTGAAGGCTTTGTCCAGTGGCACGCCCTGGCTGTACTGCAGCGACAGGTTGGCCAACAGACGCAGTTCCCGGGCCAGCGCCCAGAGGATCACTGGTGGCTCAACGCCTTCGCCGCGCAGCCCTTCAAGCATGCGCAGGGCATGAGCGGCTTCGCCGTTAAGAATCGCGTCGGTCAGGCCAAAGACATCGAAGCGCGCACTGTCGGCCACCGCCGCTTGCACGGTTTCGACGGTGATCTGGCCACCTTCGGCCATCAGCTTGAGCTTTTCGATTTCCTGGGCCGCCGCCAGCAGGTTGCCCTCGACCCGTGCGGCGATCAGTTCGACGGCGTCCTGGCTGGCGGAAAGCCCTGCCTGGGACAACCGTTGACGGATCCAGCTCGGCAACTGGTTGGTCTCTATCGGCCAGATTTGCACGAACTGGGTCTGTTGACCTTCGATCAGCGCCTTGCCCCACTTGGTTTTCTGCGCGCTGCCATCGAGTTTCGGCAGGCTGATCAGCAACACCGTGTCTTCGGCGGGCCGTGAGCAGTACTCGATAAACGCGGCAGCGCCTTTGTCACCGGGTTTGCCGGACGGCAGACGCAGTTCCAGCAGGCGCTTTTCGGCGAACAGCGACATGCTCGCGCCGGCTTGCAGCAACGTTCCCCAGTCGAAACTGGCGTCGGCGGCGAAGACCTGGCGTTCGTCGAATCCCTGTTGGCGGGCGGCGGCACGAATGGCGTCGGCGGCTTCCTGACACAGCAGTGGGTCATCGCCACTGATGATGTAGACCGGCGCGAGTGCACCTTGCAGGTGTTTGGCGAGTTGGGCGGGGGCGAGTTTCATAGGCGAGGGCTAACGGGGCGCCTGAGCGCCCCGTAAGTCTTACTGCTGCGGCAGTTCGATTGGCGACTGGCGTGGCGTTTGCGCTTCAACCTTCTGCGCCGCTTCCAGTGCATCGGCCTCAGCCTTGGCTTTGGCGTTGGCGGTCTGTTGCATCTGGTCCAGCTGAGCAGGCGTGAGCTGTTGCAGACGCAGCATCATCCGTTGGACCAGTTCACGACGGGTTTCCTTGCGGGCGTCGTTGGCTTCCTGGTCGGAACCCACCAGGTTGCTGCCGTCGTGGATAAAGATTTTTTGCACTTCGAGCTTGTCGCTCAGCAGCGGCAGGTTGCTCTCGCCACGGATGTCGTAGCTCAGCAAGGTGCTTACCTGGTACTCGCCAGTACGACCGGCACCTGCGTAGCTGAGGATGCGCTGGCTTTCCTGCTCATCAGTCAGCACCAGTTTGTAAGGTGCACCGCTGTAGACCTTGACGCCGCTGCTTTCCAGCACTTGACGCAGTTGCGTCACGATTTCGCCGTAAGCGTTACGGGCACTCAGGTCGAGTTCCTTGATCGCCAGTTCATTGGTGCCGGTGCCGCGCAGCTGGAAACCGCAGGCGCTCAACAGGACCGCAAGGCCCATCACCAGCAAATTGCGTTTGATCATCTTGTTGCTCCCCTTGAAACCATGTGGGCCGATCATGCGGCCCGAAAGGTTTTACTCGGCGCCAGGCATGACCTGGCGCCTGATCCAATTAGCTTGCGACGATATTGACCAGTTTCCCGGGCACTACGATCACTTTACGAATGGTCAGACCGTCGACAAAGCGCAGCACGTTCTCATTGGCCCGTGCGGCGGCTTCGACTTCTTCGCGGCTGGCGCTGGCGGGCATTTCGATGTGGCCGCGCAGCTTGCCGTTGACCTGGATGACCAGTTGCAGGCTGTCCTGTACCAACGCGCTTTCGTCCAGCACCGGCCAGGCGGCGTCGATCACCGGGTCAGCGTGACCCAGTTGATTCCACAGCTCGTGGCTGATGTGCGGTGTGATCGGAGCCAGCAACAGCGTTACGGCTTCCAGGCCTTCGTGAATCAGCGCGCGATCCTGTTCAGTGCCTTGCGGGGCTTTTTCCAGCACGTTCATCAGCGTCATCACCTGAGCGATGGCGGTGTTGAATTTGTGGTTCTGGCCGACGTCGTGGCTGGCCTGCTTGATCGCCTGGTGGATCGAACGGCGAATGGCTTTCTGCCCGTCATTCAGGCCGGCGACGTCCAGTGTGCCCGGCAGGCCCTGAGTGACGTGGGCCTGAGCCAGGCGCCAGACACGCTTGAGGAAGCGATGCGAACCTTCTACGCCGGAGTCGGACCATTCCGCGCTCATGTCGGGTGGCGAGGCGAACATCATGAACAGGCGGCAGGTGTCTGCGCCGAACTGGTCGATCATCGACTGTGGGTCAACGCCGTTGTTCTTCGACTTGGCCATCTTCTCGGTGCCACCGATTTCCACCGGCAGGCCGTCCGCGATCAGCTTGGCGCTGATGACCTTGGCCTTGCTGTCGCGTTCGAGTTCGACATCCGCCGGGTTGAACCAGGTGTAAGCACCGTTGGCTTCGCGGCGATAGTAAGTCTCGGCGATCACCATGCCCTGGGTCAGCAGGTTCTTGAACGGTTCGTTGGAGCTCACCAGGCCTTCGTCGCGCATCAGCTTGTGGAAGAAACGTGCGTAGAGCAGGTGAAGAATGGCGTGTTCGATACCGCCGATGTACTGATCAACCGGCAACCAATGGTCGGCCGCCGATTTTTCCACCAGGCCGCCTTCATAGTGCGGAGAGGCGTAACGGGCGTAGTACCACGAGGACTCGACGAAGGTGTCCATGGTGTCGGTTTCACGCTTGGCCGGTGCGCCGCATTTCGGGCAGCTGCACTCGTAGAACTCGGGCATGCGCGCCAATGGCGAACCGGCGCCATCCGGCACGACGTCTTCCGGAAGTACCACGGGCAACTGATCTTCCGGGACTGGTACATCGCCGCAGGTGTTGCAGTGGATGATCGGGATCGGGCAGCCCCAGTAGCGCTGACGGCTGATGCCCCAGTCGCGCAGGCGGAACTGGGTACGCGAGGCGCCGAGGTTCTTCTTGATCAGCGCGACTTCGATGGCGTCGAAAGCGCCTGGGAAGTCGAGGCCGTCGAATTCGCCGGAGTTGATCAGCGTGCCGTGCTCGCCGTACGCGTCCTGCCAAGGGGCCGGGTTGGTGTCACCGGAACTGGTGCGCACCACGGACTTGATTGGCAGGTTGTACTTGGTAGCGAACTCGAAATCGCGTTCATCGTGAGCCGGAACAGCCATCACCGCGCCATCGCCGTAGTGCATCAGCACGTAGTTGGCGACCCACACCGGGAGTTTCTCGCCGGTCAGCGGATGTTCGACGAACAGCGAAGTCGGCAGGCCTTTCTTCTCTTGGGTGGCGACGTCGGCTTCGGCAACGCTGCCGCCCTTGCATTCAGCGATGAACGCTTGCAGCTCAGGGTTGTTCTGCGCGGCCAGGGTCGCCAAATGGTGCTCGGCGGCTACGGCAACGTAGGTCGCGCCCATCAAGGTGTCTGGTCGGGTGGTGAAAACTTTCAGCGCACCGGCTTCGCCGATGGACGCAACGTCATACGGGAACTGCACTTCCATGCCGCGGGATTTGCCGATCCAGTTGCGCTGCATGGTCTTGACCTGTTCAGGCCAGCCAGTCAGTTCGTCGAGGCTTTCCAGCAGCTCATCCGCGTAGGCGGTGATCTTGAAGTAGTACATCGGGATTTCGCGCTTTTCGATCAGCGCGCCGGAACGCCAGCCGCGACCGTCGATCACTTGCTCGTTGGCCAGGACGGTCTGGTCGACCGGGTCCCAGTTCACGGTGCCGCTTTTCTTGTAAATCACGCCTTTTTCGAACAGGCGAGTGAACAGCCATTGTTCCCAGCGGTAGTAATCAGGCTTGCAGGTGGTGACTTCGCGGGACCAGTCCACCGCGAGGCCCAGGCTGCGCAGCTGGGTTTTCATGTAGGCGATGTTTTCGTAGGTCCACTTGGCGGGCGCTACGTTGTTCTTCATCGCGGCGTTTTCCGCCGGCATGCCGAAGGCGTCCCAACCCATGGGTTGCAGGACGTTCTTGCCTTGCATGCGCTGGTAGCGGGAGATCACGTCGCCGATGGTGTAGTTGCGCACGTGCCCCATGTGTAGCTTGCCGCTGGGGTAAGGGAACATCGACAGGCAGTAGAAAGTCTCCTTGCCTGGCTGTTCACTGACTTCAAAGGACTTTTGCTCGTCCCAGAACGACTGGGCGGCGGCTTCGATTTCACGGGGCTGATATTGTTCGTGCATGGCTACTTTTGAACTGAATAGGGGTGGCCTAATCCTCTTCAATGCAACGCTGGACGGTGATCACGCCAAATCGGCGTTTCGGTGCCCAGGCGAGCTGGAAGTGGAGTTACAGGAAGCGCCGTAGCATACATGACCGCACTCTACCGAGGGAAACCCTGATTGCTGCTGCGGGTCGCCCAAAAACCGCTGCGAGGGCCGTTGGTCGCAGTACTCAGCCGGTTTGTTGATGGAGGCTAAGCTCTAAATGGGGAGTGAGTCTTATCTTCAATGAGGTGATGGATGGTTGAGTCACGGCAAAAAGTTACAAAACCGGAGCTGTACGAAAGACTGATCGATCGTTTGGGAATGGCCTTGGACGCGGCAAAAACCGCTGACCGGTTACGCGATGAGCGTCCGTTGGAACTGGAATTGCGTGGCTTGAGCCCCGCAGAGTTTGATCTGGTCAAGGCGTATCTCGATCGCAGTGAACGTGAGACACACGGATGCTTGTCAGAAGCAGTGAAGCAACTCGACGCACCACGTTCGGCCAAGATCATCTGGCTCAAGGACAAGGCTCCTGGCAAGGACACGGTAAAGGTCCGGTCTTTGCAGTTCAAGTAAGGACACTGGAAGCAATGTCTGATGTATTTGTGAAGCTTGGTCCTTCCGTATTTGTTGTCGCATTGCGTCAACCCACTTAGGCTTCGGGCATCTTTTGGAGATGCTCGATGCCTTTTCGATATTTCGTTAAACAACTCCTGTTGCCGCCCGGCATTCTTTTGCTGCTGTTGGTGCTTGCGTGGTGGTTGCGACGCTCAAGACCGCGCCTTGCCGGGTTGTGCTTTGCCTTAGGCGTGGGCGGCTTCTGGTTGATGAGCTTGCCGGTGGTGGTGCAGTGGGGTGCGAAGACGCTGGAACGTGAAGCACCGCTGGCTCGTAATGAATGGGCGACATTGGCGCAGCGTGCCGACGCGATTGTCGTGCTGGGCGCGGGGCGCGAACGTGGCGATCTGGCCTGGGGCGACGACCAGCCGACGGGGGTGGCGCTGCAGCGCGAGCGTTATACGGCGCGGCTGGCCAAGGCGTCGGGCTTGCCGGTCCTGACCAGCGGCGGTTTGCATTACGGTACGCCGCCGACTGAGGCCAGGTTGATGGCTGACTCATTGCAAGATGATTTCGGCGTGACGGTGCGTTGGCAGGAAGGGCGCAGCCGCACGACCTGGGAGAACGCGCAGTTCAGCGCCGAGGTGTTGTTGCCGCAAGGGATCAAGCGCGTGGTGATCGTGACTCAGGCCTGGCACATGCCGCGAGCCGTCTGGAGTTTCGAAAAGGCAGGTTTTGAAGTAGTCCCGGCGCCGATGGGGTTTTTAGGCGTGGACAACGCCCGGCCGCTGGGTGGCTGGATGCCGGAATTCAAGTCAATCTGGCAGAGCGGGCAGTTGATGAATGAGGCGGTGGGGCAGATCGGGTATTTGATCTTTTACCGAGGCGATGTTGGTGCTGATTGATCGTTCCCACGCTCCGCGTGGGAATGCCGCCGGGGACGCTCTGCGTCCCGCTGTTGACGCTGTGACGCAGAGCGTCACGGGATGCATTCCCACGCGGAGCGTGGGAACGATCATCAGACTGTCTTGGCCATCCGGCTCGCGATCAGTGCCCAGCCAAACAACAACACGCAAACAATGATCAGCGGCCACGAACGCCATTCCAGATAAGGCGTCAGGTTGTGCATGGGCACCACTTCACCGTACAAAATGCCACGTTCAAACTGAGGGATCTGCACGGTGATCTGGCCGAACGGGTTGATCAGGCCGGTCACGCCGTTGTTGGTGGCGCGGATCATCCAGCGACCAGCCTCGAGCGCGCGCATCTGCGCCATCTGTAAATGTTGCAGCGGGCCGATGGACGTGCCGAACCAGGTGTCATTACTGATGGTCAGCAGCAGATCGCTGCGCGCCGCAAGGCTGGCGGCGAATTCCGGGTAAACCACTTCGTAGCAGATGAACGGTGCAATCTGATAGCCCTTGGCTTGCAGCATCGCCTGATCGGCGGGACCGCGGGCAAAGTCCGACATCGGCAGGTCGAAGAAGGCGATCAATCCGCGCAGCACGTCCTGCAACGGAACGTATTCGCCAAACGGCACCAGCTTCTGTTTGAGGTAAGTGCCATCGCCTTCGCCCACGACGGTGATGCCGTTGTAGAAACGCTTCTGGTGATGGACTTCCTCGCGAATCGGTACGCCGGTAATCAGCGCGGACTTACGCTCTGCGGCGAAGCTTCCCATCATGTTCAGGTAGCCCTCGGCGGACTCCTTGAGCACCGGGATGGCCGTTTCCGGCCAGATCAGCAAGTCGACCGGTTTGGAGCTGAAACTCATGTCACGGTACAGCGCCAACTGCGCGTTGAGCTGCGTCGGATCCCACTTCATGCTCTGTTCGATGTTGCCCTGAATCGCTGCGACAGTCAGTGGTGCACCCGCCGGGGTTGTCCAGGCGTGTTCCTTGAGCGCCATGCCGGCCACCCAAGGGCCAATCAGCAGCAACACACCTGCGGCGATAAAGCCTTTGCGGCCGGTGCGCAGCAGGCGCAAAGCGTTATAGATCAGCGCTGCCGTCAGGGCCAGAGTGAAGGAAATCAGCCACATCCCGCCCAGCGGGGCGAGCCCGGCCAACGGGCCGTCGAGCTGACTGTAGCCGGAATATAGCCAGGGGAAACCGGTCAGGAACCAGCCGCGAAAGGCTTCCTGGCCGACCCACAACGCCGCAAACGCCAAGGCGTCGGCCAGCGGCGCTTCGTTACGGCGCAGCCAGCGCGCCCAGATCCAGGCGGGCAGGGCGAAGAACCAGGCAATCGCCGCCGTGAAAATCAGCATCAGGAAACCGGCCAGCAGCACCGAAGCGCCGCCGAAGTGGTGAATGCTGTAGTAGATCCAACTGGTGCCAGCGCCAAACAGGCCGAAACCGAAACACCAGCCACGGCCCAAGGCCTGACGTGGGTTCAGTTCGCGCAAGCCGGCATAAAAGAAACCGACCGCCAGCAACGCCAACGGCCAGATATCGAACGGCGCCAGGGCCAGGGTGGTGATTGCACCGGCCGCCACGGCCAGCAGGTTACCGGGCCAGCCGGGGCGGGTTATCCAGCGCATTTCTATCCTTAGTTTTTTACCGGGCGATAGGTGACAGGCGCAGCAGGTGAATCCGACGGCTGTCGGCGTTCAGGATGCGGAAGCGATAGGGGCCGATTTCAGTGATTTCGTTGCGTTTTGGCAGGTGCCCGAACGCGCTCATCACCAGACCGCCGACCGTGTCGAATTCGTCATCGGAGAATTGGCTGTCGAAGAATTCGTTGAAATTCTCGATCGGCGTCAGGGCCTTGATCAGGAAGTCACCGCTGGGCAGCGGCTTGATGTAGCTGTCTTCTTCGACGTCATGCTCGTCTTCGATGTCGCCGACGATCTGTTCCAGCACGTCTTCGATGGTCACCAGGCCCGCCACGCCGCCGTATTCGTCGATGACGATGGCCATGTGGTTGTGGTTGGCGCGGAACTCGCGCAGCAGCACATTCAGACGCTTGGACTCGGGCACGAAAGTGGCCGGGCGCAGCAAGTCCTTGATGTTGAAGCTGTCGCCGTTCTCCTTGAGGATCAACGGCAGCAAGTCCTTGGCCAGCAACACGCCCATCACGTCATCGTGGCTTTCGCCGATCACCGGGTAGCGGGAGTGGGCCGAGTCGACCACGGCAGGCAGGAACTCGCGGGGTGTCTGGGTCGCCTTGATGCTGATCATCTGCGAGCGCGGGACCATGATGTCCCGTACTTGCAGGTCAGCCACCTGGATGGCGCCTTCGACGATGGCCAGCGCTTCGCTGTCCAGCAACTTGTTTTGGTGGGCGTCGCGCAGCAGCTCCAGCAACTCCTGGCGGTTCTTCGGCTCGTGGGCAAAAGCCTGGGTGAGCTTACCCAGCCATGACTTTTGCCCGTTGCTCGATCGATCTTCGCTCATAGCGATTACTCTGAATCCTTTGTTGTAACGATAGGGGATGTGTCTGTTTCGTCGTCCGCATACGGGTCGGGATAGCCCAACTCTGCAAGCAACGTTCGTTCCAGTGCTTCCATTTCTTCGGCTTCCTCGTCATCGATATGGTCGTAACCAAGCAGATGCAGGCAGCCGTGAATGACCAGGTGAGCCCAATGGGCCTTGAGTGCCTTGCCTTGTTCGGTTGCTTCGCGCTCGACCACCGCCACGCAGATCACCAGATCGCCCAATAGCGGGATATCCAGAAATTCGTCGGGCACATCGGCAGGAAACGACAAGACGTTAGTGGCGTAATCCTTTTGCCGCCAGGTGTGGTTCAGCTCGCGACCTTCCGCTTCATCGACCAAGCGAATGGTCATTTCGGAGTCAGCTGTGCGCTGGCGCAGCGCCAGTTCGCACCATTGGCGGAACTCGGCTTCGCTGGGCGCAGGCGCTTCGGTAGCCAGTTGCAGATCAAGCTCAAGCATCGTGGCGATTGTCCTTGGACGAGACCTTCGCCGGTTCGTCGGCCACGCGATTCTCGAAGCGCTCGTAGGCTTCGACAATGCGCTGCACCAATGGATGGCGCACGACGTCTTTGGGCATGAAATGGGTGAAGCTGATGCCCGGTACGTCCTTGAGCACTTCGATCACATGGTGCAGCCCGGACTTGGTGCCTTTCGGCAGGTCGACCTGGGTGATGTCACCGGTGATGACGGCGGTAGAGCCGAAGCCGATCCGGGTAAGGAACATTTTCATCTGCTCGACGGTGGTGTTCTGGCTTTCGTCGAGGATGATGAAACTGTTGTTCAAGGTTCGGCCGCGCATGTAGGCCAGCGGCGCAACTTCGATCACCTGACGCTCGATCAGCTTGGCCACGTATTCGAAGCCGAGCATTTCGTAGAGTGCATCGTAGAGCGGGCGCAGGTACGGGTCGATCTTCTGCGACAGGTCGCCGGGCAGGAAACCAAGCTTTTCACCTGCTTCAACCGCCGGTCGTACCAGCAGGATGCGGCGAATCTGCTCGCGTTCCAGTGCGTCTACCGCGCAGGCAACGGCCAGATAGGTCTTGCCGGTACCGGCCGGGCCGATGCCGAAGTTGATGTCGTTACCGAGGATTTCCTTCACATAGCGCAACTGATTCAAGCCGCGAGGGCGAATCATGCCTTTCTTGGTGCGCAGGGCGACGGACGGTTCGGAGGGGGAGACGTTGTCCAGCTCTTCGACGGCCGATTCCTGCAGGAACAGGTGAACCATGTCCGGCGACAGCTCGGTACCCTTGGTTTCCCGGTACAGGCGGCGCAGGAGGTTTTCCGCGGAGGTGGTGTGCTTGGGATCGCCGATCAGTTCGAACTGGTCTCCGCGGTTGCGGATCTCGATATTCAGGCGCTGTTCGATCAAGCGCAGATGCTCGTCGAATTGCCCGCACAGATTGGCGAAACGGCGAGCTTCAAAAGGCTCGAGGATAAAACGATGTGGTTCTATGGGTGCGTTCAAGGTCGTATTTAGCCGCCCTGGGGCAATTAAGATGAAATCAAGGATAACGCCAGAGGCCCGGGTGCGAAAGGTCTTAAATAATATGCCGGATTTTGGTACTTCATCTGTGGCGAGGGGGGCTTGCCCCCGTCCGGCTGCGAAGCAGTCGCAAAATACTCGGGACCGCTTCGCAGTCCAACGGGGCGATGCGGCGTTCCGACAAGCCCCCTCGCCACAAAGCTCGCTCCCACAGGGTAATGAGGTGTTACTGAATCAGCGAACCCCGCAGCGAGTGCGGTTGTGCGGCATCGATATGCACATCGGCGAACTGCCCGATCAACGTCGGATTGTCGCAGCGGAAGTTGACGATGCGATTATTCTCGGTCCGGCCTTGCAGTTCACCGGGGTCTTTTTTCGAATAATCGGTGACCAGAATCCGCTGAATGGAGCCCACCATTTGTCGGCTGATCTCGAAACCTTGCTGGTTCAGGCGATGTTGCAGGGCGTTCAGGCGTTCTTTTTTCAGCGCTTCCGGCGTTTCGTCGGCCAGATCGGCAGCCGGAGTGCCCGGGCGTTGGCTATAGACGAACGAGTAGGAGAAGTCGAAACCGACGTCTTCGATCAGCTTCATGGTCTGTTCGAAGTCTTTTTCGGTCTCGCCCGGGAAGCCGACGATGAAGTCCGAGCTGATGCAAATCCCCGGTACGGCAGCACGCAGCTTGCGCAGTTTGGATTTGTATTCCAGCGTGGTGTGGTTGCGCTTCATCGCCGCCAGGATTCGGTCCGAGCCCGATTGCACCGGCAAGTGCAGGTGTTTGACCAGTTCCGGAACGTCGGCGTGAGCCTGGATGAGGCTATCGGAGAATTCCAGCGGGTGTGAAGTGGTGTAGCGGATGCGATCGATGCCATCGACGGCGGCGACGACGCGGATCAGTTCGGCCAGGTCAGCCAAACGACCGTCATGAGTGGTCCCGCGGTAGCCATTGACGTTCTGCCCGAGCAGGGTCACTTCACGCACGCCGTTTTCAGCCAGATGGATGATCTCGGCGATCACGTCATCGAAAGGTCGGCTGACTTCTTCGCCGCGGGTGTAGGGCACCACGCAGAAAGTGCAGTACTTGCTGCAGCCTTCCATGACCGACACGTAGGCGCTTGGGCCATCGATGCGCGGCTCAGGCAAGTGGTCGAATTTTTCGATTTCCGGAAACGAGACGTCGACTTGCGGCAGCTTGGTCGCGCGGGCGGCGTCGATCATTTCCGGCAGGCGGTGCAAGGTCTGCGGGCCGAACACCACATCGACGTACGGCGCACGATCGCGGATGGCGGCGCCTTCCTGGCTGGCCACGCAACCGCCAACGGCAATCACCATGTCCGGGTTGGCCAGCTTCAGTTCGCGCCAGCGGCCGAGTTGGGAATACACCCGGTCCTGGGCACGTTCGCGGATCGAGCAGGTATTGAGCAGGATCACGTCGGCATCTTCAGCACGAGCGGTGACTTCCAGGGCCTGATGTTCGCCCAGCAGATCGACCATGCGCGAGCTGTCGTACTCGTTCATCTGGCAACCGTGGGTTTCGATGTAAAGCTTCTTGGCCATGGACAGAGTCATCACGTGATTCAAAGAACCGCGCATTATAGGGAACATGTTCCAAGGTTCCTACCGTTGCGCGTCCGGCGGCTATGCTATAGTTCGCGCCCTCATTTTTATCCCCCGATGTGTTGCTCGCCCACCATGACCAAACGTGAAGCTCCAATCTACAAGGTGATTTTCCTCAACCAGGGCCAGGTGTACGAAATGTATGCCAAACAGATCTATCAAAGTGATCTGTGGGGCTTCCTGGAAGTTGAAGAGTTCGTCTTTGGCGAGCGCACGCAAGTGGTCGTCGATCCGAGCGAAGAGAAGCTCAAGGCTCAGTTCGAAGGCGTTGTGCGCAGCTTTGTGCCGATGCATTCGATCGTGCGGATCGACGAGGTCGAGCGCCTCGGTACACCGAAAATCAGCGAAGCCCGCGGCGCGGTCGGCAATGTCATGCCGTTTCCGATGCCGATGCCTGAGAAGTAAATAGCAATCCTGAAGCTGACAGGGCTCTCTTCTGTGGCTAGAGAGTCATTGTGGTCAGGGGATTTGTCTGTGGTGAAGGGATTTATCTGTGGCGAGGGGATAAATCCCCTCGCCACAGTTAAGGCAACGGCGAGAACGGCGTACGCCCATCGGCGCTTTGCAATTCCATCAGATACTTGCGGAAGATTTGCCCCAGCACCTGGGTAGCGACTTCCAGTTCTTCGCGGGGCATTTTCTCGGCGACTTCGTCGGCAGTGTCCAACGCTTCTTCAGCGCCATTGACCGCCGCCATTTTCAGCACGATATACGCCTGGACGTTGTTGGCCGGTACGCCTTCGCCGTGGAAGAACATGGAGCCGAGTTTGAATTGCGCCTGAGCATGGCCTTGCAACGAGGCTTTTTCGAAGTAGCCCAGGGCTTTTTTGAGGTCGCGCGGCGTATTTGTGCCGTCGTAGTAGAACTCGCCCAACTCGTATTGCGCCTGCGCATCCCCTTCATCCGACGCTTTCTGGCAGGCGGCGAGCGCCTGTGCCAGGTCTTGCGGCTGAGTATTGAGGGTGCAACGACCCATCGCTGGGATTAACAACGAGTTGCCGCCTGCTTGTGCGAGCGCGAGCAGGGGCTGAAGGAGCAACAGGCAGCCCAGTGCAAGGGCGCGGCCGGTGCGGTTCATGGGAATCGACTTACCTCTGAGGGGCGCGCGGACCCGTCGAGGGATCCAATAAGCGCGCATTATGAAATAAGCAGGGCCAACCTTACAAAGTCTTTACTCGTTTTTCTGCTGCGCGGGGAATATATCGGCCACTTTGCCGAGTATTTGAGCAGAAGCGCAGGAATAAGGACGGGAATGCAGGTGAAAGCTGACGCTGGCAACTGCCAGCGTCAGCGGCACAGCGTTATTTCAATGCAGCAAATGCGCGTTCGGCAGCATCCAGCGTCAGTTTCAGCTCGGTTTCGCCGTGGGCAATCGAGGTGAAGCCGGCTTCGAAGGCGCTCGGCGCCAGGTACACGCCGCCTTCAAGCATCAAGTGGAAGAAGCGTCCGAACAGGGCGGCGTCGCTGTCCATCACGTCATCGAAGGTCACGATGTCGTCGGCGCCGCTGAAGTACAGACCGAACATACCGCCGGCCTGTGTGGTCACGAACGGAATGCCCGCGGCATCGGCGCGTTGTTGCAGGCCATCGAGCAGGCGACTGGTGTAGTCAGTCAACTCTGCGTGGAAGCCCGGGCGGCTGATCAGGCGCAGGGTCGTCAGGCCGGCAGCCATGGCCAACGGGTTACCCGACAGGGTGCCCGCCTGATAGACCGGGCCCAAGGGTGCGATGTGCGACATGATTTCGCGCTTGCCGCCGAAGCAGCCAACCGGCATGCCGCCACCGATGATTTTGCCGAAGGTGGTCAGGTCTGGCGTCACGCCGTAGTGGGCTTGTGCACCACCAAGGGCGACACGGAAACCGGTCATCACTTCGTCGAAAATCAGCACCACGCCATGCTTGTCGCAGAGGGTTCGCAGGCCTTCGAGGAAACCTGGTGCCGGCGGTACGCAGTTCATATTGCCGGCCACGGGCTCGACGATGATGCACGCCACGTCCTGGCCGACTTCGGCGAGCATGGTTTCTACCGCGTCGATGTCGTTGAACGGCAGGGTCAGGGTGTGTTTGGCGAACGCCGCCGGCACACCGGCCGAGCTCGGCACGCCTTGGGTCAGGGCGCCAGAGCCGGCCTTGACCAGCAGACTGTCGGAGTGACCGTGGTAGCAGCCTTCGAACTTGATGATGCTGTCGCGGCCGGTGAAACCACGGGCCAGACGAATCGCGCTCATGGTGGCTTCGGTGCCGGAGCTGACCATGCGCACCATTTCCATCGATGGCACGATCGAGCAGACCAGGTCCGCCATCTGGGTTTCCATCTCGGTCGGCGCGCCGTAGGACAATCCGTGCTCAAGCTGTTTGCGCACGGCGTCCAGCACATCCGGGTGGCTGTGGCCGAGAATCATCGGCCCCCAGGAGCCCACGTAATCCACATAACGCTTGTTGTCTTCGTCGGT
Source organism: Pseudomonas frederiksbergensis (assembly GCF_900105495.1). Classification (NCBI taxonomy): domain Bacteria; kingdom Pseudomonadati; phylum Pseudomonadota; class Gammaproteobacteria; order Pseudomonadales; family Pseudomonadaceae; genus Pseudomonas; species Pseudomonas frederiksbergensis. The sequence continues at coordinate 181,751 of NZ_FNTF01000002.1, read as the reverse complement.
GACGTAGGCGCCTTCCGCGTGTTTGAAGAACAGCGGCGTGCCGCCAACGCTTTTGAACGCGCGAACAGGCGAGTTCACGCCACCGGGAATGTGTTTCTGGGCATTGGCAAACAGGGTTTCGGAACGAGACATGATCGGGCTCTCAAATCAGATTTTCAGTAATTCGTTAAAGGCGCGGGCGCGGCGTGTCACTTCAGCCGTGCTCTCGGCGCCAAACAGGCCATGGACCACCGCCAGCAGATCGACCCCATGGGCCACCAGTGGCGCGGCGTTGTCCAGGGTGATGCCGCCAATCGCGCAGATCGGCAGGTGCAGTTTGCTGCGGGCCTGGTCGAGCAGTTCGAGGCTGCAAGTGGGGGCGCCGGGTTTGGTATTGGAGTTGAAGAAGCGACCGAAGGCGACGTAACTGGCGCCTTCCTTGGCCGCTTGTTCGGCGAGTTCGAGTTGCGCGTGGCAGGTCGAACCGATGATCGCCTGGCGACCGAGCAATGCGCGGGCCGGGGTCAGCGGGCCGTCGGTCTGGCCCAGGTGCACGCCGACGTTCAGGCGCGCAGCGAGTTCGGCATCGTCATTGATAATCAGCTGGGTCTTGTAGCGTTCACACAGATCGCGCAGGGCTTGGGCCTCGCGCAGACGGCGGGTCTCGTCGTTGCTCTTGTCGCGGTATTGCAGCAGGGTGACGCCGCCTTCCAGCGCCGCCTCCACGTACGAAAGAAATTTACCGGCCAGCAGTTGGCTGTCGGTAATGGCGTACAGGCCACGTAGCTTCATCGGACAATCCTTTTTGCTTTACGCAGGGACAGTTACGAACAGAAATCCAGCGGCAGGCGGCGCGGCACGAACTGGCCTTTGCCCAACTGCTCCGCATCACGCAGGGTGCGCCACGTGTAGTTAAGCGCGGTCTGCACGGCACTGGCGAGATTTTCACCGAGGGCCAGACGACCGGCCAAGGCACTGGCCAGCGTGCAACCGGAACCGTGATAACTGCCGGGCAAGCGCTGGCAAGTGAAGGTTTCGCGGTGACCGTCGCGGCTATACAGGCGATTGTGGATTTCGTGTTCATCGCCATGGCCGCCAGTGATCAGCAGGTGTTTGACGAATGGCAGGAGTTTTTCCGCGCACTCGTCCGCGGTGCCTTCGGGCAGTTCGGCGAGGATGCGGGCTTCGGGAAGGTTTGGGGTGGCGATGATCGACAGAGGCAGCAGGCGTTCGCGCATGGCGTAGCCGACTTCGTCCTTGCCCAGTCGTCCGCCGCCGCCGGCGCGCAGCACCGGGTCGCAGACCACCGGCAAATGCGGGTGCGCCGAGAGCAGTTCGACCACGGTGTCGACCATTTCCAGGGAGCCGAGCATGCCCAGTTTCACCGCCGCGACTTCGGAGTCGTTGAGCACGGCATTGGCCTGGGCCAACACCCACTCACGGTCGAGGACGCGGAAGTCAGTGACGTTGACCGTGTCTTGCACGGTCAGGGCGGTGACGGCCGGGGCCGCATGACATCCCTGAGCGAGCAGGGCTTCGATATCTGCCTGCAAGCCGGCGCCACCACTTGGGTCGTGGCCGGAGAGACAGAGGACAACGGGGCGAGAGCTGTAGATATTCATGGTGCGCGAGCTTACCACCAAACATCTTTTTTCGGTTGCCCCCAGCGAGTCATCACGCGGTCCATGTAGCAGCTGCCGAAGGCTGCGTTCGGCTGCATAGCAGGCGTGAAGTCAGTCGCTGCGGTGTATCAGGCAAACCGGGTGGTCATTGACGACTGCTGCGCAGCCGAACGCGGCCTTCGGCAGCTGCTACAGGGAACAGGGCGTTGTCACAAACTGACCGGTGAAATAGCTCTAGCTCAATATGTGCGGCTGGAACGCCCGTGCTAGAGCCTTTGTGGGAAAAATTACAATGGTGTTCAATGGCCACCAACGGCTATGCTAGAGTGGATCCAAACCAATAACAGGTAATGCCGGTTTTACGTCTACTCAAAAGGAATGAGGGGCTTCCTTGGATAACCGGACAGGCCACGCTGGGGCTTAAATGCGCTATTTGCTGATGATGCTGTTGTGCTTGCCCCTTATGGCGAGTGCAGTCGAATTCGACGAGTTCACTCAAAGCCTTCCCCTGGGCCGAACCCTGCAAGTGTTCGAAGACGCGGGCGGTCAGGCGAGCATCGCCGATGTCCGCGCACAAGCCGCGGCCGGAAACTTCAAACCCCATGACAAAGCCACCCTCAACGCCGGTTACTCGCGTTCAGTGTTCTGGCTGAAAATCGACCTGCATTACCGCCCGAACAACCCCGCGGTGCAACGCACCTGGTTGCTGGAGCTGGCCTATCCGCCCCTTGATCACATTGATCTCTATTTGCCCGATGCGGCCGGTGGCTATCAATTGGCACGTCAGACCGGTGATGCCTTGCCGTTCGACAGTCGCGAGATCCGCCAGAACAACTATTTGTTCGATCTGAACTTCACCCCTGATCAAGCGCAAACCCTGTACCTGCGCCTGCAAAGTGAAGGGTCGATCCAGGCGCCGGTCACCCTATGGTCGAGCACTGCCTACCTGGAAGAGCAGCCGGTCCGACTGTATGTACTGGGGCTGATCTACGGCGTGTTGCTGGGAATGCTGGTGTACAACCTGTTCATCTATCTCAGCGTGCGCGATACCAGCTACCTCTATTACATCTTCTATATCGCCTCGTTCGGCTTGTATCAGCTGTCGGTCAACGGCGCGGCCGTGGAGTATTTCTGGCCGAACAATCCCTGGTGGGCCAACGCGGCGACGCCTTTTTTCATCGGTTGTGCAGGGCTGTTCGGCAGCCAGTTCGCGCGCAGTTTCTTGCAGACGGCGACCCACAGTCGTTGGCTCGACCGCATCCTGCTGGCGTTGATTGCGTTTAGCGCAGTCGTGGTCGGGTTGTCGTTGATGACCAGTTACGCCATGGCCCTGCGCCTGGCGACGACGCTGGCACTGATCTTCACCGTGGTGATTTTTGCCGCAGGGATTTTCGCCTGGCTGCGTGGCCTGCGAGTGGCGCGTTATTTCATTATTGCCTGGTCGGCGTTTTTACTCGGAGGCGTCGTCAACACCCTGATGGTGCTGGGTTACCTGCCGAACGTGTTCCTGACCATGTATTCCAGCCAGATCGGCTCGGCGATTGAAGTGGCGCTGCTGTCCCTGGCGCTGGCCGATCGCATCAACGCCATGCGCGAGCAACAGGCACAGACCCTGTTCGATGCCGGTCAAACGCTTGAAGTGCTGAACCAGCAATTGGCTCACAGCAACAAGCTCAAGGACGAGTTCCTCGCCACCCTGACCCACGAACTACGCACGCCCATGAACGGTGTAATCGGCTCGCTTGAGCTGATGCAGACCGTCGAGATGGACCCGGAGCTGGAGCAATACCAGCAAACGGCCGCCGGTTCCGCGCGAGACATGATGCGCATGGTCAACGGCATCCTCACCCTGACCGAGTTGCAGGCCGGCAAGCTCAAGACCTATCCCGCCGTTTTCAGTTTGCGCGGCGTGATCGAGGCTTTGCGCCTGCAATTCGAGGGCAACGCGTCGAGCAAGTCGCTGGACTTCAAAGTCGAGGTCTCGCCGGGGCTGCCGGATCGCTTGCACGGCGACAGCGCCAAATTGGCGCAATGCCTGGAATGCCTGCTGGATAACGCGATCAAGTTCACGCGGATCGGCGGGCTGGCGCTGCGGGTGACGGGTAAACCCGCGGCGCCCGACCGATTCGCGCTGTCCTTTGCAGTGATCGACACCGGCATCGGCTTCACCGATCTGGGAGAGGCGACACTGTATCAGCGGTTCTTCCAGCTCGATGGCTCGATGACCCGTGAATACGGCGGCCTGGGCGTCGGCCTGGCGATCTGTCGGCAATTGGTCGAACTGCTCGGTGGAAAACTCACCCACCGCTCCGAACCTGGTCGTGGCAGCCGCTTCCAGCTCGACGTCGAGTTCGAACTGCCCGTGGTGGAGCGGCCGCCAGCGCCCCTGATGAACCGGGAATTTCCGCGCCTGCGACTGCCTCAGGACTGCACCGTCTTGCTGGTCGATGACAACAGCATCAACCAGTTGGTGATGCGCGGCATGTTGCTCAAGCTTGGGTTCCGGGTGCGCAGCACCGACAACGGGGCTGCCGCGCTCGATCACTTGCAGCGCGAAACCTTCGATGCGGTATTGCTCGATTGCCAGCTTCCACCGCTGGACGGCACGTCCCTCTGTTGCCAGATCCGCGCGTTGCCGGGCTGCGCCGAACTGCCTGTATTCGTGATTGCCTTGAGCATTGATCGGGAACATTGCCCGACCGGTGCCTTGATCGATTATCTGAACAAACCGGTGAAATTCGAGGACCTGCAGGCAGCGCTCTATCGTCGGGTGCTGTGTCCAAAGCAAGGCGAAAGCGCCGACAGTTAGGCAGATATGACACTTTGTTCAGCCGGGGGGCGGTGCTTAACTGAAGTTCCTTGGCTGACCAAAGGAGCCCCGTCATGAACCTGCATCAGTTCGCCGAAACCCACGAAGTCACCAACCAGCCACCGTCGCTGGACGGCGCCAACCTGTATCGCATCGACCTGCCGTTGCAGGAATGGTCGCGGCGTTTCGGGGCCGGGTGGGCCGAGTCGCGGATCGACGCTTACGGCGCCCTGGCCGGCGGGCCGCTGATGGAAGCAGGGTTTTTGGCCAATCAGAACAAGCCGGTTTTCAGCAGCCATGACCGTTACGGCCATCGCATCGACCTGGTTGAATTTCACCCGGCGTATCACGAACTGATGCGCACGGCGGTCGAGCACGGTTTGACTTCGTTGCCCTGGGCGCATCCGCAGTCCGGCGCCCACGTCGCCCGCGCCGCCATGACCTACCTGCACAGCCAGGCCGAAGCCGGCAGTGGTTGCCCGCTGACCATGACCTTCGCCAGCGTCCCGGCGATGCGCCTGCAAGCGGACTTGGCGGAGCAATGGCTGCCGAAAATCCTCTCCACCGAATACGACCCGCGCAACGTCGGTATTGCCCACAAGGCCGGGGTCACCATCGGCATGGCGATGACCGAGAAACAGGGCGGCACCGACGTGCGGGCCAACACCACCAAGGCTTTTCCGGTCGGAGCCAGTGGTCCGGGCCAGGCGTATGAGCTGGTGGGCCACAAGTGGTTCTGTTCGGCGCCGATGTGCGATGCCTTCCTCACCCTGGCCCAGACTGACAAGGGGCTGACCTGTTTCCTGCTGCCGCGCCATCGCCCGGACGACACGCGCAATCAGTTCTACATACAGCGCTTGAAGAACAAACTCGGCAATTGCTCCAACGCGTCCAGCGAAGTGGAGTTCCGTGGTGCGCTGGCGTGGATGGTCGGCGAGGAGGGCCGGGGTGTTCCGACCATCATCGAAATGGTCGCCATGACCCGCTTCGATTGCATGGTCGGTTCCAGTTCGCTGATGCGCCAGGCCCTGACCCAGGCCAGCCATCACTGCGCTCACCGCAAGGTCGGCGGCAAATTGCTCAGCGAACAACCCTTGATGCAGAACGTACTGGCCGACCTGGCCCTGGAAAGCGAAGCCGCCCTGGCCTTGAGCCTGCGCATGGGCCGGGCGCTGGATCATCTGGATGACGAGCACGAAGCCAAATTCGCTCGGCTGGTCACGGCGGTGGGCAAGTACTGGATCTGCAAACGCGCGCCCGGAATGATCAACGAAGCTGCCGAATGCATGGGCGGCGCCGGTTATGTCGAAGACAGCATCCTGCCGCGGTTGTACCGTGAGGCACCGGTCAATTCGACGTGGGAAGGTTCCGGCAACGTGCAATGCCTCGACGTATTGCGAGCGTTGTCCAAGGAACCGGGCGTGCTCGACGTACTGTTCAGCGAATTGGGCGATGGCCATGGCGACAAGCGCCTGGCCGCACACATCATTCAATTGCAGGCAGCGTTCAAGGACACCGGCGACATTCAATATCGTGCGCGGCAGCTCACCGAAGACATCGCCTTGGGCCTTCAGGCCAAGCTGTTGCTGGAGGCGGGCAATGCGGCGGTCAGTGATGCCTTCATCGCCAGCCGCCTCGGTTCGGCCGGTCGGGTGTATGGGGCGTTGCCGCGTGGGCTGGATGTGGAAGCGATTGTTGCCCGCTCGACTCCTCAGGGATTTTGACCACGCTCGCGTGAACGCCACTGAACCAATGTGGGAGCGGGCTTGCTCGCGAAAGCGGTTCAACATTCAACAGCTATGTTGGCTGACAGTCCGCCTTCGCGAGCAAGCCCGCTCCCACATTGGAACTACGTTGGACTTGGTATTTGTGTAGCAACCGCTGTTCCCGTGAAGCGACGATGCAGGCAAGATGAAGGCCTGCAAGTCAGAACACAGGATGCTGATCGTGACCGAAGCTTTTATTGTCGTTCAAACCGCCGAGCAAGCCGTGGACCGGCTTGCGCTCTTGCACCATCGTGCAACCACCGCGCTGAACCAGGCGCTCAAGCGTTACCTCCATGATCGAGTCGAACCGGACGCCGAACAGCGTGCGATGTTTCGTTATCCCGAACTGCGTCTGACCTACCATTGCCAGGGCGAAGTCCCACAGACCACTCGCGCCTACGCCAAGGTTCAACTGCCGGGGACCTACAGCGTCACCGTCACTCATCCCGCCGCGTTCCGTAAATACCTGCTGGAACAGCTGGTGCCGTTGATGCACGACTTCACCGTGACGGTGGAAGTCGGCATCAGCCAGCAAAACATTCCTTATCCGTACGTGGTCGAGCAGGGCGATGAACTGGCCGGTTCCGGCGTTACCGCCGCCGTGCTGGCGCGGGTGTTCCCGAGTACCGACCTGTCTGCCGCGACCGATGGCATCGCCGACGGTCTGTACGATTGGGAAAACACCGACCCGCTACCGTTGGCCTTGTTCGACGCTGCGCGGGTGGATTTCTCCCTGCGTCGGCTGGTGCATTACACCGGCAGCGACTGGCGCCATGTGCAGCCGTGGATTCTGCTGACCAACTACCACCGCTACGTTGACCAGTTCATCGTTCATGGCCTGGAGCAACTGCGCAACGATCCGCGTTTCGTGCGCATGGTCTTGCCGGGCAATGTGATCATCGAAAAGAGCATGGACCACGGCGAAGCCTCGGCGATTGCCGCCGGTGTGGTCTGGCACCGCTATCAGATGCCGGCCTACCACCTGATCGCCAGCGACGGCCACGGTGTGACCCTGGTGAACATTGGCGTCGGCCCGTCCAACGCCAAGAACATCACCGACCACCTGGCGGTGCTGCGTCCGCATTGCTGGCTGATGATCGGCCACTGTGGCGGCTTGCGTCAGTCGCAGACGATTGGCGACTACGTGTTGGCGCACGCTTACATGCGTCGCGACGGGATTCTCGACCGGGTCGTGCCGCCGAATATTCCGATTCCGGCCCTGGCCGAAGTGCAAATGGCGTTGCAGCAAGCGGCAGCCAATATCACCGGCGAGAAGGGCGACGAACTGAAAAAACGCCTGCGCACCGGCACCGTACTGACCTACGACGACCGTAACTGGGAATTGCGCTGGGCTCAGGAACGTCCGTTGATCAACCTGTCCCGCGCCGTGGCGGTGGACATGGAAAGCGGCACCATCGCTGCGCAAGGTTATCGCCTGCGGGTGCCGTATGGCACGTTGCTCTGCGTGTCGGACAAACCGTTGCACAGTGAAATCAAACTGCCGGGTTCGGCCAACGCCTTCTATGAGCGTGCGGTCAGCCAGCATTTGAAGATCGGCATCGAGGCGGTGGATTTGTTGCGCACCGAACTCAACTCGCTGCACTCGCGCAAACTGCGCAGCTTCGACGAGCCGCCGTTCCGCTGATTGTTCTCATGGTCATTTAGCGGTCAGGGCACTAGCATTAGCAGCCCTGACCGTTAGATGTTCCTTTTCCCATGTCCCGTCCTCAACGTCCCGTTTCCCGCCGCCCTGGCGTGAAGCCTGCGCCATCGTCCTCAGCCCCGCGCCGTGTCGCCAAAGCGCCGCCAGCCGAGCCGAAGCTGATCCTGTTCAACAAGCCGTTCGATGTGCTGACGCAATTCAGCGACGGCGAAGGGCGGGCGACGCTCAAGGATTACATCGAGATTCCCGGGATTTACCCGGCAGGACGGCTGGACCGCGACAGTGAAGGTTTGCTGCTGCTGACCAACGATGGTCAGCTTCAGGCGCGGATTGCCGACCCGAAACACAAACTGGCCAAGACCTATTGGGTGCAAGTGGAAGGTGAGCCGAGTGCCGAGCAATTGCAGCGTTTGCGCGATGGCGTGGAGTTGAACGATGGCATGACGCTACCGGCTGAAGCGCGGCTGCTGGAAGAGCCTGAACTGTGGCCACGCAACCCGCCTGTGCGCTTTCGCAAAAGCGTGCCGACCAGTTGGCTGGAGCTGGTGATTCGTGAAGGGCGCAACCGTCAGGTACGGCGCATGACCGCGGCGGTCGGCTTGCCGACGTTGCGTCTGGTGCGGGTCAGAATCGGCGACTGGTCGATCGAAGGGCTCGATCAGGGCCAGTGGAAGGAAGTGCCAGCGCGCTTATAACGTGCCGGATTCGATCAGGCCGATGACCACGCTTTTGATCACGAACGCGGCCACGCCCAGGCCGAGTACGAAGAACAGGATGAACGAGCCAAAGCGTCCGGCCTTGGACTTCTTCGCCAGATCCCAGACGATGAAACCCATGAAAATGATCAGGATGCTGACCAGTCCGGTCATCATCCACTCTTCGAATACTGCAGGATCCATCGAACATCTCCAGCGCGGGCGGGGCTAAAAGGCGCTGGAGTATACGCCACGACGAATTGGCGGAGTATTGACCTGCGTCGGTGTGTCGCAGTCATTCGTCGCCTTGGGCAGTGATCGTTCCCACGCTCTGCGTGGGAATGCCGCCATGGACGCTCCGCGTCCGCTTTAGATCGTGACGCAGAGCGTCACAGGATGCATTCCCACGCGGAGCGTGGGAACGATCAGTCAAAGCCATCATCAGCTGCGCAGATGAGTCAGCGGCAACTCGGTACTGTTGAGCACCTGATTAAGCACAAAACTCGACCGCACACTCGTCACCCCTTCAATCCGGGTGAGGTGTCCCAGCAGCAGTTTCTGATAGTGATCCATGTCCGGCACGACGACCTTGAGCTGATAGTCGGCATCCATCCCGGTCACCAGACTGCATTCCAGCACTTGCGGTAATGTACGAATCGCCGCTTCGAAGTTCTCGAAACGCTCTGGCGTATGCCGGTCCATGCCGATCAACACGTAAGCCGTCAGGCTCAGGCCGAGCATCTTGCGGTCCAGCAGGGCCACCTGGCGGGAGATGTAGCCGTCATCTTCCAGCTGCTTGACCCGCCGCGAGCATGGCGAGGGGGACAGGCCGATGCGTTCGGCCAGCTCCTGGTTGGAGATGCGCGCGTCACGCTGCAATTCCGCCAAAATGCTCAGGTCGTATCGGTCGAGTTTGCTCATCAATCAGGCCTTTGTCATAACTATTGCGGCGGATTATCTATCCAGGGTTAAAAATTGCGCAAGTGATGTTTATTTGAGCAATCTTCGCAATCCTCTGCCGGCGCCGCGAGCCTATTCTTATCACCAGAATCACTGCTCGGACAAACAGTCCAGTGCGGCTCGCCCAATCAGGCCAGCTGCGGTCGCCACCCCCACCGGGGATGAGCCGACCCCCGAGCTACACACTGTCCAGAAGACGGCGTGAGGTGAGCCGACGTCAAAAGCGTCGAGCACGGACGAAGTTCTCAAAGGGAGGCCGACGGGTCTCCCTTTTCTTTTGCCCGCAATTTGCCGACCACCCTCAATAAATAAGTTGCGCGACTGATAACCTGTTGCAGAACCGGCCTGTGCTTTCCCAGTCTTACGTTCAGGCCCTAACCCGCAGTGAGGAAAAGCATGAAGTCGCGCATCTGGCGTTTGGCCGGTGTTGGTTTGCTATGTGTAAGTGTCACTGCGCAATCGCTGGCCGATGAGCCGCAAGACCGTGGCCCCGACAGCGGGCAACGCGGCTCGGATGGCCATCAGGGCAACAATCAGGGCCACGGCGGCAATAACCCGCCGCGTGCGCAGAACAACGACATCATTCGTGGCGACAACAGCCGTCAGTTCGAGCACAACGGCCAGAATCAGAACGACGGTCAACGGCAGAACCGGGCGCCGCATGATTACAACGGTCCGGATCGGCCGCCGCAGCAACCGGCCAATGACCTGCCGATCCAGGACCGGCCCGATACCGTGCGCCAGACCCAGCAGCCGCAGCGTGGTTACTACCAGGACGTGCCGCGGCGCAACGATAACAACCCGCATTGGCAAAACAACGGTCCGCGTCCCGACGACTATCGCTGGGCCGGTCGCCCGGATGGGCATGGCAATGGCTGGGAACCTGGCCCGCAGTACCGTCCCGGTCATGTGATCGATCGCTTCCCCGACCGTGATTACCGTGTGCCGTACCGTGGTCAGGACTACTTCTACTCCGGCGGCTACTGGTATCGCCCACAAGGCCCACGCTATGTGGTGGTGCAACCGCCACGCGGGATTCGCGTCAGCTACTTGCCCGATTACGCGCGCGAAGTGTGGATCGGCGGGGCGCTGTTGTTCCTCGCGGCCGGCTCTTATTACGCCTATCAGCAAAGCACTCAGGATTACGTCGTGGTCGAGCCGCCCGTACAACCGCAGCCGCAACCGGTCAGCAATGGTTATGACGTGGTGGCGTATCCGGCCAACGGTCAGTCGCCAGAGCAGGTCAACCAGGACGGTTACGAGTGCTATCAATATGCGGTGCAGCAGAGTGGTTTCGATCCGCGAGCGGCCACCTATCAACCGGATCCTTCGGTAGTACAAGCCTACCGTCAGGCCCAGGGCAACTGCCTGGGCAGTCGCGGTTATCAGGTTTCTTTCTGAGCCGTGCCTGCCAGCACCACTTCCTGCGGGTCGGCGTGCACCAGCACTTCGGCTCGCGGATAAGCCGCGTGAATCGCATCGGCGGCTTGGTCGCTGATGCCGTGAGCGACTGACAGGGTCAAATCCCCCGGCAGTTCCAGGTGCAACTGCACGAACCACTGGTTGCCGGAAACCCGCGTACGCAGGTCGTGCGCCCCCAACACTCCCGGTACGCTGCAGGCCAGTTCGAGCATGTGCTGGCTGACGTCCGTTGGCAGCGCTTCATCCATCAGCACCGTAAAACTTTCCCGGGCGATATGAATCGCGCTCCAGAGAATGTAGGCAGCGATCCCCAAACCGAACCAAGGGTCGACCTGATGCCAGCCATACCCGGCGAGCACCAGCGCCACCAGAATGCTGCCGTTGAGCAGCAAGTCCGAGCGGTAATGCAGGGAATCGGCGCGCACCGCGTTGGAGCCGGTCGCCTTGATGACCCGATGTTGCAACACCAACAGGGCCAGGGTCAGCGCCAGGGAAAACACAATCACCCCGATGCTGATCCACGGCGCACCCACCGGTTCCGGGTGTTTCAGTCGTTCGATCGCCTGCAAGGCGATCAGCACCGCACTGCCGCCAATGAACAACGCCTGGGCCATGCCCGCCAGCGACTCGGCCTTGCCGTGTCCATACCGGTGATCATCGTCGGCCGGGCGCAAGGCGTAATGCACAGCGAGCAGGTTGAGCAGCGAGGTCACGCCGTCGAGGGTCGAGTCGGTCAACCCGGCGAGCATGCTCACCGAACCGCTCAACCACCAGGCGATGGCTTTGGCGACGATCAACGTGCACGCCACCGCCACCGAGGCACGGGTCGCCAGCCGCAGCAGGCGGGCGTGTTCGGAGCTGGAGATCATAAGTGCGGCTATTCCTTTAAGTGCACGGGTTACGCGGCAGGTTGCAGGCCGAACATGGCCAGTTGCTGAGCGCTGCCCTTGTGCTGGATCAGGCGTGGGTCATCCAGCGGGAAGCTGCGGCCCAGTTCGGTTTCAAGAATAGTCTGCAACTTGTGATTATCGACCTTGCCGTCGGCGCCGATGGCTTCCTTAAGTTTTTCCGGGGCCACTTGTGCGGTCTCGCCGGGCGCGTAGTAAATCGCGCCAGTGGCGAAGTCCACGGCGAACGCGATCAGGCCGGGGATGATGTAGAACAGCAGGCCTACGGCATCCAGCGCGGCGATGGCCGGGTCGATCTTGCCGTCAATCTGACCGCGACGGTCAGGGTAGAAAATCGATCCGCAAGCGGTGACCTGAGTCAGCAACGTCGCGACCAATACACCGCCAATCAAGCGAAAGGGAATACGCATATGAAATCTCCTGGGTAATTTCAAAACGAAAGGACGCCTGTATGAATTAGGACCGTCATTAACGCCGAGCAGTTCGCCGTTATACTCGCGCTCGGCAGGGCGTGCCCACAGTAAATTACGGCCGCGTCTCACCCCTACTGGAATAGTTGAGGATTGATGTTGTTTTTTCCAGATCGACAACGCGTAACGGCTGATGGACTTTTTCGGGGCTCGGCCCTCCGGGCTGAAGCTGTGGACGCGCCATGCTGCGTTGCGGGACTTGGCAAGGAAACGACCCTTGCCAGCGTCCCGCGCCTTGCCTGGCACGTCCACAGCTTCAACGCGACTCGCAATTTACTGTGGGCACGCCCTGGGGAGCCAGCATGATTTCTTTGCCGATTGATGAAGTTTTACCCGCCCTGCGTGAAGCCTTGGCTACACGCCACGAAGCCGTGCTCGAAGCACCGCCCGGCGCCGGTAAAACCACCCGCGTGCCACTGGCCTTGCTCAACGAGCCCTGGTTGGCCGGGCAGACCATTCTGATGCTCGAACCGCGGCGTTTGGCTGCGCGGGCAGCCGCGGAACGCCTGGCCAGTGAGCTGGGCGAGAAGGTCGGCGGAACCGTCGGCTATCGCATTCGTCTCGACAGCAAAGTCGGCCCCAACACCCGTATCGAAGTAGTCACCGAAGGCATTCTGACCCGCCGTTTGCAGGACGACCCGGCGCTCGAAGGTGTTGGCCTGGTGATCTTCGACGAATTCCACGAGCGTAGCCTCGACGCCGATCTGGCGCTGGCCCTGAGCCTGAATGGCCGCGAGCTGTTTCGCGACGATCAGCCGCTGAAAATCCTGTTGATGTCGGCAACTCTGGAGGGCGAGCGCCTGGCCGGGTTGCTCAATGACGCGCCGATCCTGCGCAGCGAAGGGCGCATGTACCCGGTGGCGATGCGCTGGGGCCGGCCGTTCCAGCCCGGTGAGTTCATCGAGCCGCGACTGGTGCAGACCATTCTCGAAGCCTTGAATGATGAGACCGGCAGCGTGCTGGTGTTCCTGCCGGGGCAGGCGGAAATCCGTCGGGTGCATCAGCAACTCGCCGATGCGCTGGGCGAGAGCACGCAAGTTCTGCTCTGCCCGTTGCACGGTGAACTGGATCTGGCCGCGCAACGCGCCGCGATCGATCCGGCCCCCGCCGGCAAGCGCAAAGTGGTGTTGGCGACCAACATCGCCGAGACCAGCCTGACCATCAACGGCGTGCGCGTGGTAATCGATGCCGGGCTGGCGCGGGTGCCGCGGTTCGATCCGGGCAGCGGCATGGCCCGCCTCGACACTCAGCGTATTTCCAAAGCCAGCGCCACTCAGCGCGCGGGTCGGGCCGGGCGGTTGGAGCCGGGCGTGTGTTATCGCTTGTGGTCGCAGGATCAGCATGAGCAACTGGCGGCCTACGCCAGCGCGGAAATCCTCTCGGCGGACCTTGCCGGATTAGCGTTGCAACTCGGCCGCTGGGGCGTGACACCGGGGCAATTGGTGTGGCTCGACGTACCGCCAGCGGCCGCTTACGCGCAGGCTCAGGACTTGCTCGAGCGCCTGGGCGCATTGGACGGCGAAGCGCTGACCCGCCACGGTCAGGCCATGGCCGAACTGCCGGCGCATCCGCGCATCGCGCATTTGCTGTTGCGCGGTCAGGCGCTCGGCTTGGCGGATATGGCCTGCGATGTCGCGGCCTTGCTCGGCGAGCGGGATATCTTGCGTGGCGCCGGGGCGGATCTGCACAGCCGATTGGTGCTGTTGTCTGGCGAAGAACGGGCCGCACGCGGCGCGCAGGGTGGCGTGCAGCGTGCCCGGCAACTGGCGCGGCAGTATCGCGGTTACTTGCGGGGTAAAGCGTCGGAACCGGTCAGCGATCCGGATCATCCGCGTTGGCTGGGCGCGCTGTTGGCGTTGGCCTATCCCGACCGCGTTGCCCAGCAGCGTCGTGCCGGTGGCGCGGAGTATCGTTTGGCCAATGGCCGTGCGGCGTTGTTCGCCGAAGCCGACAGTTTGATGAAGCAACCGTGGCTGGTGATCGCCGATCTCGGCAGTCGCCAGGGCCAGCGTGAAGAACGGATTTATCTGGCGGTGGATTTCGATCCGGCGCTGTTCGATTCGGTGCTGGCCGAGCAAGTGCGCGTGGTCGATCAACTGGATTGGGATGAGCGCGAAGGCGTGTTGCGCGCCGAGCGTCAGCGCAAGGTCGGTGAATTGATCCTCAGCCGCGAACCGTTGACCGGGCTCGATGAAACTGCCCGCAGTCAGGCGTTGGTCAATCTGGTGCGACGCAAAGGCCTGGAGCTGTTGCCGTGGACCCCAGAGCTGCGTCAGTGGCAAGCGCGCGTGGCGTTGCTGCGACAGCTGGACCTCGGCAGTAAGGAGCAGAGTGAATGGCCGGATGTCAGCGACGCTGCATTGCTCAAAAGCCTCGAACAGTGGCTGATGCCGTATCTGGGTAAAGTGTCGCGGCTCAGTCATTTCGCCAATCTGGACCTGTCGAGCATCGTCCATAACCTGTTGCCGTGGCCGCTGCCGCAACGGCTCGATGAGCTGGCGCCGCATCATTTGAGCGTGCCGTCGGGTTCATCGATTCGGCTGGACTACAGCGAACAGCCGCCGATTCTGGCGGTGCGGTTGCAGGAGTTGTTCGGCCTGGCCGAGACCCCGCGGATTGCCGGTGGCCGGCAGGTGGTCAAACTGCATTTGCTGTCCCCGGCGCGACGGCCGGTGCAGGTGACCCAGGATTTGGCGAACTTCTGGCGCAGCACTTACGCCGAAGTGAAGAAGGATTTGAAAGGTCGGTATCCGAAGCACTACTGGCCGGATGATCCACTGGTGGCCGAGGCAACCGCGCGGATCAAACCGCGTAAAAGCTGAAGCGCTGATCGTTCCCACGCTCCGCGTGGGAATGCATCCCGTGACGCTCCGCGTCACTTCGGTGCCAGGCCCGACGCCAGCGGTGCTGCTGGAACGCGGAGCGTCCCTTGAGGCATTCCCACGCAGAGCGTGGGAACGATCATAAGCGCTAAGCTCTGGTCCCGGCCTTGGCCGTCAACTGCTCGCGGCAATAATCTGCAAACAACTGCGCCGGTTTGGTCAACTGCCCGCGCTTGAGCCACGCCGCCACCAGCCCTGAGCCGGTGATGTCTTCGACGATGTCCACGCACACCACTTTCTGGCCGTCATAGGTGCATTCCGAATGCGGCCGGGTGACCAGGATCGAGAAGCCGAAGCCTTGCCCGACCATGCCCCGAACCATCTCGATCGACGGTGAGCTGAAGGCAATGTTCGGCGTCAGCCCCAACTCTTCGAACAGGCTGACGAAGTAGGTCCGGCTCGGTTGCACGTCCAGCAGAATCATCGGCTCCAGGCACAAATCGCGCAGCGACACTTGCTTGAGCTGGGCAAAACGATGATCCGCCGGCAGCAACGCATAAGGCCGTTGCGCCGGCATCAGGGGTTCGGTCTGGATGGTGGCGTCGAGGTCGTGTTCATACAGGATCGCCAGGTCGAAGGTGCCCGAGGTCAGGCCTTGCACCAGCTCTTGCTGTTCGCCGTCGCGGATGCGGATTTTCACCCCCGGATACAGCGCCGAGAACCCGGCAATCAGCTGCGGCAGGTACAGCGGCGCGACCGTTTCGAAGCAACCGATATCGATTTGCCCGGCCACCACGTCGTTGTCGGCGAGGGCGTTCTGTTCGAACTCCTTGGCCATGCGCAGCAGTTCCTGGGCCTTGCGGTAGAAGCGTGCACCGCTGGGAGTCAAGGACACGCCCTGGGCGTGATGACGGATCAGCAGTTGCACGCCGAAGCTGTCTTCCAGGCCTTTGATCGCCGTGGAAATCGCCGGTTGGGCGATGTACAGCTTGCGCGAGGCCTCGGCGACGCTGCCGCATTCGACGGTGGTGATGAAGTACTTCAATTGACGCAGGTTGTAGGCAGCCACGGCAAACCTCGGGGTGGATGATGTCGACATCCAGGCAATTTTCGCGCCGACTGCTTCCGTTCTGACGACGGTGTTGTTGTGCCTGAACAATAACCACATACCGCGCCACCGGGGAGATCGGCTGCCCAGTTTTTTAATGGTCTGCGAAGACATTTTTACTATTTTTCCTCGACACAGGCCTGGGCCACCATCCAATTCACAAGAAAAGCCCATGGAGCATCTGAACGTGTTCGAGCTTACAGACTGGCAAAACAAAGCCGCTGCGCTGCGGTTTCCCGATCAGGCCGTGATCGACGGCAAACCCCGTGCGGCGCAGTCGGGGCAGACCTTCGCCGCGATCAACCCCGCCACCGGCCAGTGCCTGGCCAACGTGGCCGCGTGCGGCGAAGAAGACGTGGACGCTGCGGTGCGCAATGCGCGGCAAGTGTTCGAGGCCGGCACCTGGGCGGCGCGTTCGCCGAGTGAGCGCAAGCAAGTGCTGTTGCGCCTGGCCGATCTGATCATGACCCATCGCGAAGAACTGGCGCTGCTCGATTCGCTGAACATGGGCAAACCGGTGATGGACGCCTACAACATCGACGTGCCGGGCGCCGCCGGGGTGTTTCGCTGGTACGCCGAAAGCCTCGACAAACTCTACGACCAGATCGCCCCGAGCGCGCAGAACGTGCTGGCGACCATCACCCGCGAAGCGCTGGGCGTGGTCGCTGCGGTGGTGCCGTGGAACTTCCCGCTGGACATGGCCGCGTGGAAACTCGCACCGGCGTTGGCGGCGGGTAATTCGGTGATCCTCAAACCCGCCGAGCAGTCACCGTTTTCCGCCCTGCGTCTGGCCGAACTGGCGCTGGAAGCCGGCCTGCCGGCCGGGGTGCTGAACGTGTTGCCGGGGCTCGGCGAACAGACCGGCAAAGCCCTCGGTTTGCACCCGGATGTCGATTGTCTGGTGTTCACTGGCTCCACCGAAGTCGGCAAATATTTCATGCAGTACTCCGCGCAATCGAACCTGAAACAGGTGTGGCTGGAGTGCGGCGGCAAGAGCGCCAATCTGGTGTTTGCTGATTGCCAGGACCTCGACCTCGCTGCAGAGAAAGCCGCGTTCGGGATCTTCTTCAATCAGGGTGAAGTGTGCTCGGCCAACTCGCGGTTGCTGGTGGAGCGTTCGATTCATGACGAGTTCGTCGAGCGTCTCAAAGTGCAGGCTGAGCGCTGGCAGCCGGGTGATCCATTGGACCCGTCGAGTCGCGCCGGAGCCATCGTCGACAGCCGTCAAACCGCACGCATCATGAAGTTCATCCAAAACGCCGAGAGCCACGGCGCTACCAAGGTGTGCGGCGGTCGACAGTCGATTTTCAACGGCTCCGACAACTTCATTCAGCCGACGATTTTCACTGGCGTGAGCCCGGACATGCCGCTGTTTCGTGATGAAGTGTTCGGCCCGGTGCTGGCGGTCACGGCGTTCGATGATGAGGCCCACGCCTTGCAACTGGCCAACGACAGCGTCTACGGTTTGGCCGCGTCGCTGTGGACCGACGACCTCAATCGCGCCCACCGCGTGGCGCGACAATTGCGAGCCGGCACGGTGTCGGTCAACAGCGTCGATGCGCTGGACGTGACCGTGCCTTTCGGGGGCGGCAAACAATCCGGTTTCGGCCGCGACCTGTCGCTGCATTCATTCGATAAATACACCCAGTTGAAGACCACCTGGTTTCAGCTGCGCTCATAACAGCCGCTAAAAACAAAACGGAGAACTGGCGATGACCACACCACGTGAAACCCGCGACTACCAGGCCGCCGACGCTGCGCACCACATCCACGCATTCGTCGATCAAAAAGCGCTCAACGATGAAGGACCTCGGGTGATGGTTCGTGGCGAGCGCCTGCACCTGTGGGACAACGATGGTCGGCGTTACCTCGACGGCATGTCCGGATTGTGGTGCACCAACCTCGGTTACGGGCGCAAGGACCTGGCTGCCGCTGCGTCTCGGCAGCTGGAGCAGTTGCCGTACTACAACATGTTTTTCCACACCACCCACCCGCAGGTGATCGAGCTTTCGGAGCTGCTGTTCAGCCTGTTGCCGGGGCACTACAGCCACGCGATCTACACCAACTCCGGCTCCGAGGCCAACGAGGTGCTGATCCGCACCGTGCGTCGTTACTGGACGATCCTCGGCAAGCCCGAGAAGAAAATCATGATCGGTCGCTGGAACGGTTACCACGGCTCGACCCTGGCGGCGACGGCGCTCGGCGGCATGAAATTCATGCACGAAATGGGCGGCATGATCCCCGACATCGAACACATCGATGAGCCGTATTTTTTCGCCCACGAGGGCAACCTGACTCCGGCTGAATTTGGTCTGCGGGCGGCGCAGCAACTGGAAGCGAAGATTCTCGAACTCGGCGCGGACAAGGTCGCCGGGTTTATCGCCGAACCGTTCCAGGGCGCAGGCGGGATGATCTTTCCACCCGAGAGTTACTGGCCGGAAATTCAGCGGATCTGCCGTAAGTACGATGTGCTGTTGTGCGCTGACGAAGTGATCGGCGGCTTCGGTCGTACCGGCGAATGGTTCGCCCACGAGCACTTCGGTTTCGAGCCGGACACGCTGTCGATCGCCAAGGGTTTGACCTCGGGTTACATCCCCATGGGCGGTCTGATCCTGTCGAAGAAAATGGCTCAGGTACTGGTGGAGCAGGGCGGGGTGTTTGCCCACGGCTTGACCTATTCCGGGCACCCGGTGGCGGCGGCGGTGGCCATCGCCAACCTCACGGCGTTGCGCGATGAAGGGGTGGTGGCGCGGGTCAAGGATGACATCGGGCCGTACCTGCAACAGTGCTTGCGCGAGGTGTTCGGCAATCACCCGTTGGTGGGCGATATTCAGGGTGTCGGCATGGTCGCGGCGCTGCAATTGGCTGAGGACAAGACCAGTCGCAAGCGCTTTGCCAATGAAGGCGACATTGCCTGGCGTTGCCGCACGATTGGCTTTGAAGAGGGGGTGATTATTCGCTCGACGTTGGGGCGGATGATCATGGCGCCGGCGTTGATTGCCAGTCGGGAAGAGGTGGATGAACTGGTCGGCAAAACCCTGAAAGCGGTTGATCGTACGGCGCAGGAATACGGCCGGCTCTGACATTGCCGGAAGGTCCTGCGGACCTTATCGCGGGCAAGCCCGCTCCCACAGGTTATGTGTCGTGCCGGAATTCTGAGGCCAACACAAACCCTGTGGGAGCGGGCTTGCCCGCGATAGCTATTACCGATTTAACACACCTCTC
Source organism: Pseudomonas frederiksbergensis (assembly GCF_900105495.1). Lineage (NCBI taxonomy): Bacteria > Pseudomonadati > Pseudomonadota > Gammaproteobacteria > Pseudomonadales > Pseudomonadaceae > Pseudomonas > Pseudomonas frederiksbergensis. The sequence continues at coordinate 162,302 of NZ_FNTF01000002.1, read as the reverse complement.
ACCTTTTGCACCCACCTCGGGCATCCCCGCCCACAGCGCCCTTTTACGGCGCACTACCCAGTTTTTTCATCACTCCCAACGACATATTTCCTGATTTTCCTTCTCCCGGCCTTGGGCCAACATCGACCTCGCCAGTCAGCCAAACGCTGCTCGCCGAAAGGTCCACTAGAGACCGCAGGTGGCAGCACTTCTCCAAGGCCGCTGGCCGTACTGCCCATGACAAAACTAAATCAACAGCTTTGGGAGTGCTCCATGATCAAGTCCTTGCTGAACTGCATCACTCATCCACTGGCGGTCACCGCCATCGCCGTCACGGTCGCCACCAGCGCCCAGGCCGGCACCCTCTCTATCGGCCACACCACGTGGGTCGGATACGGCACGCTCTACCTGGCTCAAGACCTGGGCTACTTCAAGGAAAACGGTTTGACCGTCGAATTGCCCGTCGTCGAAGAGGCTTCGATGTACATGGCCGCGCAAGCCTCGGGCGAGTTGTCGGGCTCGGCGTCGACCATCGACGAAGTGCTCAAGTACCGCCCGCAATTCTGCTTCAAGGCTGTGGCTGCACTGGATGACAGCCATGGTGGCGACGGTGTTTTGGTCGGCAAGGACGTCAAGAGTTTGCAGGAGTTGAAAGGCAAGGCCGTGGCGGTGAACGAAGGTTCGACTTCGCAGTTCTGGCTGTCGTACCTGCTGAAAAAACACGGCATGAAAATGAGCGACATCACCGTGCAGAACATGACGGCTGACGATGCAGCCACCGCGTTCATCGCCGGTCGCGTGCCCGCCGCCGTGACCTGGGAACCGCATCTGTCGATGGTCCGCAATAAGCAAAAAGGCAAAGTGCTGATCGACAGCAGCAGTACGCCGGGAGTGATTGTCGACGTGGTCGCGCTCAACTGCACGGTCATTGAAAAGCAGCCGGAAGACGTCAAGGCGTTGGTGGCCGGTCTGTACAAGGCCGTGCAGTACACCAAGGACCATCCGCAAGAAGCCTACAAAATCATGGCCAAAGGCGTCGGCGGTTACCTCGCCGATCCCAAGGAGCTGGCCGCTGCCGCACAGGGCGTGCGCTTCTACGATCAGGCCATGAGCGAGAAACTCCTCGGCTCGCCGGGCAAACCGGGCGACAGCGAACTGCTGATCAAACTGGCTAACGAGACCGCTAGCGAATTGCAGGGCAAACCCTACAACGTCAGCCATGACGACCTGATCGACAACCGTTTCGTCAGCCCGCTCTAGGAGGTTCGCATGTTCAAGCGCAATTCATGGCTGAGCCGCTGCATCACGCCCAAGACCGGTTTACCGGTTTCGGTGATCTGGAGCGCGAGCGGTCTGGCCTGGGTGTTGTTGGTCGGCCTGTGGGCCGGGTTGTCTTACGGCGGCGTGGTGCCGGGCATGTTCCTGCCGACACCGGGCGCGGTGGTCGAGGCCGCCGTGCGCCTGAGTCGCGACGGCACGCTCGGCCTGCATGTGTGGGCCAGCCTCGAAGTGGTGATGGTCGGCTTCATCGTGTCGTCGCTGGTGGCCGTGCCGCTGGGGTTGTTGATGGGCAGCTTTCGTATCGTCCAGGCGTTCCTTGAGCCGATGGTCAATTTCATTCGCTACCTGCCGGTCACTTCGTTCGTGCTGCTGTTCATTCTGTGGATCGGCATCGGTCTGGAGCAGCGGGTTTCGGTGATCATCTTCGGCGTGTTTTTCCAGCAACTGGTGATGATCGCGGACGTGTCCAAAGGCATCTCCAAGGACCTGATCAACGCGTCCTATACCTTGGGTTCGAACCGCCGCGATGCGGTGCTGCATGTGATCGCCCCGGCGTCGTTGCCGGGTGTGCTCGACACCTTGCGCGTGACCATGGGCTGGGCCTGGACTTACCTGGTGGTTGCCGAGCTGGTCGCGGCTTCCAGCGGTCTGGGCTACTTGAGCCTTAAAGCCATGCGCGGCTTTCAAGTGGATGTGATTTTCCTGGCAATCGCGATCATCGGCCTGCTGGGCCTGGTCACCGATCAACTGTTCCGTTTCCTTCGTCTGAGGATCGCCGCATGGGCTCAGTAAGCGCCGTCAACCCTCGCTTCATCACGCCACAACCCGCCCCGGTGCACGCCGCGCCACGGTTGCAAGTGGACAAGGTCAGCCTTCGCTATCAAAAGCCCGACGGTGGTGTGTTCACTGCGCTGGATCAGGTGTCGTTTGAAGTGCCGGATCAGCAATTCGCCGTGCTGGTGGGGCCTTCGGGCTGCGGCAAGTCGAGTCTGCTTTACCTCACGGCGGGTTTGAATGAGCCCACGGAAGGCGAGATCTACGTCGGTGGCCAGCAAGTTCAGGGGCCGGGCGCGGATCGCGGCATGGTGTTCCAGAGCTATACGCTGTTCCCGTGGCTGACCGTGCGGCAGAACGTCGAGTTCGGCCTCAAGCGTCGCGGCATGGCCGCCGCCCAGCGCAAGGAGATCGTCGATTACTACGTCAACGAAGTCGGCCTGTCCGGGTTTGCCGACAACTACGCCAAGCAGCTGTCCGGCGGCATGATGCAGCGCGTGGCGATTGCTCGGGCGCTGGCCAACGACCCGCAAATCCTGCTCATGGACGAGCCCTTCGGCGCGCTCGACAGCCAGACGCGCCTGCAAATGCAGCAGCTGTTGTTGCGGGTCTGGGGCAACAGCAAGAAGACCGTGTTGTTCGTGACTCACGATATCGACGAGGCGATTCTGCTGGGTGATCGGGTCTACGTGATGGGCGCTCGGCCGGGTCGGATCAAGCAGATTCTGGACGTGCCGATCGAACGCCCACGGACGCTGGACATGGTCATGGAGCGCTCGTTCATCGACATGAAGCGCAGGATCTTCGGGCTATTGCACGATGAGCTGGAGGAGGAACATTGACCGTGCACAAATCCCTGTGGGAGTGAGCCTGCTCGCGATTGCGATTGATCATCCAACAAAGATGTCAACTGACACTACGCCATCGCGAGCAGGCTCGCTCCCACAGGTTTTGCGTTTAACCGAAGTTAAGGCGCTGCCGGCAAGAGGAATCTTGCAATCACCGGCAAGTGATCGGAGATCCGCAAGGTATCGTCCTGCCTCACCGTCGCCTCGACCCGTTTGATCCGCGGACTGTAGAACAGGTAGTCGACAGTCCGGTCCGGGCCGTTCAAGCCCGGATCATTCGGGTAATGGGTCAACCACCGCGCCCGGTCGATGCCGCTGGCTTCGTTGTTGGTCGGGATCATCGGGTATTTGTCCCAGAGCACATGCAGCGCACTGTCGGCAGAGTAGGGCGTGCGTTGCTCGTCGGGCAGGCGTCGATATTGCCCCAGCGGCAACAGGTTGAAGTCGCCCCCGATCAACCACGGCGTGCTGCGGCTTTCGAGTTTGTCGAGTATTTTGACGATGGCCGACACCTGGGACTGCAGTGTTTCGTCTGGTGGGAGAACGTGGTCCAGATGGGTGTTGAGCACCGCTAGCTGACCACCGTCGCTCAACGGCAGATAGGTGACCAACAAGGCGTTTTTCGGTTTGAACTGCCGGCTGATGACGTTGGCCGGTGCGACCGGTAATTGCAGGCGTTCGGCCTGTTTTATCTGGTAGCGGCTGAGGGTGACCAACTGCCGGCCGACGCTGCCGAAAATGTGCGGCTCAGGCACGAAATCGGCTTTCCAGTCGAAGGCGTGGGCGCTGCATGGATACAGGTCCGCGACTCGTTCCTGAAGCAGCTTGAACTGGTTTTGGTAATCGCTGGCCTTGGCGCCGTCATCGAGCTCCTGCAACAGCACGACGTCCGGTTGCTCGTCACGGATCACCCGCGCCACTTCATCGAGGCTGAAGGCCATGTCTTCGGGCGTGGGTTTTTCGTCATTGCCGGCCGCCAGGTCATTCCAGAACACGTAGCGTTTTCCCGCCAGGTACTGGACGTTCCAGGTCATCACCTTCAGCGCCTGACCGGGCACCAGCGTCGGAGCCTGGGCGTTGCAACTGACCGGCAAGGCTTCCTTGGCTTCGGGGCGCCAGGTCAGGTTGTAGATCAGCAAGACCATCAGGCCGGTCGCGATCAACAGGCCCAGCAGGGTGTAGCGCAGCAGACGGGTCATGGCTCGGCTTATAGCGTTACAAAAGTTGACCCCGAGCATAACCGAGCGTCGGGTTTAATCCCAAGGGCGAAACGGCCTGCCCGGCAATTAGCCGTAACGATATCCCTGTAGCAGCTGGCGAAGCCTGCGTTCGGCTGCGAAGCAGTCGTAAATCCGGCGAGCGCGGTCTGCCTGGTTCACCGTGAGCACTGATTTTACGACTGCTGCGCAGCCGAACGCAGGCTTCGCCAGCTGCTACAAGGGGCGCGTTGTTCTTTAAAGAGGTCGATCAATCTTTTCTGGCACCTCGTCGATCAACATGAACAAGCGAAACAGCACCACGCTGACGAACAGTTGCAGGAAGCTGTGAGCGCTGTCGATCAGCAGGGAAATCACCGCGTTCTGCGGTTCGGGATAAACCGCCAGGGTCGCGCCCTTGAGCACCCACAACGGGCCCATTACGCAGAGAATGCACACCAGAATGCGCAGAAAGTTGCCGCGGGTCAGGCGCAGGCTTTCCTTCATTGCCGCCAGCGGTGCCATGCCGCGTAGCACCAGCAAATACTCGCCAAACGCGAGGGTCACCATCAGCCAGATGCCCGGCAGGAAATACAGCGACAGGCCGATCAGGATCAGCAGCGTATTGAGCGCCGTCAGCACGGCAAAACGCGGCCATAAGTAGGCGGACCTCGACAGCAGGTCGCGAATGCGCGGCGACTCGCCACGGCTGCGGGCATCGAGGAACAGGATCAGTGCGCCGGTGTACAGCGGATAAACCAGCAAGCCGACCATCACGCTGATACCGGGAAAGCTGTCCGGCTCGGTGGAGTGATCGACCACTTGTTGCAGCAGCGCCTCGAAAATCACCAGCGGCAGGCACAGCTGCACGATCTGGCCCAGATTGCGCTTGAAGAAATACAGTGAGTCACGCAGTACATCGAACGAATTCATCAGTCGGTATCGCAGGTTGGAAGCAGTGGCCCACTTTAACCGATGAAGCGCATTGGGGCGCAAACGTAAACGTTCGGTAAAGACCATTGAAACATCCTTTATCAGCCTCCATTACGGATGAGCACCTTTTCCACAGTGGATAGGGGCGACGATTTTCCCGGCAATCTACGAGGTCGCCATGAACAGCGAAGAACAAACCCTGATCGATGGACTGTTTTCCCGGCTGCAACAGGCCGAAACGGACTCAGCCCCGCGCGACGCCCAGGCCGAGGCGCGGATCAAGGAACACCTGACTCGCCAGCCTGCAGCAGGCTATTTCATGACCCAGGCGATTCTGGTGCAAGAGGCGGCTCTCAAAAGCCTCGACGAACAGAACAAACAGCTCGCCCGGCAAGTCGAGCAATTGCAGGCCGAACTGCAATCGGCCAAGGCGCAGCCGGCGACTACTGCACCGAGCAGCGGTGGCTTCTTGTCGAGCATCTTCGGTGGCGGTTCCCGTGATCCGCAGCCAGCACCCACCCAAAGCCCACCCGCATCGAGTGGTGGCGGCTGGCGTGAACCGGCGCGGCCGTCGTTCAACTCGCAGCCGCCACAACAGAATTTCGGTGCGGCCCCGCCTCGGCAGAATTACGCCCAGCAACAGCCTGCCGGCAGTGGTTTCCTCGGTGGTGCACTGAAAACCGCCGCCGGTGTGGCCGGTGGCGTGATGCTGGCGCAAGGCATCAGCAGCCTGTTCCATCAGAATCAGCAGCCGGAAGTGGCTGAAGTGATCAAGGAAGAACCGGCTCAGGTCAACGATCAAAGTGGCGATAGCGGCTGGAACGAGGATCAGCGCGTGGCCGACAACTCCAGTGATCAGGGCGGCTTTGCCGACGCCGACTACAGCGATGACAGCTCATCGTTCTTCGGCGGCGACGACGATTCCTTCGTCTGATTCACTGTGGCGAGGGAGCTTGCTCCCGCTGGGGTGCGAAGCGCCCCTTGCTTTAGAACCTAAGGGCCTGCTACGCAGTCCAGCGGGAGCAAGCTCCCTCGCCACACGGCCGATTATTCGCGGAACAATCCTTCAGGCTGGCATACTGGGCAACTTTTCGGGCCTGGTGCCTGATCCTGCCTGCGCTGCGGCGCGCCAACGAGGATGACCGGTGAAAAAAATCGCAGTGTTCGCCGATGTCCAGAACCTCTATTACACCGTGCGTCAGGCCTATGGTTGCCATTTCAACTATGCCGCGCTGTGGGCTGATATCAGCAAACAGGGCGAGATCGTTGAGGCCTACGCCTACGCCATCGATCGTGGCGACAGCAAACAGCAGCAATTCCAGCAGATCCTGCGCAACCTCGGCTTCGTCGTGAAGCTCAAGCCTTACATCCAGCGCAGCGATGGCTCGGCCAAAGGTGACTGGGACGTGGGCATCACCCTCGACATCATGGACGCCGCCGATCATGTCGACGAAGTGGTGCTGGCCTCCGGTGACGGTGATTTCGACATGCTGCTGGAGCGCATCATCACCAAGCACGGTGTGCAAGCCGTGGCCTACGGCGTGCCGGGTCTGACGGCCAACTCGCTGATCCGCGCCGCCAGCCGCTACGTGCCGATCGAAGGCGCGTTGCTGCTCAAGAATTGATTTATACGGAGTTGAAACAGGTTTGGAACGCATAGCAGTCATCGACTTTGAAACCACCGGGATCTCCCCGAGCAGCAGTTGCCGGGCCACGGAAATTGCCGTGGTGATCCTTGAACAGGGGCGCATCGTCGAGCGTTACCAAAGCCTGATGAATGCCGGCGTGCGCGTGCCAGCCTTCATCGAACAACTCACGGGCATCAGCAACGCCATGCTGCGCACCGCGCCATCGGCGGAGCAGGTGATGAACGAAGTCAACGAATTCGTCGGGATCACACCGCTGCTGGCGCACAACGCCGCGTTCGACCAGAAGTTCTGGGACTTTGAGCTGGGGCGAATCAAACGCACACGCTTGCAGAACTTTGCCTGCTCGCTGCTCCTCGCCCGCCGTTTGATGCCCGCCGCGCCGAACCACAAACTCGGCACCCTCACCACGTTCGCCAGCCTGCCTCACACCGGCAAGGCTCACCGGGCGATGGCCGATGCTGAAATGGCGGCCAACCTGACGGCGTATCTGGCCCAGGAACTGCGGCAGAAACACGGGTTGCGCGAGTTGTCACATGATCTGCTGGTGAGCTTGCAAAAAGTGCCGGCGGCGAAGATCAATGAGCATCTGAAGCGCCATCGCGGGTTCTAGCAGCAACGCCATTTTGATCGTTCCCACGCTCCGCGTGGGAATGCAGCCCGGGACGCTCCGCGTCCCAAAGCGGACGCAGAGCGTCCATTGAGGCATTCCCACGCAGAGCGTGGGAACGATCTGATCAGGGTTTTCCTTCCAACTGCCCCAACGGCACGCGCTTCTCTATCGCGCTCGACAACACAATCGACGTCTTGCTGAACCCGAACTTGGCGATCCGGTTGATCAGCTCTTCCAGCTCCGGCATCGAACCCACCGCCGCTTGCATGATCACGCACGGATCACCCGTCACCCGGTGGCATTCGGTCAGTTGTGGGATTTTGATCAGGTCGTCGTAGGCCTTCTGGTTACCGTGCTGATTCAAGCGCAGTTCGATCACGCACTGGATCGGCAAGCCAAGCTTGGCCATGTCGACTTTCGCCTGATAACCGGTGATCACCCCGCAAGCTTCCAGTTTGGCCACGCGCTCGGCCACGGCCGGGGCGGACAGGTTCACTTTGCGCGCCAGGTCGGCGTAGGACGCACGACCGTTTTCCAACAGGGCGCTGAGGAGCATGCGGTCGTATTTGTCCATCGTCGGATTCCTGAAAAATGACTGACTTTCGAAAACACGGTTTATAGCGATGAACTCCGTGTTTTGAAAAGTGTACCGGCGCTATAAACAGGTTTTGTAACTTATTTTAAGCGACTGGCCTTTCTAGAATAGCTGCTCACTTGTCTTGCCTACGAGCTGCCCCATGCCTGGCTTACGTCGTTTTCCCTTACCGTTGATCGCTGCCTTTTTCGCGTTGTACGTGATTTGGGGGTCGACTTACCTGGTGATTCGCATCGGTGTGGAGTACTGGCCGCCGCTGCTGCTCGCCGGTATCCGCTTCGTGATCGCCGGGACGCTGATGTATGCGTTCCTGCGCTGGCGCGGGGCGCCGGCACCGACCTGGCCACAGTGGAAAGCCGCCGGGATCATCGGGATTTTGCTGCTGAGTTTCGGTAACGGCGCGGTGAGCGTGGCCGAGCACACGGGCGTGGCTTCGGGTGTGGCTGCGTTGGCGGTGGCGACGGTGCCGCTGTTTACCTTGCTCTGCGGATATTTCTGGGGCGCGCGTAATACCCGTCTCGAATGGGCCGGGATTGCGCTCGGGCTGATCGGCATTGCCATGCTCAATCTCGGTTCCAACTTGCAATCGAGCCCGTTGGGTGCCGCCTTGCTGATATTCGCCGCAGCGTCCTGGGCCTTCGGTTCGGTGTGGAGCAAACACTTACCGCTGCCCCAAGGCGCGATGGCCAGTGCCGTGGAAATGCTGGTCGGCGGTGTAGCGCTGCTGATCGGCAGTGCGGTAAGCGGTGAGCATCTGCAAGCCATGCCGCCGATCGAAGGCTGGGCGGCCCTGGCCTACCTCACCTTCTTCGGCTCGATCATCGCTTTCAACGCTTATATGTACCTGTTGAAAAACGTGCGTCCGGCGGCGGCCACCAGTTATGCCTACGTCAACCCAGCGGTGGCGGTGTTGCTGGGGATCGTGTTTGTCGGCGAGACCATCGGGATAGAAGAAGCGCTGGCCATGTTGGTGATCATCAGCGCCGTGGTGTTGATCGGTTTGCCGCAGTGGCGCCGGGCGCCGGAAAGACCTGCGGCCGTGGTGCAGACAGAATCGAGTGTGAATTAGGGTAAACTGCGCGCCATTGCACACCCGCGCTGAATTTTCCTACGGTAATCCCATGACTTTCGCCTCCCTTGGCCTGATCGAACCCTTGCTGCGCTCTCTCGAGACGCTCGGCTACCAGACCCCGACGCCGGTTCAGGCGCAAGCCATTCCGGCGGTGCTGGCCGGTCGCGACCTGATGGCCGCCGCCCAGACCGGGACTGGCAAGACCGCCGGCTTCGCGCTGCCGCTCCTGCAATTACTGGCCATGGAAGGGCCGAAAGTGGCGTCCAACTCGGTGCGCGCACTGATCCTGGTGCCGACCCGCGAATTGGCCGAACAGGTTCACGAAGCCGTGCGTCAGTACGCCGAGAATCTGCCGCTGAGCACTTACGCGGTGTACGGCGGCGTCAGCATCAACCCGCAAATGATGAAGCTGCGCAAGGGGGTTGACGTGCTGGTGGCGACGCCGGGTCGTTTGCTCGACCTGTATCGCCAGAAGGCCCTCAAGTTCAATCAGCTGCAAACCCTGATCCTGGACGAAGCCGATCGCATGCTTGATCTGGGTTTCTCCGAGGAACTGGGGAATATCTACCGCGTGCTGCCCAAGCAACGTCAGACGCTGCTGTTCTCCGCGACGTTCTCCGACGCGATCCGCTTGCTGGCCGGACAAATGCTCAACGATCCGTTGAGCATCGAAGTCAGCCCGCGCAACGTGGCGGCCAACACCGTCAAGCAATGGGTTGTGACGGTGGACAAGAAGCGCAAGCCGGAGCTGTTCATCCACTTGCTGCGCAAGGGCAAGTGGAAGCAGGTGCTGGTATTCGCCAAGACCCGCAATGGCGTGGACGCGCTGGTGGAAAAACTCCAGGGCCTGGGCGTCAATGCCGACGGCATCCACGGCGACAAACCTCAGGCAACCCGTCAGCGCGCACTGGACCGTTTCAAGGCCAGTGAAGTGCAGATTCTGGTGGCCACCGACGTTGCAGCCCGTGGTCTGGATATCGAAGATTTGCCATTGGTGGTCAACTTCGACCTGCCGATCGTGGCGGAGGACTACATCCACCGGATCGGCCGTACCGGTCGCGCGGGTGCAACCGGGCAGGCGATTTCGCTGGTCTGCGCTGATGAAGTGAATCTGCTGTCGGCCATCGAGACGTTGACCCGTCAGACATTGCCTCGCCAGATGGAACATGACTTCGAGCCCGAGCACCGGGTGCCGGATACCGATGCCAGCGGTCAGGTCGTCAAGAAGCCGAAAAAACCGAAGAAGCCGAAGACCTCCGGTGGCGGTAAACGCAATCTGGGTAAGTGGGTCGAGAGTGGGGATGCGTCGGCGCCGGAGCCTTCGATCAAACCTGTGCGCAAGGTGCCGGTGTTTAATACCGGGCCGCGTAAGAAGAAGCCTTGATCGCGTAATGATCGTTCCCACGCTCTGCGTGGGAATGCAGCCCGGGACGCTCCGCGTCCCTTCAAAGCCGAACGCAGAGCGTCCGAAGAGGCATTCCCACGCAGAGCGTGGGAACGATCAGTGGCGCGCGCACCGGTTCTTCAGCCCTTGTGTTTCAACCACTCCACCATCCCCAACCCTGCCGCTCGCCCACTGGCGAAACACGCGGTCAGCAAATAGCCGCCGGTCGGCGCTTCCCAATCCAGCATTTCTCCTGCGCAGAACACGCCGGGCAGTTGCTTGAGCATCAAACGCTCATCCATTGCTTCGAACATCACGCCACCGGCAGTGCTGATGGCCTCGTCCAGTGGGCGGGTTTTCACCAGTGTCAGTGGAAGCGCCTTGATCGCTTTGGCCAGCAGCGCCGGATCGGTGAAGTGTTCGGCCGGCGTCAGTTCGCGCAGTAACGCCGCTTTCACGCCATCAATGCCGAGCTGACTGTGCAGGTGCTTGGACATTGAGCGTGAACCACGCGGTTTGCTCAGCGCAGACTGTACTTTATCCACAGGCTTGCCCGGCAACAGGTCCAGGTGAATGGTTGCTGAGCCGTGCTGATTGATGGCCTCGCGGATCGGCGCTGACAAGGCGTAGATCAAACTGCCTTCGATCCCGGTTGCCGTAATCACACATTCCCCGAGCCGCGGCACGTCGTCATTGAGGCCAATGGCGATGTTTTTCAGCGGTGCGCCGGCGAATTTGCTGACCATCAACTCGCTCCAGGCCTGCACCTCGAAGCCGCAATTACTCGGTTGCAGCGGCGCGAGTCCTACGCCGTGTTGTTCCAGCGCCAGCATCCAGGCGCCGTCCGAGCCCAGCCGCGACCAGCTACCGCCACCGAGGGCCAGCAAGGTGGCGTCAGGTTTGACGGTTTTTTCGCCTTCAGGGCTGGCGATGCGCAATCCACCGCTGTCATCCCAGCCGAGCCAGCGGTGGCGGGTATGGATAACGACGCCGCTGTCTCGCAGGCGTTTGAGCCAGGCGCGCAATAGGGGGGCGGCTTTCATGTCTGTAGGAAAGACTCGCCCGGAGCTGCCGACAAAGGTTTCGATGCCCAGGTCATGAATCCATTGGCACAGCGCATCGGCACCGAAGCCACGCAGCAGTGGCGCAATCTGCGGCGCGCGTTCGGCGTAGCGTGAGAGAAATGCCGGGTAGGCTTCGGAATGGGTGATGTTCATGCCGCCGACGCCGGCCAGGAGGAATTTTCGCCCTACTGACGGCATGCCGTCGTACAGGTCAACCTTGACCCCGGCCTGGCTCAGCACTTCGGCGGCCATCAGGCCGGCGGGGCCGCCGCCGATGATGGCGACGTGAGGGGAGAGGGCGGCGGATTGGGTCATGGCGAGAGCTGCGGTTTGGCGGAATAAGCCGCGCATTCTACCAGCACCATTCCCTGTGGGAGTGAGCCTGCTCGCGATAGCGATCTGACCGTCACTTCAATTACTGGATGTGCCTCCGCTATCGCGAGCAGGCTCACTCCCACATGGGTTCTGTTGTGTTTATAAGATAGTGATCAAAAAACAACCAGTGTTCTGTAGGCTACACAGCACATAGCCTGTAGGCCCTTTCACTCAGGTTATCCACAGGCAGTTCCACAGGCATTGTGGGTAAAGACCCAGACCTCAATGACAACCTGATGACTGCCAGACCCGTTGCGCACTGTGATGCAGGATTCCATGACGGCGCGCCAACGCCTTGCGGTCCTTGCTGTAGCCGCCGCCGATCACCCCGACCACCGGGATATCCCGGCCCAGGCAATGGCGCATCACGCTTTCATCGCGGGCGGCGACGCCTTCGTCTGTCAGCTTTAGATAACCGAGTGCGTCATCCTTGTGCACATCGACGCCGGCGTCGTACAACACCAGGTCAGGTTGGTAGAGCGGCAGCAAATAATTCAGCGCATCGTCCACCACCTTCAGGTAATCGGCATCGCCCATGCCCTTGGGCAGTGGAATGTCCCAGTCACTTTCGGCTTTGCGCGCAGGAAAGTTCTTCTCGCAGTGCAGGGAAACGGTCACCGCTTCGGGGGTGTTGTGCAGGATTCGTGCAGTCCCGTCACCCTGATGCACATCGCAGTCGAAGATCAGCACCCGATTCACACGGCCGCTTTCCAGCAGGAAATGGCTGATCACCGCCAGGTCATTGAAGATGCAGAACCCGGCAGGATGGTCGTAATGCGCGTGATGGGTGCCGCCAGCCAGATGACAGGCCAAACCATGCTCCAGCGCCTGCTCGGCCGCCAGCAGCGAGCCGCCAACCGCCCGCACCGTGCGCCGGGCCAGGGCTTCGCTCCACGGCAGGCCGAGGCGTCGCTGGTCTTCACGGGACAACTCGCCGCCCATGTAGCGTTCGATATACGCAGGGTCATGTGCGAGCGCGAGAATCTCTGGCGGGCAGAGGTCGGGGCGCAGCAGGTCAGCGTCGCGAGTCAGTCCGCTGTCCACCAGGTGATCGCGCAACAGGCGAAACTTGTCCATGGGGAAGCGGTGTTCCGCCGGGAACTCGGGGCTGTAGTCTTCGTGGTAGATCAGGGGCAAGGGCATGACGAATTAACGTAGGAATGAAGGACGGATCCTACCAGCGTTGTAGACTTGTGGCATGGGAACGGGGGAGCACGATGGAACCGATACTGGAACTCGAGAGCGCGCGACTGCTGTTACGGCAGTGGAGCGATGAGGATTTGCCGGAGTTTGCGGCGATGTGCGCCGATCCACAGGTGATGCGTTATTTTCCGGCGCCTTTGAGTCGACTGGAAAGTGCCTCGCTGATCGGACGGATTCGTGGCCATTTTGCCGAACATGGCTTCGGTTTCTGGGCGCTGGAGCGCAAGGACACCGGGGCATTTATCGGTTTTACCGGGCTCGCCGTGGTTGGCTTCGACGCGCGCTTTGCCCCGGCCACCGAAATCGGCTGGCGCCTGGCTCGCGAACACTGGGGCCTTGGTTATGCCAGTGAAGCGGCGTGGACCGCTCTGCGCTGCGGGTTTGATCGGTTGGCGCTGAAAGAAGTGGTGTCCTTCACTACCGAAACCAACATGCCGTCGCAGAAAGTCATGCAGGCCATCGGCATGCATCATGATTCAGCCAATGATTTCGAGCACCCGATGCTCGCGGCCGATCATCCCCTGCGTCACCATGCGTTGTACCGCATCACCCGTGAACAATGGCTGCAAACCTTGCATGGCTAAGCCGACACGGACGTTTACAATGGCTGCCGTGGGCCCTGGCCAGAAATTGAATCGACCGTCGCAGCCAAGACTGCGCGGCATGCGTTGTGTGAGGAGAGTCTGAATGAGCCAAGTGTTGGATGATCTGGTTGACCTGCTGACCCTGGAACCGATCGAAGAAAACCTGTTCCGTGGCCGCAGCCAGGACCTCGGTTTTCGTCAGCTGTTCGGCGGTCAGGTGATCGGCCAATCCCTGTCGGCGGCCAGTCAGACGGTCGAAGAAGCGCGTCATGTGCATTCGATGCACGGTTATTTCCTGCGCCCCGGCGATTCCGCGTTGCCTGTGGTTTATCAGGTTGACCGGGTACGCGACGGCGGCAGTTTCAGCACGCGCCGGGTGACGGCGATCCAGAAGGGCAACCCGATTTTCACTTGCAGTGCGTCGTTCCAGTACGACGAAGAAGGCTTCCAGCACCAAGCAGAGATGCCGGTGGTGGTCGGCCCGGAAAACCTGCCGTCGGAGCTGGAACTCACTCAGCAGCGCGCGCACCTGATCCCTGAGCACATGCGCGAAAAATTCCTGTGCCCGAAACCGATCGAGTTTCGCCCGATCACCGAGAAAGATCCCTACAACCCGCAGCCGTCTGATCCGATCAAGTACGTCTGGTTTCGCGCCGACGGTGCCTTGGCCGACTCCCCGGCGCTGCATAAATACCTGCTGGCCTACGCTTCGGATTTCGGGTTGCTGACCACCTCGATGCAGCCCCATGGCAAATCGGTCTGGCAGAAAGACATGCAGGTCGCCAGCCTCGATCACGCGCTGTGGTTCCATCAGGATCTACGTGCCGATGATTGGTTGCTGTATGCGATGGACAGCCCTTGGGCGGGCAACTCCCGCGGTTTCTCCCGTGGCAGCGTGTTCAATCGTGCCGGGCAACTGGTGGCGTCGGTCACCCAGGAAGGCCTGATTCGCCACCGCAAGGATTGGGCATGAGCCTGGCCGAGGTGCGGCACTGGGTGTTCGATATGGACGGCACCCTGACGGTGGCCGTGCATGACTTCGCGGCGATCCGCGTGGCGTTGGCGATTCCTGCCGAAGACGACATCCTGACCCACCTCGCCGCGCTGCCGGCCGATGAGGCCGCCGCCAAACATGCGTGGTTGCTGGAACATGAACGCGACCTGGCACTGGGTTCGAAAGCGGCACCGGGCGCGGTAGAACTGGTGCGCGAGCTGGCCGGGCGCGGTTATCGCCTGGGCATTCTCACGCGCAATGCGCGCGAACTGGCGCATGTCACGCTAGAGGCGATCGGTTTGGCTGACTGCTTCGCGGCGGAGGATGTACTGGGCCGCGATGAAGCACCGCCAAAACCGCATCCCGGCGGTCTGCTGAAGTTGGCCCAGGCCTGGAATGTCCCGGCCAGCGAGCTGGTGATGGTCGGCGATTACCGCTTCGATCTGGATTGCGGTCGGGCGGCAGGGGCGCGGACGGTGTTGGTGAACCTGCCGGATAATCCCTGGCCTGAGTTGGCGGATTGGCATGCGGCGGATTGCGTGGCGTTGCGAGAAATGTTGTCGGCTTGAGGGCCTCGCGAGCAGGCTCGCTCCCACAAGGTTCTGTGTTGATCACAATACTTTGTCCAACACAAAACCTGTGGGAGCGAGCCTGCTCGCGATGGCGTCAGATCAGACGCCACACAACTCACTGACCGAACAACGCCTTGCGCCCCTGCGGCGAGTTGAACATCCCGTCCCCGTCATGCCCGACCCCGGGCACTTCAATCAGTTGCTGATTCAATCCTTGAGGTTGCAGCCGCTTCAGGTGAGCAAAATAATTGCGCCCGCGAGCCAATCGATTGGCTCCCTGAGCCTGGGCTTCACAGCTTTTATCCAGCGCCGACTGCTTAGGGTCGTTATCCTGCTGTCCGATTAGATAAACGACATCACGTTTGACGTAGATTTCCTTCAACTGCTTGGCCGTTTGCCCTTCGGCATAGGCGGGTAAATTCGCCAGCCCATATTTCCAGCGATTGAAATTCGGGCAACCGGCGTGGTTGAACGCCACGGGTCGTCGTTCATCGAAGTACGCATAAGACGACGGGTTGGCAATGACGTAACGCACCTGTATGTCGGCCGCCTTGAGCGCTGGCTGGTCGTGGCCCAGCAACGCGTATCGCTGCACCACCTGAGCGCCGCCGGAGTGACCGGCGATGACAATTTGCTTCACGTCCGGAAACTGTTTTCGATCGCCGATTCGGCCGATGATTTCGTCGAGCGCCGCGTAGGAACTCATGGTAAACGGTGCGGTGGATAAACCGCCCGCCATCCAGTCGTTGCCCTGCCAGCGCAATACGCTGTCCGCCACGGGATGGGCTACGACGTCGGCTTCATTGAGAAATTGCGGAGCGATCACCAAGGTGCTGGCGGTTTGCCCGGCCTGTTCGGCCGCGCGCACGGCGCTCTGGCGATAGGTATCGGCATTGCGCAATCGACCATGGATGATGATCAGCACGCGTTCGATTTTCGCCGGCGCCGGGCCGATGCCCACCGCGATTTCACCTGAAGTCAAAAGCAGGCGCCCGGAGCTGACCTCTTTGACCGCATGCTCGGCAGCCTGGGCGCTTGCGCAGGTGATCAGTAGAGCTAACAGCCACTTGTTCATTTATAGGTTTTTCGCTGCAAAGGTATCGCACTGGCCGACCTGGCCTTGTGCGAATCCGATTTTGAACCAGCGCACCCTTTGCGCCGACGTACCATGAGTAAACGAGTCCGGCACCACGCGCCCCTGACCTTGCTGTTGCAAGCGGTCATCGCCGATGGCATTGGCGGCGTTCAAGGCTTCTTCAATGTCACCGGGTTCCAGCCAGTTCAGCCGTTTCTGCGCATTGTTGGCCCAGACTCCGGCCAGGCAATCGGCCTGAAGTTCCTGGCGCACCAGCAAACCGCTGTCGCCTTCCATCTGCCGACCCTGTTGGCGGGCAGTCTGAACTTTCGCCGATACACCGAGAAGCGTCTGCACGTGGTGTCCGATTTCGTGAGCGATCACGTAGGCCTGAGCGAAGTCGCCAGCGGCGGAAAAGCGTTGGGACATTTCCTGGAAGAAACTCATGTCCAGGTAGACCTTCTGGTCCGCCGGGCAATAGAACGGACCGGTCGCCGAACTGGCCAGACCGCAGGCCGAGTTGACGCGGCCGCTGAACAGCACCAGGGTCGGGTCCTTATATTGACGCCCGGCCTGCTGGAATATCTGACCCCAGGTGTCTTCGGTATCGCCGAGGATCGAGCGCACGAACTCGGCTCCTTCATCAGTGGCCGGTGGCGCCTTGCGGGTTTGAGTCGGGGCCGGTGCCGATTGCTCGCTCATCTGTCCGGTCAATTGCCCGAGGATTTGCAGCGGGTCCTGGCCGGTGATCCAGCCGATCCCGACGATCAAGATAATCGCCGTCAGGCTCAGGCCCTTGCCGCCACCGAAGCGCATTCCGCCACCGCCACTGCCGACATCATCTCCACGGGCATCGACCACGTTGTCGCTGCGTCGGCCTTTTTTCCATAGCATGTGGGAATCCTCTGATTGTCCGTGGGGATGAGTGTTGCTGCTGAGTGGGAGCGGCGCCAGTCCGGTCGTCCATCTTTTGTTGCGCACAGCAGCCGTCCCGGCAACCTGTGGTGGGTGGCCGGGAGTCTTCCAGACTCGTATTGAACACAGACAACCCATCTAATTCCTTCGGGCGACCGGTTTTTATCGAGCAGGCGACCGCCTGCTTCGTTTTCGGACAGTGGGTTCCAGATTTCGCATACGGTCGGTTGTCTTCTAGAATCGGACAAAATTTGTGTGGAACCTCTCAATGGCAGGCAGTCAGATCGAACGTGTTTTCAGCGTGCTTGAAAGTCTCACCAGTGACCCTCGTGGCCTGCCGATGCAGAAGCTGGCGGAGCAGCTGGATATTCCCAAAAGCGCGACTCACCGGTTGCTCGCCGAGCTGATCCGGCTGGGTTATGTGCGACAGAATCCGGAGAATTTGCGGTATCACCTGTCGACCAAACTGGTGGCGATGGGTTTCCGTTACCTGTCGGGCAGCGGCGCCGATATTGTGCAGCCGGTGCTGGATCGCCTCGCCCAGGAAACCGGCGAGCTGGTGCGTCTTGGGGTGATTGAAGGTGAGCGGCAGATCTGGATCGCCAAATCCCAGGGCGCCCGTTCCGGGCTGCGCTACGACCCGGACATGGGCCGTGATGCGCCCTTGTTTTACACCGCGTCCGGGCATGCGTGGCTGGCGTGCATGAGCGATGCCGAGGCGCTGTCCCTGGTCGAACGACAGGGTGTCGAGCGGCCAAAGGACCTCGGGCCAAATGCTCCGCGTTCCAACATCGAATTGCTGGAACGCCTGCGCCTGGCGCGGGAGCAGGGTTATGCCTGGGTCGAGGAAAGTTCGGCAGTGGGCACTTCGGCGATTGCTGCGGTGGTGCGACATCCCAGTGATGGTCGAGTCATCGGTGTGCTGAGCATCGCCGGGCCCAGCGCGCGGATGCCGGGGGCGCGATTGCATGAGTTGGCGCCACTGTTGTTGAAATTCGCCGATGAGCTGTCGGCGGCCAGTCTGGCCTCTGAGTTGTTCAACTGATCGCTCCTACAGAAACCGTGCGCTGTTCGCACACTTTTTTGGTTTACCTGTGTAGGAATCTGGAACAAGGTTCTAAATTATTCGGGTTCGTCTTTCCGGTAAGGGATGCTTTTAAATAGTTGATGCACAACACAAGGGATACCGAATGACCGTCAGCACTCCGCTCTCAGGCGTAAACCAGCCCTTCAAAGGGATTGTGCTGATCGTCGTTGCGACCTTCCTGTTTTCCAGTCACGACGCCTTGTCGAAATACCTTTCAGGCTTCTACCCGGTCGTCATGGTGGTCTGGGCCCGTTATCTGGTTCACACCTTACTCATGGCCGGGATTTTCCTGCCGCAATCCGGGTTGGGTGTCCTACGCACCAAACGGCCGTTGCTTCAGCTGTTGCGGGCGTTGTGCCTGCTGGGCACCAGTCTGTTTTTCACCACCGGCTTGCAGTACATCCCTTTGGCCGAAGCCACGGCGGTCAACTTTCTTGCGCCGGTGCTGGTGACGGCGCTGTCGGTGCCACTGCTGCGCGAGCACGTCACGCGTGGCCAGTGGATTGCGGTGATTTGCGGCTTCATCGGCGTGTTGATCATCGTCCATCCCGGCGGAGATCTCTTTACCCCGGCGGTGTTGCTGCCGCTCTGCTCGGCGCTGTTTTTCTGCTTCTATCAGTTGCTCACCCGCAAGCTCAGTGAAATCGACAGCCCGACCACCAGCAACTTTTTCGCCGGGCTGTGCAACACCCTGGTGATGAGCGCGCTGGTGCCGTTCTTCTGGCAAGTCCCCAGCCTGGGCCATGGATTCATGATGGTGGCGCTGGGCGCCTGCGGGATGACGGCTCACTTGTTTCTGACGCAAGCCTTCCGCCATGCAGCCCCGGCGTTGTTGGCGCCGTTCGGCTATTGCCAGATTGTCTTTGCCGGTTTGCTGGGCTGGTTGCTGTTTTCCCACACGCCGACCCTGACCACGGTGATCGGGATCGCGGTGATCTGTTGCAGCGGGTTGGCAGCAGCCTGGCAGCAGAGTCGTCGGTGAGAGCCGCAGGGCAGGCCTGGAATCAGGCCTGCCGGGGGAGGGGATTTTACGGGGTGACGGTCGGAATCTTGCGCGGTGCCATGAAGTACATCCAGATCAGCGCGATGAAGTACATCGCCGGAATCATGGTGAACAGCACGGTGTAGTTGTTGTTGGTGATCGTCAGAATGTGGCCGACCAACTGGGTCATGAACATCCCGCCGATGGCCGCGCACATGCCACCGAAGCCGAACACCGTACTCATCATGTGTTTAGGCGTGTAGTCCATCACCAGGCTCCAGATGTTCGCGGTCCAGGCCTGGTGCGCACCGATGGCCAGGGAGATGGCGGCCACGGCGACCCACAGGCTGCTCGAACCCGCCGCCATGATCACGCCGACGATGCAGCAGGCGAACAGGAACATGGACATCAGCCGCGCCTTGATCGGGTTGACGCCGCGGCCGATCAGGAATGAGGACAGGATCCCGCCGCCGACGCTGCCGAAATCGGCAGTGAGGTAGATGATGATCAGCGGGATACCCATCTGGGTCACGTTGATCCCCAGGTTGTATTGCTGATTGAGAAACGGCGGCAGCCAGTAGAGGTAGAACCAGAACACCGGCGCGGTGATCGCATAAGCCAGGGCGAAGGCCCAGGTGCCACGCATGCGCAGGATTTTGGTGAACGGCACGCGGGATTGTTCCGGTTCGACTTCCTTCTGGATGTAGTCCAGTTCCGATTGTTTAACGCTCGGATGATCTTCCGGGTTGTAGTACTTCAAGCCCCAGAACAGCAACCAGATCCCGCCCAGCGACGCCATGCACAGGAACGCGGCCTGCCAGCCCCAGACATGCAGGATCAGCGGCAACAACATGGGGGTGAACATCGCACCGACGTTGGTCCCGGCGTTGAAGATGCCGGTGGCCACGGCGCGTTCGCCGGCCGGGAACCATAACCGTGTGGTCTTCACGCACGCCGGGTAGTTGGCGGCTTCCGTCAGACCGAGGATGAATCGGCAAACCATGAAGCCGACGGCCGAAGTGGCCAGGCCATGAGCGCCGGTGGCCAGGCTCCAGAGCAGCACGGCGAAGAAGAACACGCGCTTGACGCCGACCCGATCGATCAACCGGCCTTGCAGCACGAAACCGATGGCATAGCCGACCTGGAACCAGAAGTTGATGTTGGCGTAGTCCATCGCCGTCCAGCTCATTTCCTTGGCAAGGATAGGCTGCATCACGCCCAGTGCGGCGCGGTCGATGTAGTTCAGGGTGGTGGCGAAAAACACCAGCGCCAGCATGCCCCAACGGGTTTTGCCGACCGCCATGGCGCCGCGGATCTTGTCGCCGATGCCGCCAGTGGCAGGAGTCATGGAGGAACGCTCCACGGGAGAGCTTTGAGAAGGAGTCATGTAGTCCACCGATTATTTTTATGTGGTGTTCTGGGTCTTGGGTAACCGGAGCCCGCGGTTGATGACGGGACCCAATGTGGCGTTGATGTTGCGCAGTGGACGAAAAATCGTCAATTCGCCCAAGGCCATTGTGTTCGATAATCGCACGCAAAACTAACCGGGTAGTACACTTTAAATTGCTGTGTCGATTCCACCGGCCAATAATCCCCCCAAGTTAAACGCGGTTCCTGAAGGAGCACGGCTTGCCGGCGATGGCGCCCTTAAGATCGCCATCACCGACAAGCCGTGCTCCTGCACGAAGCGTGCGATGTCGATAACAAGATTGTCTCCACTACCGGGAGTCGAAATATGCAGCGTTCCATTGCCACCGTGTCCTTGAGCGGTACCCTGCCGGAAAAACTTGAAGCCATTGCCGCCGCCGGTTTCGACGGGGTGGAGATTTTCGAGAATGACCTTCTCTACTACGACGGCAGCCCGCGGGAAATCAAACAGATGTGCGCCGATCTCGGGATCGCGATCACGCTGTTTCAACCCTTCCGGGATTTCGAGGGCTGCCGCCGTGACCGCCTGCCGCGCAACCTGGAGCGGGCCGAGCGCAAGTTCGACCTGATGCAGGAACTGGGCACCGACCTGGTGCTGGTGTGCAGCAACGCTTCGGCCGACGCCATCGGTGACGAACAAATTCTGATCGATGATTTGCGCTTGCTGGCCGAACGCGCCGGTGCTCGTGGTTTGCGGATCGGCTATGAAGCGCTGGCCTGGGGCCGCCATGTGAACACTTATCAACAGGTGTGGAACATCGTCCGTCAGGCCGATCATCCAAGCCTCGGCGTGCTGCTGGACAGTTTTCACACGCTGTCGCTCAAGGGTGATCCGAGCGCGATTGCCGAAATCCCCGGCGACAAGATTTTCTTCGTGCAAATGGCCGACGCGCCAATCCTGGCCATGGACGTGCTGGAGTGGAGCCGGCATTTCCGCTGTTTCCCGGGCCAGGGCGAATTCGATCTGCCGGGTTTTCTCGCGCCGATCATCAAGAGCGGTTACACCGGGCCGTTGTCGCTGGAGATCTTCAACGACGGCTTCCGAGCCGCGCCGCCACGGGCCAATGCCGCCGACGGTTTGCGCTCGTTGCTGTACCTGGAGGAGAAAACCCGCGAGCGTCTGGCGCAAGAAACCACGTCACCGGCGACTGTCGACATTCTGTTCGAGACGCCCAAGGCCAGCGAGTACAACGGCATCGAGTTTCTTGAGTTCGCCGTGGACGAAAGCCTTGGCGCCAAGCTGTCTCATTGGCTGGAGCGGCTGGGTTTCGTCAAAGCCGGCCAGCATCGTTCCAAGAGCGTGAGCTTGCTGCGTCAGGGTGATATCAACCTGATCCTCAACTCCGAGCCTTACTCCTTCGCCCACAGTTTTTTTGAGGCGCATGGCCCCTCGCTGTGTGCCACCGCCGTGCGGGTCAAGGACAGCGCCAGTGCGCTGGCCCGGGCAGTGGCTTATGAAGGCCAGCCGTATCGCGGGCTGGTCGGCCCCAATGAACTGGAGCTCGCCGCGGTGCGCGCACCGGATGGCAGCCTGATTTATCTGGTGGACCAGGACGCCGATGTCTACGGCACCGACTTCAATCTGCAACCTGCTGCGGTGGCCAGCGGTGGTCTCAAGCGCATCGACCACATGGCCATGGCGCTGCCGGCCGACAGCCTCGACAGTTGGGTGCTGTTCTATAAAAGCCTGCTGGATTTCGAAGCCGATGATGAAGTGGTGCTGCCTGACCCATACGGCCTGGTAAAGAGTCGGGCGCTGCGCAGCCGGGACAGTTCGATCCGCTTGCCGCTGAACATTTCCGAGAACCGCAACACCGCAATCTCACACGCGCTGTCGAGTTATCGTGGCTCCGGCGTGCATCACATCGCCTTCGATTGCGACGACATCTTTGCCGAAGTCAGCCGGGCCAAGGAGGCCGGCGTGCCGCTGCTGGACATCCCGCTCAATTACTACGATGACCTTGCTGCGCGGTTCGATTTCGACGACGAGTTCCTCAGCGAACTGGCTTATTACAACGTGCTCTACGACCGCGATGCCCAGGGTGGCGAGCTGTTCCATGTGTATACCGAGCCGTTCGAAGGGCGCTTCTTCTTCGAGATCATCCAGCGCAAGAACGGTTACGCAGGTTACGGCGCCGCCAACGTCGCGGTACGACTGGCGGCCATGGCCAAGTCTCGAAGCGGTGTCGTACGCCAGGCCAAGTTGTAGGGAAATCGTAAACACGGGCACAAACCGCTGCCGCGCGGCTTCCTTCACTGTGCGGAGCGGCCCATAATCGCCCACCTGTGCAGTGATGGCCGTGAGCCCGCAATGACAATAACTTCAGAACTCTCCACAGCACCCGACAAGCCGATTGTCGAGCCGCGCAAGAGTCGCAAGAACAACCCGGAAAAGACCCGCGAGAATATCCTTCAAGAGGCGATTGTCGAGTTCGTCCAGCAGGGGCTTTCCGGCGCTCGCGTCGATGCGATTGCCGAGCGCATCCACACCTCCAAACGCATGATCTATTACTACTTCGGCAGTAAGGAACAGCTCTACATCGAGGTGCTGGAGAAACTCTACGGCGATATCCGCAATACCGAAAACCGGTTACACCTGACCGAACTGGCGCCGGTGGACGCGATTCGGCGGCTGGTGGAATTCACGTTCGATCACCATGATCACAACGTCGACTTTGTGCGCATCGTCAGCATCGAGAACATTCACAACGCGGAATACGTGAAGCGCTCCGATGCGATCAAGGCGATGAACAACACCATCCTCGATTCACTGGGCGAGATTTTGCGTCGCGGTGCTGAGGAGGGTGTGTTCCGGGCAGGGCTTGATCCGTTGGATGTGCATCTGCTGATCAGTTCGTTCTGCTTCTATCGCGTGTCGAACCGCCATACCTTAAGTGAGATTTTTCAGATCGACCTGCCGGAAGAAAGCATCAAGCAACGTCATCGGGCGATGATCTGCGAGGCGGTTTTGCGCTATCTACAGGCCTGACGCCTTGGCTTTTCAGCCATTCATGCTCTGGAAATGCTCGAGCATTCGCTGCGCATCCGGCACCACGCCACTGAACAACTCAAACGCCTTCACCGCCTGAAACACCGCCATGTTACCGCCATCCAGCGTGCGGCAACCCAACGCGCGGGCGTTGCGCAGCAGTTCGGTTTCCAGCGGAAAGTAAACGATCTCCGCCACCCATAACTCACCTCGAAGCAGCTCCACCGGCACCGGCATGCCCGGCAGTTTCTTCATGCCCACGGGGGTGGTGTTCACCAGGCCGTCGGCCTGGGCGAGAGTGCTTGGCAAGTCATGGCCCGCCACAGCCCGGCCGCCGCCGAAATGTTGATTGAGGTTGTCCGCCAGGCTCTGGGCGCGGCTGGTCTCCACGTCGAAAATGCTCAGCAGCTGCACGCCTTCACTCAAGAGTGCGTGGGCCACTGCCGCGCCGGCACCACCGGCGCCCATTTGCACGACGCGCTCAAGGGCAACGCCCTTCAAGCCGCGACGAAAACCCTCGGCGAAGCCCAGGCAATCGGTGTTGTGGCCGATGCGTTTGCCGTCCTTCAACACCACCGTGTTCACCGCCCCAATGCCGCGGGCCTCCGGGGACAATTCGTCGAGTAGCGGAATGATCGTCTGCTTGCACGGAAAGGTGATGTTCAGGCCGGTGAAGTTCATCCGCTCGGCGGCTACCAACAGGTCGGGCAGGGCACTGCTGTCGAGTTTCAACGGGTCCAGATCGATCAATCGATAGAGGTAACGCAACCCCTGGGCATCACCTTCATGCTCGTGCAGCGCCGGGGTGCGAGAAGCCTGGATGCCGGCACCGATCAGTCCGGCCAGTACAGCGTTGGTCTGAGTCACGGTCTTCATCCTTTTAAACGTTGGCTGAAATGCTCCAGCGCCAGACGATAGCCGTGGCTGCCGAAACCGGCCATCACCGCCGTGGCGATGGCCGACACAAAAGAGTGGTGGCGGAAGGGCTCGCGGGCATGAACGTTGGACAGGTGGACTTCGATCACCGGCAGTTCGCTGGCGACCAGGGCATCGCGAATCGCGACCGAGGTGTGAGTCCAGGCGGCCGGGTTGATGACGATCCCGGCACAACGGCCGCGCGCGGCGTGAATCCAGTCGAGCAGTTCGCCTTCATGATTGGTCTGGCGAAACTCCACCGCCAGGCCGAACTCTTCGGCGGCACGACCGCACAAGGCTGAGAGGTCGGCCAGGGTTTCGTGACCGTAAGTCGCCGGTTCACGGGTGCCGAGCAGGTTCAGGTTCGGGCCGTTGAGCACCAGAACGATAGGGGGCATCGGGGGTCTCTCCACGTATTGTTTTTGGCATTGGCCGAGGGTTTCAGCCTGTGGAGATAAATTGTACTAGCTAGTTAATTTGGTCAATTGCAGAGGCCGTTTTCAGGGTTAATGTGTGCGGTGATCGGACGGTTTTGACTTTCAGCGGGGCAGATGCTCAACGAGAAAATCGATGAAGGCCCTCAGGCGCAACGGCATATGACGAGTTTGCGGGTAGAGCAGGGTGAACGGTCGCGAGCGTCCGCCATAGGGCTTGAGCACTTCCACCAGCGAACCATCGGCCAGTTCGTTTTCGACGATGAAGCGATAGGTCTGGAACAGTCCCGCACCATGTTTGGCCAGGGTCACCCCGCCCAGCACATCGTCGGAACAACTGAGATTGCCCTCGGCCAGAATCTCCCGCTGCTCGCCATTGTCGTTGAACAGCCAGGCAATCCGCCGACCGCTGCTGGGCAATTCGTACTGGATGCACTCGTGCTCTTTGAGATCATCCAGTGTTTGTGGAATGCCCGCGTGCTTGAGGTAGTCAGGACTGGCAATCATCACCAGCGCGGCGTCTTCCAGCTGTCGGGCGATCAGGCCGGAATCCGGAATCGCCCGCACGCGGATCGCCATGTCATAGCCTTCCGCGACGAAATCGATGTTGCGATTGCTGATGTGCGACTCGACCTTCACCGCTGGAAAACGCGCCCGAAAAGCCGGTAACAACGGCAAAATCCGGTGATGGGCATAGGTGGTGGGAATGCTGATGCGCAAGGTGCCGGAAGGCTGTTGCTGCTGCCCCATGACTTCACGCTGGGCCTCGACCAATTGCGCCAGCGCCTGGCGACATTCCTCGTAATAACGCCGACCACTGTCGCTCAGCTTGACGCTGCGAGTGGTGCGGGCGAACAACCGCACGCCCAGGCGTTCTTCCATGCGCGACACCGAGCGGCTCACAGCCGCGGGCGTCACGCCAGCCACCAGCGCGGCGGCGGTAAAGCTGCCAGCCTCGGCAGCCAGGCAAAACAGTTCGATGCTGCCCAGCTGAAGATCGTCGAATTGTCGCTGCATGATTAATTACACCGGGGATCAAATGAAGTGTGTGAGTCAGTGTTTATCAGAAGCCAGCACACAGATACAGCGAGTTTGTGATGAGCAAACCAGCCGGGTTGATTGCCTGACAAGCCAAGACGGCCGCCCTCGGGGCGGCTTTTTAGTCGGCGCCAGGAAAGGATTGCTTACCATTTAGCGGTGTGATCCACCGGCCCAAGCCGAACCTTGGCGCTAGTCTCAAAAGTCGCAATGACGAATTCAACGCAGCGCCAGTTATCGGATTTTCCAAGGAATGTCGGGTCTTCGGATTCATTAACCTAACGGATGGGTTAGCATGAGATTATTCAGCTACAAAGGATTTTCAATGGTGATCATGTTGCGCGATGAGCACTGTCCGCCGCATGCCCATGTAGATGCCGGAACCTGGAGTGCGCGCTTCAAATTCAGCTTCTGGCACAACAGTGTCGAGCTGTGGGACGTGGTTCCTCATTCTCGCCGGCCACCTGTGGCGGTGCTGGAAGGGTTGCGTCATGCACTCGGACAACCCGCTCATTTGCGCCGCGCCCGGTGTATCTGGTGGGACAAGTTGCACACGGTCTGCCTCGATCATCAGATATGGGACTGGCAAACCAGTGAAGTCGTGGTGGTGAAAAGGGTCGCCAGTACGACCTGCATGATTGGCTCGGCTTGCTATGAGCCCGAGACGAACAAGACCCTGCTGGCGCTGATGGGCGTTCCGGAGGGCGTGGAGATCGAACTATGAAAACGATAACAGCAAAAATGTTGGTGGATCGGCCGGTAACCGAAGCCACGCTGGATGATGCCATCCAGCGTGGCCAACTGCGCCACAAAGGCGGTCTGCGGGCGACCTCGGTGACCTTTGTGGAACCGTGTCTGGCGGTCAGTTTTATTGATGGCAGTGGCGTGCTGTTACCCGTGCAGCACTATCCGGAGTTCGATGATTTCGACATCGAGGATTTCGCCGACCTCAAAGTCGGCTTTTCCGGGACAGCCCTTTGCCACGAAGGTAAGGACCTGCAGGTCTCCATTGCCGGGATGATTTCGGCGAGCAAGCCGCTGATGGATATGGCCGCATCGGTCATCGCCTCGCGTAATGGTCGCCAAAGCAGCGCCGCCAAAGCAGAGGCGGCGCGGGCGAATGGCCGTAAGGGCGGGCGTCCGCGCAAGACCGATATCCCCCTTTAAGCACGCACAAAAAAGCCGTCGTGATGACGGCTGATCTGTTTCTGCCAAGGGCAATCAACGACGGGTCAACAACACCCCGGATTCCATGTGATGGGTCCACGGGAACTGGTCGAACATTGCGCAGCGGGTGATGCGATGGGTGTCGTGCAACTGGGCGATGTTGGCCGCCAGGGTTTCCGGGTTGCAGGAGATGTAGAGAATGTTGTCGAAGCGGCGGGTCAGCTCGCAGGTGTCCGGGTCCATGCCGGCGCGAGGCGGATCGACGAAGACACTACCGAACTCGTAGCTCTTCAGATCGATACCGTGCAGACGACGGAACGGACGAACTTCATTCAGGGCTTCGGTCAGCTCCTCGGCGGACAAGCGCACCAGAGTGACGTTATCCACAGCGTTTTCGCTGAGATTGCTCAACGCAGCGTTGACCGAGGCCTTGCTGATTTCAGTGGCCAGCACTTTGCGTACGCGTGTCGCGAGCGGCAAGGTGAAGTTGCCATTGCCGCAATACAGCTCCAGCAAATCATCGGAGCGATCACCGAGTGAGTCGTAAGCCCAGTTGAGCATCTTCTGGTTCACAGTGCCGTTGGGCTGGGTGAACGCGCCTTCCGGCTGGCGATAGCTGAAGGTGCGACCGCCGACGTCCATCTGCTCGACCACATAATCGTGACCGATCACTTCGCGTTTGCCCTTGGAGCGGCCGATGATGCTGACGTTCAGCTCGGCCGCCAGTTTCGACGCCGCCGCGTGCCAGTGCTCGTCCAGCGGGCGGTGATAGCACAGCGTGATCATCGCATCGCCGGCCAGGGTGGTGAGGAACTCCACCTGAAACAGCTTGTTGCTCAGGGCCGCACTGGCTTGCCACGCTGCCTTCAGCTGCGGCATCAACTCGTTGATGCGCAGGCTGGCGATCGGGAATTCCTCGATCAGGATCGGCGTGCGCTTGTCTTCCTGGGAAAACATCGCGTAGTGACGCTCACCGGCTTCACGCCACAGGCGGAATTCGGCGCGCAGGCGGAAGTTTTTCAGCGGCGAATCGAACACCGCAGGTTCTGGCGCACCGAACGGGGCCAACAGGTCACGCAGGCGCGTGACCTTCTCTTCGAGCTGAACGGCGTAAGCCTTGGAATCAAAAGTCATGCGTTGAACCAACCCAGCTTGATCACGAACAGAATCGACAGAATCACCAGTGCCGAGTTCAGCTCACGGCCGCGGCCGGACAGCAACTTGATTGCGGTCCAGGAGATGAAACCGAAGGCGATGCCGTTGGCGATGGAATAAGTGAATGGCATGGCCAGTGCGGTGACCACAACCGGTGCGGCGACGGTGATGTCGTCCCAGTCTATTTCGGCCAGGCCGGAAGTCATCAATACCGCGACGAACAGCAGTGCAGGCGCGGTAGCAAAGGCTGGAACGCTGGCCGCCAATGGCGAGAAGAACAGCGCCAACAGGAACAGAATCGCCACGACAATAGCGGTAAGGCCGGTGCGGCCACCGGCACTCACGCCGGCAGCGGATTCGATGTAGCTGGTGGTGGTCGAAGTGCCCAGCAGCGAACCGGCCATGGCCGCGGTGCTGTCGGCGATCAGGGCGCGACCCATTTTCGGCATATGGCCGTCCTTGCCCATCAGGCCCGCGCGCTTGGCGACGCCGATCAGTGTGCCGGAGTTGTCGAACAGGTCGACGAACAGGAAGGCGAAGATCACGCTGACCAGACCGATGTCCAGTGCGCCCATGATGTCCAGTTGCAGGAAGGTCGGCGCCAGCGACGGCGGCATCGACATTACGCCGCCGAATGGGGTGAAGCCCATCACGATCGAAGCGATGGTCACTGCCAGAATGCCGATCAGTACCGCGCCACGCACTTTCAGTGCTTCAAGCGCCACGATCAGGGCAAAGCCGAGGGTCGCGAGGATCGGTGCCGGTTGCTTCAAGTCACCGAGACCGACCATGGTAGCCGGATTGCTCACCACGATGCCCGCGTTATGCAGCGCGATCAGGGCCAGGAACAGGCCGATACCGGCGGCAATTGCCGAGCGTAGCGCCAGCGGAATGCTGTTGATGATCCATTCACGGATGCGGAAGATCGACAACAGAAAGAACATCACCGCCGAGAGGAACACCGCGCCCAATGCCACTTGCCAGGTGTGGCCCATGTGCAGGACCACGGTGTAGGTAAAGAAGGCGTTCAGTCCCATGCCCGGCGCGAGCGCGATCGGGTAGTTGGCGATCAGGCCCATGGTCGCCGAGCCGATGGCTGCTGCCAGGCAGGTGGCGACAAACACCGCACCTTTGTCCATGCCGGTCTCGCCGAGAATGCTCGGGTTGACGAACAGAATGTAGGCCATGGCCAAAAAGGTCGTGACGCCCGCCAGAATCTCGGTCCGCACGTTGGTGTTGTGTGCCTTGAGTTGAAACAGCCTTTCCAGCATGTCTGCTCCCCGTGGCGCGCCAGGCGCCGTGAATGTATCGACCTCAACAGCAAAGCACAGACCGCTGTTGGCGCCTGGTAATTTTCTGTGGGTCGGAAAAAGCCGCGCATCATACCAGCCGCTTGGGGTTATGGCTGCTTATGGCTGCGATCGTCGTCGATGTTTTGCGGTAAAGCCAAGTGCGCCATACTGCGCGCTGGTTTTGGGGGTACTTATGTATTGCATGAATAAACGTCTGATTGCCGCATTCGGAGTGTCGATCGCCTTGTTCCTGGGGACGCACACCGCTGCGGCTGCATCGGCAGCGCCGTTGAGCCAGGTGAAGGTGCTCAAGGTCGAGTCGCCGGGTTGCGGCTTTGAAGACATCGCGCAGGGGCAAGAGCAAACCCGCTGCAATCACAGCGGGCCGAACATCAAGGTCTACGTGCTGGAAGTCGGTTACGGTCGTAGCGCGCAGGTCGGGCTGGACGGTTTTGAAGTGAACGGCACCCGGACCCCGGTCTGTGCTTTTGATAATGGCAACCTGACTGAGTGCACCGTCGGGAAAAAAACCGTCGGCTATCTGTACGTCTTCGATCTGGCGGGTAAGCAGGAAGGCACGTTCACCTTCAGCAACACATCGATCAACGCGCCAGGCAATACGCTGTCGACGCAGCTTTACATCAAGTAATGGCAGGCTCGAACAAGGGGCAGGAAAGCTGACTACGCTTTAAAGATCATCCAGTGGACTGCGCCCATGACCTTTAGAGCTCTGATTACCCTCGCCGAGGGCATCGATGACCTGCAATCAGTAACCCTGATCGATGTGCTGCGCCGCGCCAAGGTTGAAGTGGTGGTGGCCAGTGTCGAGGGACGGCGCATGCTCACCTGCGCGCGCGGCACCCGAGTGACGGCCGATGCGATGCTGGTGGACGTACTGGCGCAGCCGTTCGACCTGATCGTCCTGCCCGGTGGTGACGTGGGGGCGCAACACCTGGCGGCGCATCAACCCCTGCAACAATTGATCAAGGATCAGGCGGCGGCCGGGCGCCTGTTCGCCGCTATCGCCGAGGCTCCGGCAGTGGCGCTGCAAGCCTTTGGCGTATTGCGTCAGCGGCGCATGACCTGCCTGCCCTCGGCCAGCCATCAACTGTCGGGATGCAACTTTGTCGATCAACCGGTGGTGGTCGACGGCAACTGCATCACTGCCCAGGGTTCAGGCGCGGCATTGCAATTCGCCCTGGCGCTGGTGGAACAACTCTGTGGCAAGGCCACGCGAGCGGCGGTGGCGGGGGAGTTGGCGGTCTAGAAAATGTCAGGCGTGGGTGGCAATGGGTTCGATGACCGGTTGCTCACGCTGCTCTGCTTGCCAGAGATCGTAGTCAGTCTGAGCACCTAGCCACATTCGAGCCTTACCAATTCCAGCCCGCTCCAGGCGTACTGCCAAATCAGGGCTGATCGGCGCGTGGCCATGCAGCACTCGCGATAGATGCGGACGCGCAAATCGCAGGTGCCGGGCCAGCTCTGTGACGCTGACGCCAAGTTCAGGCAATACATCCATCAAAAGGGTTTCGCCAGGGTGTGGCGGGTTGTGCATGGGCATGTCCTGCCTCCTGTCAGTGGTAGTCCAGATAGTCGACGAGTTCGATATCCGAACCGATAAAACGAAAAATAATTCGCCAGTTCCCCGAAACGCTCAGTGACCAGTATTCGGTCAACTCTCCCCTGAGTGGGTGTAATCGCCATCCCGGAATGTCAAGGTCGCCAGGTACTGCTGCGCGGTCCATGAACTGAAGCATTCGAGACAGACGCTTCGCATGGTCTGCCCGGATCCCGCGAGTCGAACCTGTTTCATAGAAGCCACGAAGGCCTTTGTGCTGAAAGGATTTGATCATGGGACAAGTGTAAGGCGACACATTACACCTGATGCACTATCTATGTATTGCACCTGCTCGGCAAAAGTGTGATCGGCAACGGCTTCAAACCTTCACTTCCTCCACAGCCACATGCATGCGGTCGCGGTTAGCCAGGGTCGGGAACAGCTTTATCCACGCCCCGGTCACCACCAATGTGCCAATCCCCCCCATGACCACGGCCGGCACAGTGCCGAACCAGTGGGCGGTCAAGCCGGATTCAAACTCGCCCAATTGGTTCGAAGCGCCGATGAACAGACCGTTCACGGCACTGACCCGGCCGCGCATTTCATCCGGGGTTTCCAGTTGTACGAAGGAGGCGCGGATCACCATGCTGATCATGTCCGCCGCGCCCAACACCACCAACACAGCCAGGGAAAACCAGAACGAGGTCGACAGGCCGAACGCAATGGTCGCGACACCGAACACACCGACGGCGGTGAACATGACCCTTCCGACTTTGCGCTCCACGGCGAATCTCGCCAGGTACAGCGACATCAGCAGCGCACCGACTGCCGGCGCTGACCGCAGCAGGCCCAGGCCCCAAGGGCCGGTCAGCAGAATGTCCTTGGCAAACACCGGCAGCAACGCCGTCGCGCCACCGAGCAGGACGGCAAACAGATCCAGAGAAATCGCCCCGAGAATGTCCGGGCGACTACGAATGAAGCGGATGCCCGCCAGCAGCGAATCCAGCGTCGCCTTGCCCTTGTTCAGCGGTGTCTGCCGTGCAGGCAGGTTGAGCATCAGCAGGCAGGCGATAAGGTAGAGGATCACCGTCGGGCCATAGACCCAAACGCTGCCGAAGGCGTAAAGCAACCCGCCGAGGGCCGGGGCAACGATCGTCGCCGATTGCTGTGCGGATTGGGCGGCGGCGACCGCGCGAGGGAACAGCGCGCTGGGCACGATGCTAGGCAACAGAGCCTGAGTGGTCGGCATTTCGAAGGACCGGGCGGCACCGAGCAGGAACGCGAGGATGAAGATCATCTCGCGGGTGACATTGTCGGTCGCGCTGCCGATGACCAGCGACAGGGCGATCAGCGCTTGCAGGAACTGACAGATGGCCGCGACCTTGCGCCGGTCATAACGGTCCGCGACATGCCCGGTGTGCAGCATGAACAGCACCCGCGGGGCGAACTCCACCAGACCGACCAGGCCCAGGTCCAGCACATTGCCGGTCAATTGGTAGAGGTTCCAGCCGATGGCCACCGTGAGCATCTGGAAACCGCTGGCGGTAAACACCCGAGCCAGCCAGAACGCGATAAAAGGGCGGTGATGACGTAACAGCAAAGGCGCTTGGCTGGGCATCTGGGGGTCGGTTTTTCAGCGAGGTGAGGGGCGAGATTATCACCAAGCTGTAACCAGAAGTTGCAGGGTTGGGAAATTTCGTTAGCTAGACACCGATCGGGGCTCATAAGCCTTGTAGCAGCTGCCGAAGGCTGCGTTCGGCTGCGCAGCAGTCGTGAAACTCATGCGCGGTGGGTGTATCAGTTGATTCGAGCCCGCCGGGTTTACGACTGCTGCGCACTCGAACGCAGCCTTCGGCAGCTGCTACAGGGTTGTCGGCGACGGTATGAGGCAACCTGTCACGCGGCAAAAGACCACACCGTCCATCGTCAAAAATGGGACTACTCTTTTAACGTTGCTTGATCCAGATCAAGACCGTTCATGGAATTGATCCGGCGGCCAGATGGCCAGACTCCCTACGTTGTGATGTTTGTAAAAAAAGAACGAATTCAAATTCGCCACACTCCATATCCGTGGGGGCAGTGGGTGTAGGCCGCAAGCCTTCAGCCGGTATTACCTGACAGAGGAAGACTTATGTTCGGTTTGGAGGCACTTGATCTCGCCCGGATTCAGTTCGCATTCACCATTTCGTTTCACATTATATTTCCCGCTATCACCATTGGCCTGGCGAGTTACCTGGCGGTGCTCGAAGGTCTGTGGCTGAAAACCCATAACGACACGTACCGCGATCTGTACCACTTCTGGTCGAAGATCTTTGCGGTCAACTTCGGTATGGGCGTGGTCTCCGGCCTTGTCATGGCCTATCAGTTCGGCACCAACTGGAGCCGCTTCTCGGACTTCGCCGGTTCCGTGACCGGGCCACTGCTGACGTACGAAGTACTCACCGCGTTCTTCCTCGAAGCCGGTTTCCTCGGCGTCATGCTGTTCGGCTGGAACAAGGTCGGGCGCAATCTGCACTTCTTCTCCACGGTCATGGTCGCTATCGGCACACTGATCTCGACTTTCTGGATTCTCGCTTCCAACAGCTGGATGCAGACGCCGCAAGGCTACGAGATCGTCAATGGCCAGGTCATTCCAGTGGACTGGCTGGCGGTGATCTTCAACCCGTCGTTCCCGTACCGCCTGATGCACATGGCCACGGCAGCGTTCGTCGCGACCGCTTTCTTCGTCGGATCCTCGGCGGCCTGGCATTTGCTGCGCGGCAAGGACAACCCGGCGATCCGCACCATGCTGTCGATGGCCATGTGGATGGCCTTGATCGTGGCGCCGATTCAGGCGGTCATCGGTGACTTCCACGGCCTCAACACGCTCAAGCATCAGCCAGCGAAAATCGCCGCGATCGAAGGTCACTGGGAAAACCACGGCGATGAGCCGACCCCGCTGATTCTGTTCGGCTGGCCGGACATGAAAGAAGAACGGACCAAATTCGCAGTAGAGATCCCGTACCTGGGCAGCCTGATCCTCACGCACTCGCTGGACAAACAGGTCCCGGCGCTCAAGGAGTTCCCGCCGGAAGACCGGCCGAATTCGACCATCGTGTTCTGGTCGTTCCGGATCATGGTGGGGCTGGGCATGCTGATGATCTTCACCGGTCTGTGGAGCCTGTGGCTGCGTAAACGCGACAAGCTCTATACCTCGCGACCGTTCCTGTACCTGGCGTTGTGGATGGGGCCGTCCGGCCTGATCGCGATCCTCGCCGGTTGGTTCACCACTGAAATCGGCCGTCAGCCGTGGGTGATCTACGGTCTGATGCGCACGGCAGATGCGTCCTCCAATCACAGCTTCATGCAGATGAGCATCACGTTGATCATGTTCGTCGTGGTCTATTTCGCGCTGTTCGGTGCGGGTCTGGGTTACATGATGCGCCTGGTGCGCAAAGGGCCGAAGATCGACGAAGGCAAGGAAACCAACGAGGGTGGTCCTGGCAAGAAACGCACGCCGGCCCGTCCGCTTTCGGCCGCCGATGACAACGGTGACAGCGACCACAGCCCCAGCCTGACCAAGGAGATTTGACTCATGGGTATTGATCTTCCGCTGATCTGGGCCGTGATCATCATCTTCGGCATCATGATGTACGTGGTCATGGACGGTTTCGATTTGGGGATCGGGATTCTCTTCCCGTTCATTCCGGGCAAGACCGATCGTGACGTGATGATGAACACCGTCGCCCCGGTATGGGACGGTAACGAGACCTGGCTGGTGCTGGGCGGCGCCGCGTTATTCGGGGCCTTCCCGCTGGCCTATTCGGTGGTGCTTTCGGCGTTGTACCTGCCGCTGATTTTCATGCTGATCGGGCTGATCTTTCGCGGCGTGGCCTTCGAGTTCCGCTTCAAGGCCAAGGACGACAAGCGCCATCTCTGGGACAAGGCGTTCATCGGTGGTTCGGTCGCCGCCACCTTTTTCCAGGGCGTGGCGTTGGGTGCGTTCATTGATGGGTTGCCGGTGGTCAATCGCCAATTTGCCGGTGGCTCACTGGACTGGTTGACACCGTTCACGATGTTCTGCGGTGTGGCGCTGGTGGTGGCTTACGCGCTGCTCGGTTGCACCTGGCTGATCATGAAAACCGAAGGCAAGTTGCAGGAGCAGATGCATGACCTGGCTCGGCCGCTGGCTTTCGTGGTGTTGGCGGTGATCGGTGTCGTCAGCATCTGGACTCCGCTGGCCCATGCCGAGATTGCCGCTCGCTGGTTCACCCTGCCGAACCTGTTCTGGTTCCTGCCGGTGCCGATCCTGGTGCTGGTGACCATGTACGGTCTGATCCGTGCGGTGGCTCGCAATGCGCACTACACGCCATTCCTGCTGACGCTGGTGCTGATCTTCCTCGGCTACAGCGGTCTGGGCATCAGCCTGTGGCCGAACATCGTGCCGCCGTCGATCTCGATCTGGGACGCCGCCGCACCGCCGCAAAGCCAGGGCTTCATGCTGGTGGGCACGCTGTTCATCATCCCGTTTATCCTGGGTTACACCTTCTGGAGCTACTACGTGTTCCGCGGCAAGGTCACCCATGAAGATGGCTATCACTAGAACGCGCGACTGTGGCGCAGGGCTGAGACCTGCGCCATTTCTTCAGAGGAGATTGCGATGATGGCGGGTAAACATTCCTTGCAGGAAATCGAAGCAGCAGAGAAAAAGCCGCTCTGGCAGCGACTCGGCTGGCTGGCGATGATCTGGACCGGTAGCGTTGTGGCGCTGTTCATCGTGGCCAGCCTGATGCGCATGTTCATGAATGCCGCGGGGCTGACGACCCACTGAATTTTTGCAGCAGATCCCATCCCGTTGCCTTGCGGCACGGATTCACAACCCTCCTTGGCCGGAGGGTTTTTTTTGCCTGGGATTATTTTCGGGCTTTAAGGATCACGAACTTGGGTGTGGCCGCCACTTGCTCGACACCGCGGAACAACCGCGCGAGCTTGCTGTGATAACCCAGATGACGATTGCCGACGATGTACAGCGCGCCACCGACGACCAGCGCCTCTCGGGCCTGCTGGAACATGCGCCAGGCCAGGAAGTCGCCAACGACTTGTTGTTGGTGAAACGGCGGGTTGCACAGTACAACGTCCAGAGACTGGGGTTCCTGCCCCGCCAAACCATCGCCGGCACGTACAACCACTTCCCGGTCACCGAGCGCCGCGCGCCAGTTTTCGGCTGCCGATTGCACGGCCATGAACGACTCGTCCACGAGCGTGTAGTGGGCCTCAGGGTTTTGCAGAGCGCTGGCGATGGCCAAAACCCCGTTGCCACAACCGAGGTCGGCAACCCGCGCGGTGCCGAGGTTCTTCGGCAGGTGCGGCAAAAACGCTCGCGTGCCGATGTCCAGGCCTTCGCGGCAGAACACATTGGCGTGATTCAGCAGTTCGATCTCAGGCGCGTCGAGTCGATAACGGGTCGGGTAGGGGGATGCGACAGGTGCTTTGTCTTCAGCGGTCGCGATCAACAGTCGAGCCTTTTTCACCGCCAAGGACGCTTGCACCGGGCCGATGTAGCGTTCCAGCAGATCGCCCGCAGCGCGAGGTAAATGCTTGATCATCGCCGCTGCAATCACCTGCGCGCCCGGCGCCAGTTGGCCCTGCAAACGAATCAGTTGTTCTTCCAGCAAGGCGAGAGTTTTCGGGACCCGGATCAGTACCCGATCGAAAGGGCCTGAAAAGGCTTCGCTGGCAGGTACGCCAGGTATCGCATCAAACGGCAGGCCGTTACGGAGCAGATTTTTTTCCAGCCCCTGAAAGGCCAGGAACGAGTCGCCGCTGCTGGTCACTTGAACCTTGCCCGCCAGGCTGGCGGCCAATGCGCCAAAGCTGTCGTTGAGCACCAAAACCCGAGTGTCGGCCGAGGGCTGTTGGTCGGCCAGATGGGTGAGCAGGTATTCGTCTGCGGCGTCAAACGCCTGCAGCGGTTCGTTCTGCTGTTCGGGCTGGCGGATCAGGTCGAGTCGGGCGAAGGGTGTTTCGAGCAAAGGCATGAGGCGGGGCTCTGGGTAATCAACGGGGTCATCAACAGGTGTCCCGCCGCCCAAGGGCGTTGTAGCGGGCGAGACCGTCCGAGTGTACTGCGCCGTGAAGGTTTACACGTCATCACTCAAGAAGGACCGCAAATGGTACGTTTTTTTCTTTTGGATTACTTGCAGGTTTTTTGGCTCAGCGAATCGCGCTGCTGTTGAGAATACCGTCCTTGGTTGCGGCGATGACTGCGGAAATCTTGTTATTGACTCCCAGTTTCAGAATCGCGCTTTGCACATGAAAATTAACCGTACGGGCGCTGAGATTGAGGATTCTGGCACTCTCATAGGCAGTCTTGCCATCAGCCGCCAGCCTCAATACATCGATCTCGCGGGGAGACAAATGCGGCACGACCGGCTTCGCCGATTTCTTGGGCAGTGTCTGTGCGATCAAGCCATGCAGGTGGCGCCCGATGAACACTGAGAAACCAAGGTTTTCATACAGCTCAAACGCAGTGATCGGGCAATGGCTTCTGGCCAGGCTCAGAATGCTGCAAACACCACTGCCCTCGTCATGCACCGAATGCGACCAGCCGTGCTGCAATCCTTGTTTCTCAAGCGCATCCCACAACCAGGGAGTCTTGGAAAAAAGCTCTTCGCTCCAAAGGACAGGCAATCTGGAGTGATTGCAGTGAGCCACTACCGGGTCTATTGCGTTGAAATTTTTTTGTTCATATTCAATGTTCCAATCCGTCGGGTAGTTGTTGAGCTGGACTGTATTAAAGTGGTCAGTTTTTGTTTGGTATGTTGTTGAAAAAGCGAAAAATTTAAAGCCAATGTTTTTCGCAAAGCCGAGTGAAATCCGGTAGGCAGTCTCAATCTCCGTTGCCCGTGATAATTGATTGAGTTGTGATTCCTTCCACCTCTCCATTGTGTCTCTCCAGATGATGTTACTTGGGGGTGCCATTTTGGATCCAGTCTCTGGCACGAAGGCGAGTGTAGGATGTTTCCTACGTGTGTGTGAGACTTTTTAGCTTTGTTTGAGATTTTTAAACTGATATCTGGTTCTAACGTCAGAAAATTAGAGTAGATAAGGGCATGTCGGACTTACTGTCATCAAGCTCGTTAACCGCGTATTTAATATTTAAGTCGTGCTATGAAGTTAATGTGAATGAGGTACTGGCTAAAGCCACTACAAATCACCGGTGTTTAAGCCGCCCGCTTTGCGGGACACTGTGGCTATCTGTTGAATGGAGCACCCCATGACCGCCAGCGCAGAAAAGTTCACGCGCCAGACTTTGCTCGACGTCCAGTCGCTGAGCCCCAGTCTGTTCACCCTGCGGACCACACGGGATCCGGGTTTTCGTTTTCGTGCAGGGCAATTCGCCCGGCTGGGCGTTACCAAGGCTGACGGCAGCACCGTATGGCGCGCCTATTCCATGGTGTCGTCGCCCTATGACGAGTTCCTCGAATTCTTTTCCATTGTGGTGCCAGGGGGGGAGTTCACCAGTGAGCTGAGTCGGCTGGGAGTCGGCGATACGCTGCTGGTCGAGCGTCAGGCCTTTGGTTACTTGACGCTGGATCGCTTTGTCGACGGCCGTGATCTCTGGCTGTTATCCACAGGCACCGGCCTGGCGCCGTTTCTGTCGATCCTGCAGGACTTCGAGGTCTGGGAGAAATTCGAACGAATCATTCTGGTCTACAGCGTGCGCGAAGCCCGGGAACTGGCGTACCAAGACCTCGTCAGCGGCTTGGCCCAGCGCGACTATTTAGCGGAGTTTGCGCACAAGCTGCAATTCATCACCACGGTCACGCGCGAGCAGCATCATGGCGCTCTGAGTGGGCGGATCACTGCGCTGATCGAAAATGGCGAGCTGGAGCGGGCGGCAGGCGTGGCGCTGACGGCCGAGCACTCAAGGGTCATGCTGTGCGGCAACCCGCAGATGATCGATGACACGCGCAAATTGCTCAAACAGCGCCACATGCACTTGAGCCTCAGTCGCCGGCCCGGGCAAGTGGCGGTGGAAAACTACTGGTAAAAAAAACGGCGCCTCAAGGGGCGCCGTTGGTTGTTTGACTAACGTGTTCAGGGCCGATTGTTCTGAGCCTTGAGCAGATCGCGGATCTCTTCCAGCAGCTCTTCTTCCTTGGTCGGAACCGGCGGCAGCGTTGGCGCAACGGCCTCTTCGCGCTTCAGGCGGTTGATGGCTTTGACGCCCATGAAGATCGCGAAAGCGACGATGATGAAGTCAATCAGGCTCTGGATGAATTTGCCGTACGCCAGCACCACCGCGGGGACATCGCCGTTGGCTGCCTTGAGCGTGACGGCCAGGTCACTGAAGTCCACCCCTCCGATCAGCAGGCCAATGGGTGGCATCACCACGTCGCCGACGAACGATGAAACGATCTTGCCGAAGGCGGCGCCGATGATGATACCGACCGCCATGTCGACTACGTTACCTTTGACCGCGAAGGCCTTGAACTCACTAATCACGCCCATAGGTTATTCCTTGTTACAGATGAGGTTGGTGAGCGCAGTGTAAATCAGCACGATGCTTCTTGCTCGAAACAACTGTTTACAGCGCTTGCCGGCTACCGTGTTCGGTAGCCGCTCAATCCAGGGCGCCCCGCGCGCCCGTCCGGCATTTTCCTCTCGATCGCTCAGTCTCTACTCAGTGGAGGGCGAGTGCAGGAAAAAACATAGAAAGTAGGGGCTTTAGTATCCTCGCTTGATGCAAGGATAATCTGCGGTATAAGAGGCTTTATGTGAATGGTTTACCGGAAGTATGGATTCGTTACTTAAACGGACCCCTTGGTGTTCAATGTTGAAAATGCCAGTATATTGCCATTGGCTCGGTTATTCGTATTTGTAAAGTTTGCTTAACGGTTGGATTGTACAGTCATGTTCCAAATGATGAAGACCTGTACAGGTTCTGATTTTTGTTTCATTGAGCGAGACAACTATTGGGTCGGGTATTCTTTGAAAGTTGTACAGTTTTTCAAAGTTGGTAGTGCAGTAGATGTATTCAAAGCGCTGTACAAGTTGTTGCCAGGGGGCCGCTGGGTAACTTCGCCGCGCGTGACCGACGCCAGCTGAGCTATCATCGCGGTTTTTGCCGGGAGTTCAGATGGCCAAGGCCAAGCGCATGTACGGCTGCACCGAGTGCGGCTCAACCTTCCCCAAGTGGGCTGGCCAGTGCGGCGAGTGCGGGGCCTGGAACACCCTGACCGAAACCATGGTGGAAAGCGGTGGCGCGGCAGCCCCCAGCGGTCGCACCGGCTGGACCGGTCAACAGGCACAGATCAAGACCCTGGCCGAAGTCAGCGTCGAAGAAATCCCGCGTTTTTCCACAGCGTCGAGCGAGCTCGATCGGGTGTTGGGTGGTGGGCTGGTGGACGGTTCGGTGGTGCTGATCGGCGGTGATCCGGGCATTGGCAAATCGACCATTCTGCTGCAAACCCTGTGCAACCTCGCCAAAGTCATGCCGGCACTGTACGTCACCGGCGAAGAATCCCAGCAGCAAGTGGCCATGCGCGCGCGCCGCCTCGGCTTGCCTCAGGATCAACTGCGGGTGATGACCGAAACCTGCATCGAAACCATCATCGCCACCGCCCGGCAGGAAAAACCCAAGGTAATGGTGATCGACTCGATCCAGACGATCTTCACCGAGCAACTGCAATCGGCACCGGGGGGCGTGTCGCAGGTCAGGGAAAGCGCGGCGTTGCTGGTGCGCTATGCGAAGCAGAGCGGCACGGCCATTTTCCTGGTCGGCCACGTGACCAAGGAAGGCGCTTTGGCGGGGCCGCGAGTGCTGGAGCACATGGTCGACACGGTGCTGTATTTCGAAGGCGAATCCGATGGGCGTTTGCGTTTGCTGCGGGCGGTGAAAAACCGTTTCGGCGCCGTCAACGAACTGGGCGTATTCGGTATGACCGACAAGGGGCTGAAAGAAGTCTCTAACCCTTCGGCGATTTTTCTCACCCGTGCCCAGGAAGAAGTGCCGGGCAGTGTGGTCATGGCGACGTGGGAAGGCACGCGGCCGATGCTGGTGGAAGTCCAGGCGTTGGTGGACGACAGTCACCTGGCCAATCCACGTCGGGTAACGCTGGGTCTGGATCAGAATCGGCTGGCGATGTTGCTGGCGGTGCTGCACCGTCACGGCGGCATTCCGACCCACGATCAGGATGTGTTTCTCAATGTGGTTGGCGGGGTGAAGGTGCTGGAAACGGCCTCCGATCTGGCGCTGATGGCGGCGGTCATGTCCAGTTTGCGCAACCGGCCACTGCCCCACGATCTGTTGGTGTTCGGCGAAGTCGGGCTGTCCGGCGAAGTACGCCCGGTGCCGAGCGGCCAGGAACGCTTGAAAGAAGCCGCCAAGCACGGTTTCAAACGCGCCATCGTGCCTAAGGGCAATGCGCCCAAGGAAGCGCCGCCGGGGTTGCAGATTATTGCCGTAACGCGTTTGGAGCAGGCGCTCGACGCCCTCTTCGAATAACCTTCCAGACAGCACACAAACCCTGTGGGAGTGAGCCTGCTCGCGATAGCGGACTATCACTCAACATTTATGTTGATGGGCATACCGCTATCGCGAGCAGGCTCGCTCCCACAGGGTATGGGTATGGCCTTCAGATTTCGATCAAGGCGCCCAATTCGCGCTCCAGTTCCTCAGGATCGCCCAGGTTGAGCTCAACCAACCGCCGCAGGCGCTCGATGGATTCCAGGCTGATGTGTTTGCAGACAAACCCGAGCTGACCATGATCATCGTGGGTCAGTTGCACATCCATCTTGATGGCGACGTCCTCGTTGAGATGAATATCGACCAGAAAATGCCAGTCACGATTTCCCAGCCACGGTTCGGGCTTTTCGATCAACAGTCCCTTCAATGACAGGTCGATCAACTTCACCGGCCAGATGAATTCCCCTTGGCTTAGCTCGGTTCGGGCATCGAACGCAATACGTTTGAAGCGGCGGCGATCGGCAGGGTGCTCGCTCATGGCGCAATCCTCGTAAATGTCCGGTGACTATAGACCCGCATTGTCCAAGGCTGCCAGCAAAGTGATGGCTCAACCCATGTTGGGGGATGGTCTTTGCCGTCAGGAGAGCTAAACTCCGGATGGCTGTCTTTCTTGTCCACCCTGGCTGGAATCATAAAATGAAAAACAATAATAGCCTGCTACGCCATCTACCCTGGCTGCTGCTGGCAATCGTGGGGGCGTGCGCCCTGGGTGTAGTGGCATTGCGCCGAGGCGAGGCGATCAACGCCTTGTGGATTGTGGTCGCCGCCGTGGCCATCTATCTGGTTGCGTATCGTTACTACAGTTTGTTCATCGCTACCAATGTGATGCAACTCGACCCGCGACGGGCCACCCCCGCCGTGCTCAACAATGACGGTCTGGACTACGTTCCGACCAACAAACACATCCTCTTCGGCCACCACTTCGCGGCCATTGCTGGCGCGGGGCCGCTGGTCGGTCCGGTGCTGGCGGCGCAGATGGGCTACCTGCCCGGTACGCTGTGGCTGATTGCCGGCGTGGTGCTGGCGGGTGCCGTTCAGGACTTCATGGTCCTGTTCATGTCCACCCGCCGCAACGGCCGTTCCCTGGGCGACATGGTCCGTGAGGAAATGGGCCGCATCCCCGGGACCATCGCGCTGTTTGGCTGCTTCCTAATCATGATCATCATCCTCGCGGTGCTGGCCCTGATCGTTGTGAAAGCTTTGGCCGAAAGCCCTTGGGGCATTTTCACGGTGATGGCGACCATTCCGATCGCGATGTTCATGGGCATTTACATGCGTTACATCCGCCCGGGCCGCATCGGTGAAATTTCCATCGTCGGTGTGCTGTTGCTGCTGGGGTCGATCTGGCTCGGGGGGCAGATTGCTGCTGATCCGGTCTGGGCCAAGGCGTTCACTTTCACTGGCGTGCAGATTACGTGGATGCTGGTCGGTTACGGGTTCGTGGCCGCCTCGTTACCGGTCTGGCTGATTCTGGCGCCGCGTGACTACCTGTCGACCTTCCTCAAAATCGGCACCATCGTGGCCTTGGCGATCGGCATCCTGATCACCATGCCTGAGCTGAAAATGCCGGCGCTGACCCAGTTTATCGATGGCACCGGCCCGGTATGGAAGGGCGGTCTGTTCCCGTTCCTGTTCATCACCATCGCCTGTGGCGCGGTTTCCGGTTTCCACGCGCTGATCTCCTCCGGCACCACACCGAAGTTACTGGATAACGAGGTCAACGCCCGTTACATCGGTTACGGCGGCATGCTGATGGAATCCTTCGTCGCCATCATGGCCATGGTCGCCGCATCGGTGATCGAGCCGGGCGTGTACTTCGCCATGAACAGCCCGGCGGCAGTCGTCGGCAGTGACGTGGTGGCCGTGGCGCAAACCGTCAGCAGCTGGGGCTTTGCGATTACCCCGGAAGCGCTGCAAGCGGTGGCCAGGGACATTGGTGAAACCACCATCCTGGCCCGTGCCGGCGGTGCGCCGACCCTGGCGGTCGGTATCGCGCAGATCCTGCACAGTGTCCTGCCAGGTGAAAACACCATGGCGTTCTGGTACCACTTCGCGATCCTGTTCGAAGCACTGTTCATCCTGACGGCTGTGGACGCCGGTACTCGTGCCGGGCGTTTCATGCTGCAGGATTTGCTCGGTTCCTTCGTGCCAGCGCTGAAACGCACCGAATCCTGGACCGCTAACCTGATCGCAACCGCCGGTTGCGTGGCGATGTGGGGTTGGTTGCTGTACCAGGGCGTGATCGACCCGCTGGGTGGCATCAACACCTTGTGGCCGCTGTTCGGTATCTCCAACCAGATGCTGGCCGGTATCGCGCTGATGCTCGGCACTGTCGTGCTGATCAAAATGAAACGCCAGCGCTATGTCTGGGTCACCATGCTGCCAGCGGTGTGGCTGCTGATCTGCACCACCACCGCCGGCTTCATCAAGCTGTTCGATGCCAACCCGGCGATCGGCTTCCTGTCGCTGGCCAAGAAGTACAGCGATGCCCTGGCCAACGGTCAGATCCTCGCCCCGGCCAAGGACATTACGCAGATGCAGCACGTGATCTTCAACGCCTACACCAACGCAACGCTGACGGCGCTGTTCCTGTTCGTGGTATTCAGTATCCTGTTCTATGCGCTCAAGGTCGGTATTTCCGCCTGGGGCAGCAAGGAACGTACGGATAAAGAAGCGCCATTCCAGGCTCTGCCGGATGCGTA
Organism: Pseudomonas frederiksbergensis; assembly: GCF_900105495.1. Taxonomy (NCBI): domain Bacteria; kingdom Pseudomonadati; phylum Pseudomonadota; class Gammaproteobacteria; order Pseudomonadales; family Pseudomonadaceae; genus Pseudomonas; species Pseudomonas frederiksbergensis. The sequence goes on along the minus strand of NZ_FNTF01000002.1, from coordinate 117,942 downwards.
ATCGAGGATTGCAGCATGTTCAATGACCTGAGTCGCCTCGGTAAATACCTCGGTCAGGCCGCGCGCCTGATGGTCGGGATGCCCGACTACGACAATTACGTCGAGCATATGCAAACCAAACACCCGGACAAACCGGTGATGACCTATGAGATGTTCTTCCGGGAACGCCAAGAGGCTCGTTACGGTGGCAAGGGTGGGCCGAAGTGCTGTTGATCCAGTTGTCGGGTTAACAGCAATACCTGTGGGAGCTAGCCTGCTGGCGATGGCGGCTGAACATTCAACATCACTGTTGATTGACAGTCCGCCATCGCCAGCAGGCTAGCTCCCACATTTGTTTTGTGTTGATACTTCTATTCAGTGAGTCAGGAGATTCAGTTTGTCCTCTCCCATCCCGGTAACAATCCTCAGCGGCTTCCTCGGCGCCGGCAAGACCACGCTGTTGCGCCACCTGCTCAAAGCCGAGCACGGCCTGAAAATCGCCGTGATCGAGAACGAATTCAGTGACGCCGGTATCGACACCCAACTGTTGGGCGACGAGCCGGTGCAAGTGATGACGCTGTCCAACGGCTGCGTTTGCTGCACCATCCACACCGACCTGACCAAGGCCTTGTACCTGCTGCTCGAACGCCTGGACAGCGGCGAAATCGCCTTCGACCGTCTGGTGATCGAATGCACCGGCCTGGCCGACCCGGCACCGGTGGCCCAAACCTTTTTCATCGATGAAGAGCTGCGTGAGCGCTACATTCTCGACGGCATCATTACCCTGGTCGATGCGGCGCACGCTGACACTCACCTGACTCAAACCATCGCCCAGGCGCAGATCGGTTTCGCCGACCGCTTACTGGTGAGCAAGCGCGATCTGGTGGACGAGGCGACCTTTACCGCGCTGAGCGAGCGCCTGACCCGCATCAACCGTCGTGCACCGATCCGCGTGGTCGAGCACGGCAAGATCGATCTGGCCGAATTGCTCGACGTGCGCGGTTTCAATCTTAATGCTGACCTCGGCGGCGGCGTCAGCCTGCGCCCGGTGAGCAAAGCGCCGTCCATCGACCGCATTTCCAGCCTGGTGCTGCGCACCGACAAGCCGCTGGATATCGACAAGCTCAGCGAATTCATGAACGAACTGCTGGAGGACCATGGCAAGCAATTGCTGCGCTACAAAGGCGTATTGAACATCCTTGGCGAGCCACGGCGCATGGTGTTTCAGGGCGTGCTGAAGTTATACGGATTCGATTGGGACACCGAGTGGGCCGACGATGAAACGCGCGAAAGCGTGATCGTGTTCATCGCCGATGATTTGCCGGAAGAGAAGATTCGTGAAGGCTTTTCTCGCGTAGAAGCATAACGGCGGAGGTATTTGCTCGATGGTAAGTTTGTCCTGCCTTTTCTTGTTATATGAAAAGGCAGGTGCTGAGATGATTAAACGGTCAGGATGCTCGAGTCAACGTTGCGCTTGATGATTTTCAGTGTGAAGTTCATCTGGACTCCCGCGCCTGTATAGATAATAAATCCTTCACTTGTATTCTTTCGGCGCTTTAGCGAGTAGTTGTTAGCATGAATTGTTACGGATAGGGTGTTTGATTTGGGGTCGTCGAGAGAAGCCAGGTTGCCGTTATTGTCTACGAAATGAAACATGGCGGATTTCTTGGGACCTGCATTCGGACCATCCATCGCGGTGAGACAGTCATTTTCGTCAATGCCGACTAGTCTTCCAAAGAGCGGGCCAGGCGTAATAACAAACATGCGATAGACAAAACCTCCAATATTCAGGAAGTAGAACTGCAAGGGAGCGCGAGGCAGGTCTCTATTGGCGAATAAAGTATCTGAAACGAATGTATGAGTGGGGGAGAAGTCGAAGAAGCCCGTGACAGGGATCGTGACTTCGCGGCCGTGTGTCAGGCGAGGGAAATGCAGGTGGCCGTGATCACTGGTCAGTTCTGCAATAAAGGATTGTTCAGCGGTCATAGTTTTATCTTCCTTGATAATAAATTGAGGTTAAGGTGTTTTTGTTCAATCGGCTGGGCGCAGCCTTCTTGTATCCATAAGTCCAGAACTTGAAAGTTTCGATGCAGTGCAATGATTATGAAGTCATGTTGTATGTTTGTGTTGATTGCATTGTCTCAGTAAAGGTCGAACCAGAGATTAAATTATTTTTTTCTGGTTGTGCTCGTTCCTTTGTTTCAGGAAGTTGGAGGTGTAAATGAGGTTTTTTATGTGGGAGGTCTAAAGCAATAGTTTGCAGTTAAAGCGTGAGATTGTGGGGTGGCATCAGGTTTAAATAGTTTCAAGTTAAAAAACCGGCAAAAGAGCCGGCTCTCGGGGCGGTCATAAAATGTTGTACGCAAGCGGTTATAAAACCCGATTATGGGTTCAGCAACTTCACTTCTAAATGCTCCAGAAGTCGGGTCATCAAGCCTTCGGCAACTTTGGCATCTCCGCACTCCACCGCCTCGACGATCACCGCATGTTCTTGCCACAAGCAGTCACTACGCGCTTGATCTTCGTAGTAGGCGATGGCCAATGAGGTCAGCGGCACGAGGCTGCCGAGAAATTGTGCCAACGGCACGTTGCCTGCGAGTTGCGCCAGTTGCAGGTGGAACTCGCCCGACAGACGAATAGCCGGCCCGCGTTGGTTTTGCTCGATATAGCGGCGTTCGCGCTCTATCAATTCGCGTAATTGCGGCAGGTGCCGGGAAGCTGGTTGCTGGCAGGCCAGTCGCACCAGAGTGGTTTCGGTGAGCCGGCGGGCATGGAGAATTTGACGGGTTTGTTCGGCATCGGGGGTCGCGACTTGCGGGCGATGATTGGGCCGCAGAATGATGACCTGCTGATGCGACAATCGCGTCAGTACCTGGCGGATGATACTGCGGCTGACACCGAATGCCTGGCCAAGGCTTTCTTCGGTAAAGCGGCTGCCCGGGGCAATGCGTTGTTCGAGAATGGCATCGAAAATCTGCGGGTAGATGTCGTCGACGCTATGCTTCTTATCGCTCTGACGGCGCAAGGGCAGAGCAGTGGAAATCGAGAAAACGGGAATCTTCAAGGCGTAGGAATTCATGGCCTGTCTCCAGTCCGGTTGCCGATAGGTTTTTTTCCAGTACTGCTATTTGCCCAGATTGTCGTCCGGAATATTCAGTTCGATGCCCATCCGCTGGCCTTCCCGAAGGATGTGCCGACGCATCTCGGCGCTGGCCTGGGCACTGTTTTTGCTGCGAATAGCGCGCACCACGGCTTCGTTCTCTTCAAGGCGCTCCGCCAAATGCTCTGGGGAGTTGCGCAGCACGTCGGCGCTTTGCTTGAGGGCGTTGCTGGTCTGTTGCACCACACTCTGGAAGATCGGATTCGAGGTCAGGGTGAACAGTTCTTCGTGGAACGCGATGTAGGCGTTCACCCCGGCTTCGCTGTCGTTGGCTTCCAGCGCTTCGCGCATGTCCATCAGGGTCAGGCGCAATTGCCCGACTTCCTTGCTGCTGATTGACTGCGCCACCAGGCCGACAATGAACGGCTCGAGGGTGTAGCGCAGTTGCAGCACATCTTCCAGGCTCGCTCCGGCGACTGCGCTGTCGTGGCTTTGGCTGTCGCTGAGATTGGCTTCCAGCACCACCACGCCTTTACCCGGCATGGAACGCACCAACCCAAGGGTTTCCAGGACGATGACGGCTTCACGCAGGCTAGGGCGGCTGATGCCCAGTTGTTCGGCCAGCTCACGCTGCCCCGGCAGCATCTCGCCGGAGCGCCACTGACCCCGGGCCAAGGCGGCCCGAAGTTTTTCTACTACTGAATTCACAACGGTCGACGAGGTGATCACTGTTCGCTCCATGAGCATCCAAAACGATTGATGACCGTGCCTGCCCGTAGGCAGGCACGGCGATTACTCAGAATTCCTGCTGATGCGCAGGGCCAACGGGCTTTCTCGGCTGGAAGGTATAACCCACCTGGCCGGAAAGTACTTTGTTTGCCCGTTGGATATCGATGTCCTTTTCCCAGCGGGCGATGGCCACGGTGGCGACGCAGTTGCCGATCAGGTTGGTCAGCGCCCGGCCGATGCCCATGAACCAGTCCACTGCCAACACCAGCACCAGTCCGACCACCGGAATCGCCGGGATCGCCGTCAGTGTCGCCGCGAGAATCACCAGCGCCGAGCCGGGAATCCCGTGGGCACCTTTGGAGGTGATCAACGACACCAGCAGAATCGTCAGCAGGTCGCTCATCGCCAGTGGCGTGCCGGTGGCATTGGCGATGAACACGATGGCGAGGGTCAGGTAGATCGAGAAACCGTCCAGGTTGAACGAGTAACCGGTAGGAATCACCAGCCCGACCGTCGAACTGCCGATGCCCAGATGCTCAAGCTTGCGCATGATTTGTGGCAGCACGGCGTCGGAAGAGGCGGTGCCCATGACGATCAGCAGTTCTTCGCGCAGGTACTTGAGCAACGGCCACATCTTCAGGCCTGAAAGGCGCATCACCAGGCCGAGGATCAGCGCCACGAACGCTACGCAGGTTATGTAGAAAAGACCGACCAGGCTGCCCAGGTGCTGCAGCGAGTCCAGGCCATATTTGCTGGTGGTGAACGCGATGGCGCCGAACACGCCGATCGGCGCCAGACGCACGATCATGCCCATGATGCGGAAGATCACATGGCTCAGCTCATTGATCAGCCGGGAAATACCCGACGCAGCTTCGCCGACCAGGTTCAGCGCACTGCCGAACAGCACTGAAAACAGCAGGACTTGCAGAATGTTGTTCTCCGCAAAGGCGCCGATGACCGAGGTCGGGATCAGGTTCATCAGGAACTGGGAGGTGGTTTGCATGTGCTGACCGCGCTGGGCGATATCGCCCATGTCGGCAGCGGAAAGCTGATCCAGATGGATGTTCGCGCCGCTGCCGATACCGGTGGTGAAGGCGAACACCAGACCAATCACCAGGGCGATGGTGGTCAGGATTTCGAAGTAGATCACCGATTTCAGGCCGATGCGTCCGACCTTCTTCAAGTCGCCGGCACCGCTGATGCCGCTGACCACCACACAAAACACGATCAGACCGATGAGCATCTTGATCAGTTTGATGAAGCCATCGCCGAGCGGTTTGAGTTGGGCGGAGTATTCAGGAAGGGTCAGCCCACAGACGATGCCGAGCACCAGTCCGAGAACCACTTGGAGGAAGATTGAACGCGAGCACCATCTGAGCATGGGAGGAATCCTGGTCGGTGTCCTGGCTGCCGTGCGCTTCGCGCATCAGATTCAGGACTTAATTATTGTGGTCTTACCGGTATGTCCAGTGCAGGCGCAGTCTAGGCGCTGTTTTTGGGTGATCGCAAGCAGATTTTGAGTAATTGGCATGACCGGTCTTACCAGTTGGGCGCAATGCCCCGACCTTGAGCCTTTTCGCGGTTTGAAAAAAAATGCGGACGAAAAAAAACCGGCCATCACTGGCCGGTTTTTTCATTGCTGCGGTTTAGCGGGCTGATTAAGCGCCGTACACCGGCAGCTTCTTGCAGATGGCCTTGACCTTCTCACGAACGGCGTCGATCACCGCTTCGTTGTTCAGGTCCGCCAGGATGTCGCAGATCCAGCCGGCCAGTTCTTTGCACTCTGCTTCCTTGAAGCCACGAGTGGTCACAGCCGGAGTACCGAAGCGCAGGCCGGAGGTGACGAACGGGGAGCGTGGATCGTTTGGCACGGAGTTCTTGTTCACGGTGATGAACGCTTTGCCCAGAGCGGCGTCGGCGTCTTTACCGGAGATTTCCTGCTTGATCAGCGACAGCAGGAACAGGTGGTTCTGAGTACCGCCCGACACCACGTCGTAACCGCGCTCGATGAACACGCCGGCCATGGCCTGGGCGTTTTTCACCACTTGTTGCTGGTAGGTCTTGAACTCAGGCTGCAGCGCTTCCTTGAAGCAGATCGCTTTGGCGGCGATCACGTGTTCCAGCGGGCCACCCTGGGCGCCCGGGAATACGGCGGAGTTCAGTTTCTTCTCGATGTCGGCGTTGGCGCGAGCCAGGATCAGGCCGCCACGTGGACCGCGCAGGGTCTTGTGCGTGGTGGTGGTCACGACGTCAGCGAAAGGCACCGGGTTCGGGTAGACGCCAGCGGCGACCAGACCGGCCACGTGGGCCATGTCGACGAACAGGTAAGCGCCAACCTTGTCAGCGATTTCGCGGAAACGCGGGAAGTCCAGAATCTGCGAGTAGGCAGAGAAACCGGCCACGATCATTTTCGGCTTGTGCTCAACCGCCAGGCGCTCGACTTCGTCGTAGTCGATCAGGCCGTTGCCGTCGATACCGTACTGGACGGCGTTGTACAGCTTGCCGGAGGAGGAAACGCTGGCACCGTGGGTCAGGTGACCGCCGTGCGCCAGGCTCATGCCCAGAATGGTGTCGCCCGCCTGCAGCAGAGCCAGGTAAACGGCGCTGTTGGCTTGCGAACCAGCGTGTGGCTGAACGTTGGCGTAATCGGCGCCGAACAGTTCTTTTGCACGGTCGATGGCCAGTTGCTCGACCACGTCGACGAACTCGCAACCACCGTAGTAACGCTTGCCCGGGTAGCCTTCGGCGTACTTGTTGGTCAGTACCGAGCCTTGAGCTTCCATCACCGCTGGGCTGGTGTAGTTTTCCGAAGCGATCAGCTCAATGTGCTCTTCCTGGCGCTGAGCTTCTTGCTCCATGGCGGCAAAGAGATCGGCGTCGTACTTGGCAATAGTCAAATCACGGCTGAACATGGCGGTCCTCAGGGATCGGGGCAGAAAAGGGGGGCATTCTAACCCAACCGCTTTTAGAAGGCATATGAAAGGACATCATGTCGCGGACAAGTGGGCTTCATGACGGGATCAGCGGTGATCATGCTGGCCCAAATCGCCAGCAGGCTGGCTCCCACAGTAGATTCTCAGTGGCCCCAAATCTTGTGTACACCCAAAAAACCTGTGGGAGCCAGCCTGCTGGCGATGGCCTTCCTACAAAATCTCAGTCGAGCATGAAGAGCGCATCATTGCTGAACTGCGCTTCAAACCGGTTCGCCGGCATCGGCCGCCCGAACAGGTACCCCTGAACCTCGTCGCAACCATGCTCACGCAGGAAGTCGAGTTGCTCGTGGGTTTCCACGCCCTCGGCGATCACCGCCAGATTGAGGCTGTGGGCCATGGCGATGATCGCGCGGGCAATTTGCGCATCCTGCTCGCCCGACGGCAGGCCGTCGACGAAGGTGCGGTCGATTTTCAGCACGTCGATGGGGAACTGCTTGAGGTAGTTGAGCGATGAGTAACCGGTGCCGAAGTCGTCAACCGCAATGCTCAGGCCGAGATTTTTCAGCCCGGCAAGAATCTGCATCGCTTCGCTGACTTCGCGCATCAGGATACTTTCGGTCAGTTCCAGCTCCAGGCACGCCGGCGGCAGGCCAGTTTCCTTGAGGATATTGGCAATTCGCGTCCCGAGTTGGCCGTCGGAGAACTGCCGGGCGGAAATGTTCACCGATACCTTCGGCACCCGGACCTTGGCCTGATGCCAGGTCTTGAGCTGACGGCAGGCCTCGCTGATCACCCAATCGCCGACATCCACCACCAGGCCGAGTTCTTCGAGTACCGGAATGAAGTCTCCCGGCGGCACCAGACCGCGTCGCGGATGGCGCCAGCGCAGCAAGGCTTCGGCGCCGGTCAGGCGTTTGCCATCGCCGCTGAACTGCGGTTGGTAATACAGCACAAACTCGTCTTGCTCCAAGGCATGACGCAAGTCGCTTTCCAGCTCCAGGCGCTCCAGGGCGCTGGCGTTCATGTCGGCCTGATAGAACTGGAAGTTGTTCTTGCCACGCTCCTTGGCGTGATACATCGCGGTGTCGGCGTTTTTCATCAGCTGGCTGAGTTCGTTACCGTCCTGAGGGCTCAGGGCGATGCCGATACTGGCGGTGACGAAGAACTCGCGGCCTTCAAGCACGAACGGTTTCACCAGGCTGGCGAGAATCTGTTCGGCCACATGAATCGCCCGGTTCAAGGCAATTTCACGGTTGGCCCGCGGTTGCAGCAGCAAGGTGAATTCATCGCCGCCCATGCGCGCCACGGTGTCGTCATCGTCGACACAGCCGAGCAGGCGCGTGGCCATTTCCTTGAGCATGCGATCGCCGGCGGCGTGGCCGAGGGAGTCGTTGATCGGTTTGAAGCGGTCCAGGTCAAGGAACATCAACACCACCCAGGACTTCTGCCGTTCGGCCGATTGCAGCGCCGAGTGCAGGCGATCCTGGAACAGCGTGCGGTTGGGCAAGTGGGTCAGGGCGTCGTAATAGGCGAGGCGGTGAATCCGCTGCTCGCTGGCCTTGCGTTCGCTGATGTCGCTGAAAAAGCACACGTAGCTGGCCAGATCGCCTTCGTCATCCAGCACCGCGGTGATCCCGACCCAGGCCGGGTAATGCTCGCCGTTGCGTCGTTTGAGCCAGACTTCGCCTTCCCACGTGCTGTGCTGATGCAATTGCTTGAGCACATAACGCAGATGCGCTTCCTGCTGTTCGTCGACGGTCAGCATGTTCGGCAACTGGTCAAGCACCTGCTCCACCGCATAACCGCTGACACGGCTGAAGGCTTCGTTAGCCTGGACGATGTAGCCGGCCGGGTCGGTGATCAGGATCGCCGAGGTCGAGTGCTCAAAGACTGTCGCCGCCATGCGCAGGTCTTTTTCGGCCCGACGTTGCTGGCTGATGTCGCGACCGACGCCCAGCACGCCTTCGAATGCACCGTGTTCGTCCCAGACCAGCACCAGCCGCAGTTCGATCGGAATCTTGCGCCCGTCGGCCCGCAGGCAGTCGAACAAAAACAGTTGGGTCTGCACCTGGCTGCGCAACAACGCCAGTTGCTCGGGTTTGTTCAGCGCTTTACTGACCCGGTCCATCAGGCTGTAAATGCCGGTTAGTTGTTGCGGGTTGGCGATGGTCGATTGCCAGCCGTTCTGGAAAATCCAGTCGGCGTCGTAGCCCAGCACGGCTTGCACCGACGGGCTGACGTAGTTGAGCGCCATCTTGCTGTCGGTCGAGAAAATCACGTCGCTGATGCTTTCGGCAAGCATCCGGTAGCGCTGCTCGCTGTCGCGCAGGGACTCACTGGCTTCAATCTGATCAGTGATGTCCTTGGCCACGCCGATGATCCGCGTAACCTGATCGTGCTTGTCCCGCGCCAGTGCCTGTTCGCGGATGTCGAAGCGCCGCCATTTACCGTCCCGGTGGCGGAAGCGCAGCTGGCATTGCATCAATTGTCTGTAACCGGTCTGCCGCTGGGTCTGGCGCGAGCGGTGGTAGAAGTCGGCATCTTCGGGGTTCAGCAGGATCTCCCAGAAATACTCGCCCATCTGGTGCAGTTCGGTACGGTTGTATCCGAGCGTCTGCCCCAAGTGGTGGTTGCTGAAAATCATTCGCTGGCTGACCACGTCCTGCACGTACAGATGATCCGGCACGGTGCGTACCACGTCGGACCAGAATCCTTCACGCTCCAGCAGCGACAGTTCGACGAGCTTGCGGCTGGTGATGTCGGTAATGCTCAGGATCACCGCTTTGTAGTCGTCCTGGTCTTCAGGCAGGCGCAGGACCAGCCACAAATGCTGGTCACGGCCATTGGCGTCTTGCAGTTTGATTTCCAGTTCAAGCTGTTTCTGCCGGTTGAGCGCCGCGTCGAGCACTTGATTGCCGATGGCGGCGCCGTCCTGCGGGTTACCGTCGATCAGCAGTTTCCAGGCGTGATCGCAGGTGTTGACGTTGAGCAGTTGCAGGGCGACCAGGTTGACTTCGGTGATGCGCAGTTCCTGCAGCAGGTGCTCGCGCTGTTGCGGTGTTTCGAGCCAGGCTTTCAGTTGTTCGCTGCTGTGCAGCTGAGCTTTGTCGAAAAAGCTTTTGAGCCCGGACACGTCGAGTACACACAAGGCGACGCCGGTGCCTTCGAAAATATCCTGGTAGCGTCGGCGGCCTTCGTGCACCTGGCGCTGGCGGCGGCGCATGTTCAGTAGAGCGATGAACGGCAGGAGCGAGAACGCCAGGCCCAGAAGGCATTTGCCGATGAACGCCGGCAGCAGGTGTTCGATCACCCGTTGCCGGTCGAACAACCCGCGCAGTTGCCAGTCGCTGCTGCTCAGGGGCACGGTCAGCACGCTGTTGGTCAGCTCATCCGCTGTCAACACCGTCGGTGTGGCCGAGGGCTGCCCATCGTCGCGGCTGATGATCTGGTGGTTGATGCGGTTTTCCACCAGCCATAGCGGGCGAATACCGGTTTCGTTTTGTTTGGTCAGCGCTGAGAAAAATGTCGGCGTCAGGCGCAGAACCCAGTAGCCGCGGGTGCTGCCACTGGCTTGATGCAGCAGCAGATGCACCACCGAACCGTCATTGGCGTTGCTGAAATAATGGGCCTGGGCGTGACTGCGCCGGACCAGTTCGCTCAGGTAGTCGGCATCGTCGCTGGTGTCGGCACTGTCGGTGAGGACTTTCCCGGAAGGGCTGAGCAACGCGAGGCTGCGCAGCTCGGGCAAGGATCTTTGCAGTTTGCGCAGCAGCGCCTGCTGTTCGTCGGCGCTTTGCGGCTGTTCGACGATCGGCAGCAGGTTGAGGGCGATCTGGGCGTTGAGCGCCATGTTCAGGCTGATTTGCGAGGCCAGATCGGCGGTGTAGTCGATGGTGTACTGACGCTGGTGTTGTTGGGTGTCGCGCAACTGATCCAGCAACTGCCAGAACAATAGCGTGAGCAACATCAGGGCGAGCGCCGCCAGCGCGCCCTTCAAGGACCCACGCAAGGGTGAGCCGGTCGCAGGATTGAGTGCGCTCACGGAAGAAGGTGGGGTGACATTAGACAAACTGTAATCCTGCGGTTTGGCTGGACTGGCGCGACGTGCACTATAAGCCGGACGCCCGGAGGGCGGCTAGCATGCCCTGAGTTGTGGCAAAGTGCCAGTCCCGCTCGGCTGGACTGCCTTCCGTCAATCAGGTAGCTTTGCCGGTTACGCGGGAGCGTTCCAGCTCCTAGAATCAGGTTTTTTCAGCGCGCAGCATTGATCGCTATCAATCGTCGACGCGCACAACCTGGACGGGCATCGCCCGCGCCCCAATCATTCATCGTTCACTGACCCTAGGTTCTCCATGGCTCAATACGTATTCACCATGCATCGGCTGGGTAAAGTTGTTCCGCCGAAGCGGGAAATCCTGAAAAACATTTCGCTGTCGTTCTTCCCGGGCGCCAAGATTGGCGTACTCGGCCTTAACGGTTCGGGTAAGTCCACGCTGTTGAAAATCATGGCGGGCGTCGACACCGAGTTCGAAGGCGAAGCCCGTCCGATGCCGGAACTGAACATCGGCTACCTGCCGCAAGAACCGATCCTGGACCCGACCAAGACCGTGCGTGAAGTGGTTGAGGAAGCGGTCAGCGTGATCAAGAACGCCCAGGCTCGCCTGGACGAGGTCTACGCCGCCTACGCTGATGAAGATGCCGACTTCGACAAACTGGCCGCTGAACAAGCCAAGCTCGAAGCCATCCTGCAAGCCAGCGACGGTCACAACCTGGATCGCCAACTGGAAGTCGCCGCCGATGCGCTGCGTCTGCCGGCCTGGGATGCCAAGATCGAATTCCTGTCCGGTGGCGAGAAGCGTCGTGTGGCCCTGTGCCGCCTGCTGCTGTCCGCTCCCGACATGCTGCTGCTCGACGAACCGACCAACCACCTGGACGCCGATTCCGTCGCCTGGCTGGAGCATTTCCTGCACGATTTCCCGGGCACCGTGGTCGCGATCACGCACGACCGTTACTTCCTGGACAACGTTGCCGGCTGGATCCTCGAGCTCGACCGCGGCGCCGGTATCCCGTACGAGGGCAACTATTCGGGTTGGCTCGAAGCCAAGTCCGATCGTCTGGCTGCCGAATCCAAGCAGCAGTCGGCCCACGAAAAAGCCATGAAGGAAGAACTGGAGTGGGTGCGCAAAGGCGCCAAGGCCCGCCAGTCCAAATCCAAGGCTCGTCTGCAACGCTTCGAAGAAATGCAATCGCAGGAATTCCAGAAGCGCAGCGAAACCAACGAGATCTACATCCCGGCCGGTCCACGCCTGGGCGACAAGGTCATCGAATTCAAGAACGTTACCAAGGGCTATGGCGATCGCGTGCTGATCGACAACCTGTCGTTCTCCATGCCTAAAGGCGCCATCGTTGGCGTGATCGGCGGTAACGGCGCGGGTAAATCGACCCTGTTCCGCATGCTGATGGGCAAGGAAACGCCGGATTCGGGCAGCATCGAAGTTGGCGAAACCGTGCAACTGGCGTGCGTCGATCAGAGCCGCGAAGACCTGGACGGCAGCAAGACTGTGTTCCAGCAGATCTCCGACGGTTCGGACCAGATCCGCATCGGCAACTACGAGATCCCGTCGCGCACCTACGTCGGTCGTTTCAACTTCAAGGGCGGCGATCAGCAGAAGTTCGTCAAGGACCTGTCCGGTGGTGAGCGTGGTCGCTTGCACCTGGCGCTGACCCTGAAAGAGGGCGGCAACGTCCTGCTGCTCGACGAACCGTCCAACGACCTCGACGTTGAAACCCTGCGTTCCCTGGAAGAAGCCCTGCTGGACTTCCCGGGCGCTGCCATTGTGATCTCTCACGATCGGTGGTTCCTTGACCGCGTCGCGACTCACATCCTGGCGTACGAAGACGACTCGCAAGCGGTGTTCTTCGAAGGCAACTACACCGAGTACGAAGCCGATCGCAAGAAACGCCTCGGCGAAGCGGCTTCCCAGCCGCACCGTGTACGGCACAAGAAACTCGCCTGATTTCAGGTGGGTTGCATGAAAAAGCGGAGCCTTCGGGGCTCCGTTTTTTTTGGCTTTCAGATAGACCGCAGTGCGGCTATCGCGAGCAGGCTCGCTCCCACATGGGATTTATCCAATGGAGATCTACTGTGGGAGCGAGCCTGCTCGCGATGGCGATTTCCAAATCAGTGCAAACCTGAATCTGATAATCCCTAATCGGGTGCAATAAAGAGCTTTTCAGGGGTTTATTTACATCAGGTGCACCATTTAATTTCATAAATGCGACATTTTGTTCTGTCGTGGTGCGCATTCAGTTTGCTAAAGTCCGGCCCAATCTCTTCCAACGACAATAAATTTGCCGAGACTTTTCCATGATCGAATCCGTTGAATCCTTCCTCGCCCGCCTGAAAAAACGCGACCCTGACCAGCCTGAATTCCACCAGGCCGTGGAAGAGGTCCTGCGTAGCCTGTGGCCCTTTCTGGAAGCCAATCCACGCTATCTGACGTCGGGCATCCTGGAGCGGATGTGCGAGCCGGAGCGGGCGATCGTTTTCAGGGTTTCCTGGGTCGACGATCACGGCAAAGTGCAGGTCAATCGCGGATTCCGCATCCAGATGAACAGCGCTATTGGTCCGTACAAGGGCGGGTTGCGTTTCCATCCTTCGGTGAACCTTGGCGTGTTGAAGTTCCTGGCCTTCGAACAGACCTTCAAAAACTCGCTGACGTCGCTGCCGATGGGCGGTGGCAAGGGTGGTTCGGACTTCGACCCGAAAGGCAAAAGCGATGCTGAAGTCATGCGGTTTTGCCAGGCCTTCATGAGCGAGTTGTACCGTCACATCGGCGCAGACGTTGACGTTCCGGCCGGTGATATCGGCGTCGGTGCGCGCGAGATCGGTTTCCTGTTCGGCCAATACAAGCGCCTGAGCAACCAGTTCACCAGCGTGTTGACCGGCAAGGGCCCGAGCTATGGCGGCAGCCTGATTCGCCCGGAAGCCACCGGTTTCGGTTGTGTGTACTTTGCTGAAGAAATGCTCAAGCGCAGCGGTGAAACCGTCGAAGGCAAGCGTGTGGCCATCTCCGGTTCCGGCAACGTTGCGCAATACGCCGCGCGCAAGGTCATGGACCTGGGCGGCAAAGTGATTTCGTTGTCCGACTCCGAAGGCACGCTGTACTGCGAAAGCGGTTTGACCGAAGAGCAGTGGCTGGCGGTGCTGGAGCTGAAAAACGTCCAGCGCGGGCGCATCAGTGAACTGGCCGGCCGTTTTGGCCTGGAGTTCAAGGCCGGCCAGCACCCATGGGCGCTGAGCTGCGACATCGCGCTGCCCTGCGCGACACAAAACGAACTGGATGCCGAGGCGGCCCGCACGTTGTTGCGCAACGGCTGCCTCTGCGTGGCGGAAGGTGCGAACATGCCGACCACGCTTGAAGCCGTAGATGTGTTTATCGAGGCGGGGATTCTGTTCGCGCCGGGCAAGGCTTCCAATGCCGGTGGTGTCGCGGTGAGCGGGCTGGAGATGTCGCAGAACGCCATGCGCCTGCTGTGGACCGGTGGTGAAGTGGACAGCAAACTCCACGCGATCATGCAGTCGATCCATCACGCTTGCGTGCATTACGGCGAAGAGAATGGCCGGATCAATTACGTCAAAGGCGCGAACATCGCCGGCTTCGTCAAAGTTGCCGACGCGATGCTCGCCCAAGGCGTGGTTTAAGCCGGCTCGATACGGATGATCTCGATCAACTGATCGCCCGCCGGACGTTGCCACAGCACCTCGTCACCGAGTTGCGCCCCGAGCAGCGCCCGGCCCAGCGGTGAACCCCAATTGATCAGGCCCGCCGACGCGTCGGCCTGATCTTCACCGACCAGTTGCACGGTTTGCTCGGTGTCGTGTTCGTCGGCGAAGGTCACACGGCTGCCGATCTGCACTTTTTGCGTCGAGTTGGCGGCGGTCACGACCTGGGCGCTTTGCAGGCGCTGCTTGAAATACCGCAAATCCCGTTCAAGGTCCGCCAGGCGCTGCTTGTCGGCGTGCTCGCCTTTGGCCGATTGCTCGCTGTGCAGGTGTTGCAGTTCGGCGACTTTCACCTGCAACTGGGCCAGCCCCGTGGGCGTGACGTAATTGGGCTGCGCACTGATCTGCCGTTCGACGGGCTGATCGGCTTGCGCGGCGGCGTTATCTTCATTGACGAAGGCACGACTCATGGTTTTCTCCCGTTATAGGGTTTGGGCCATGGTCGCAGGCTTTTAGTTTCGACAGATATCTGTCAGCGACTTATTGCGAGCGAAAAGCACGAGCGGCGTCCTGGTCCTTCTGTTGCTGCCAGGCTTTGTCTCGGTCGTCCCAATGGTGGCTGCGATAATCCTCGCGGTCCTCGCTTTCGCGCATCGCCTGACACTGACGGAAGCCATCGCTCCAGCCCTCGGCGTACTGCTTGTCCTTGAGGTAACGCGGAACGTTTTTACGAAACTCTCCGGTGATTGCCCCCGCCGCTTGCCGGCCACTGCTGCAACCGTCATCGAAGCCATCGGCGAATGCCGGTGGATAACCCTTGGCGATCAAATCTTCGTGGGTCGTCTGGCAACCCGCGATCAACATCAGCAAACCCACCACACCCACGCAACGCCACATCTCAGACTCCCAGACCGTCAACGGCCTATATGAGAAGTCTAGGAGTGGATTCGTGAGGCGTTTGTGAAAGGCCTGTGATTAATCTGTTGGCGTTTTGGCCAGGCGCGCGTGTTCAGACAATTCCTGTTCGATGAACGCAGCGATCATGGCGCGGTAAACCTGCTCCGTTACCGCTGGGCTGGCGCCTGCGCCCTCAGCCAGTGCGCGAACTTTGGCGATGACCTGCTCGACCCGCGCCGGGGCTTTCACCGCGTCGGTGTCCTTCTTGAAACGAGCCGCCTGCGCCACGTAAGCGCCGCGCTCGGCCAGCAGGGTGACCATCTGACGGTCCAGTCGATCAATATTTTGGCGAACGTCTTCGAGGGAGTTGCAGGTAACGACCATGTTGTTCGAGCTCCATTTTTCTACGGGGGACGGATTAATAGTGATACCACTTCACCTCAAGCATCACTTCATTCTCGGGCGAAGCCAGGTGACTGAATTCGCGCTGGGCACTGAGGCGTAAACCCAGGTTGCGCGACAATTCCCACTGCTGATTCAGACTCACGCTACGGCGTACTTCACCGTTGGTGAAAAAATCGCCTTTGGCTTCCAGGCTGAAGTTGCCCAACGGGTTTTTCCACAGCAAACCGCTGTTGAACCCCGCCGCCGGGGCGATGAAACCGGCAAAATCGTTGTTGTGTTCAACGCGCACGGTGCCCAAAGCAAAGCCGAGCATGTCGTCGCCCAGTTGCCAGGTCCCGCCGCCACCGCCATTGACGTGGCTGACCAGGGTTTCGTCGTCATGCTTGCCCGGCACGCGCTCCAGGCCGCCAGTGACTTGCCACGAGAGCGGCTGCAGCAATTCATTGCGCGGGGTCAGGGAACGGATGGTCGCCAGGTCAAATTGCTGCAACTGCCAGTGATTGCCCTCGTACTGGCGCAGTTTCATTTGCAGGATTTCGATCTGCGCGCCAAGGGGGAAACTCTCGGCGTTGTCGTTGAGGTCGTGATACGCCATGCGCAAGCCGTACTCGCCAAACGCCTTGTCGCCTCGAGTGCCGATACCGGCCTGCCAGGTGCGCGATTCATGGCCATTCTCAGGCAGGCCAGGTTGCGGGATGTCCAGTTCCGGTGCCGGGTTCTGGTTGATCGCCCGCAGCAATTCGAAACTGCGTTGCGCCCGTTGCGGATCACGTTCCTGACCGTTGGCGCGGTAGCGCTCCAGGCGATAGGCGGCGTCGATGATCAATGCCTGGCGATCCTTGGGTTGAGCCTTGAACGCCGGTTCTTGCAACTGCTTCTGGTCGGCACTGACTTTCAGCACCCACTCCTGTTCTTCATGGGTCAACGGTTCGGCGCGGCTCAGCAGTTCACGTTCGCGAGACGGTCGATACTGAATGGATTCCACCAGCCCGGCTTCTTTCACCGCTTTCACGGTGTCGGTAGGAATCGCGGTCAGCGGGAACAGTTCGGTCAATCGCAGGTTCGGGCGGGCCACTTGTAGCAGTTCGAGCAGGCGATATGAGCAGTTTTCATCGAAGAAAAAATAATCGAACTGAATCTGCTTGAGCTCCCAGACGTGCTCGACCATGCGCTCGGTTTCTGTCTGGGTCAGATTGAGGCGGTATTCCCACAGATCGCGATTCTCCAGGCTGCGGTATTCCGAGAGTTTTTCCTGATAGGGCACCAGGGCAAACAGACCCGGATAGCCGCCCATCAAGCCTTTCCACGCATACAGGATGCTGTTGTCCGAGCCTTCGATGTACGCGCCGAAGTTGATTGCATAACTGAGCAGGGCGGTTTGATCGCTCTGTACATTGGCCTGGTCGATGCGCAGCAATGTATGACCGAACATCGATGACGGGCTGTTCAGATACGCTGCCGGGAAAATCATCACCGCACTGTGGGGCGAGACATCCTTGAACCATTGCTTGAATTCGGTGCAGGGAGGCGTCGGCAGATCGGTCAGGTTGAGCTGTGCCTTGAGCCAGCGGGTGCGGGCCGGGTAGACGCATTGCGCATGTTTTTCGCCCGCACTGGCCGGGGCGTACAGCGCTTGCACGGTCGCCGCCAGCTCGCGGTCAGGATGTTCATTGCCGTCGGCGGCGAGGAAGAATTTCTTGTCGCTGACATAGCTGCGCCAGCCGCCGAGTTTGGCGGCTTCGTAGTGACCCAGGGAAATCCAGAAGGGGTCATTGGCCAGTTGCTGCAAACGTTGATTGTCGATTTTGGGCGTGGCAGACAGCGGGGCACAGACACAGAGCGCCAGCCAGGCAAGGCGTTTGAGCATAGTGGGCAACTTAAGTCGGAAGAAACAAAGACCCGAAGGGGCAGGCCAAAAGGGCCAGGTTCAAAAAATAAAGCCCGCTCCCCGAAAGGAGCGGGCGAGTCGAGCTTAAGCTTGAGTGGCGTACTTGGCCAGACGCGGATCGCTCTTCAGAACGGCCAGGGTATTGGTATGCACATCGTCAGCGGTCACGTCAGCCTTGCTGAAGATCTGCTGGAAGTGCTCATGAGTAACGGCGGCGAAATGCGCACGGTCTTCCGGCGCCACGCCCAGTACCACAGCGTAAGTGGTCAGCGCTTCGCCCTGACCTTTAGCCATGTCTTCGGACAGCTCGTTCATCATGCCATTCATGGCAATCCAGGATTTGCCGCCATAGGTCAGCGACGCATTGGTCGAGCAACCGTTGGTACCCGAGGTCATACCGAACGTTGCGTTGCCGGAAGTGCCGTTGGTGGTGGATGCCAGGAAGTGAGCCGGGGTGCCACGCTGACCTTCGAACAGCATGTTGCCCCAACCGCAATCCGGGCCGCCTGGCGCCTGAGCCATGGCATTGAGGGATACAGCGGTGAAGAGAGTACCGAGAAGAATCCGTTTCATAGCTTTGTTCTCTTTATGTGCATACCAATGGACAAGGGGTCTGGCCCAATCTGGCGCCAGTGGGCCGGTTATCGTTCCAGCCGCGCAGTTTGGAGTTTAGGCACGTTCCTGAGGTTCCGTTATTTTTTGCATAACATTCGTTGAAAACACTGATTTAGACCCTGCCCGCACAGCAATACCGCTTTGTCTATGCTTTGGCCAGAGGCGCGCCTTGCAAGTGAGGTATGGGCAGCGCCAGAATGCCGCTATCTGCCCCGCCTGATGTAAGGAAGCCCGATGTCTGATCCTGTTGCTGCCAGCTTGCGTCTAGCGCCTGAAGCGCTGACCCGTCCGTTTTCCGCTGAACAGTTCAGCTTCTCTACCACCAATGATCTGGAGCCCTTCCGCGGTGTGCTTGGCCAGGAACGTGCGGTCGAAGCCTTGCAGTTCGGTGTGGCGATGCCACGCCCCGGTTACAACGTATTCGTCATGGGCGAGCCCGGCACCGGCCGGTTTTCGTTCGTCAAACGCTACCTGAGAGCCGAAGGCAAGCGCCTGCAGACCCCGGCCGACTGGGTCTACGTCAATAATTTCGATGATCCTCGCGAACCTCGCGCACTGGAGTTGCCGTCGGGCACTGCTGGCGCCTTTATCGATGACATCAACGGCCTGATCGACAACTTGCTGGCGACTTTTCCGGCGGTGTTCGAACACCCGTCCTACCAGCAAAAGAAAAGCGCCATCGACCGCGCCTTCAACCAGCGTTACGACAAAGCGCTGGACGTGATCGAGCGCCTGGCGCTGGAGAAGGACGTTGCGCTGTACCGCGACAGTACCAATATCGCCTTCACGCCGATGAGCGAAGGCAAAGCCGTGGACGAAGCCGAATTTGCCCAGTTGCCGGAAGCCGATCGCGAGCGTTTTCACGACGACATTGCATGGCTGGAAGAGCGGCTGAACGAAGAACTCGCCAGCCTGCCGCAGTGGAAGCGTGAGTCGAGCAATCAACTGCGCCAGCTCAACGAAGAAACCATCACCCTGGCCTTGCAGCCATTGCTTTCTCCATTGTCGGAGAAGTATGCGGAAAACGCGGCGGTCTGCGGTTACCTGCAAGCGATGCAGGTGTACCTGCTCAAGACTGTGGTCGAGCAACTGGTGGACGACAGCAAGACGGACGCCATCGCCCGCAAGCTGCTGGAAGAGCAATACGCGCCGAGCCTGGTGGTCGGTCATCCGTTCAGCGGCGGTGCGCCAGTGGTCTTTGAGCCGCACCCGACTTACGAAAACCTGTTCGGCCGCATCGAGTACACCACCGATCAGGGCGCGCTCTACACCACATATCGACAGTTGCGTCCGGGTGCGCTGCACCGCGCCAACGGCGGCTTCCTGATTCTTGAAGCGGAAAAAATGCTCAGCGAGCCGTTCGTGTGGGACGCGCTCAAACGCGCGCTGCAATCGCGCAAGCTGAAAATGGAATCGCCGCTGGGCGAGATGGGCCGTTTCGCGACCGTGACCCTTAATCCGCAACATATTCCGTTGCAGGTCAAAGTCGTGATCATTGGCGCCCGACAGCTTTACTACACGCTGCAGGACCTCGATCCGGACTTCCAGGAGATGTTCCGCGTCCTGGTGGACTTCGACGAAGACATCCCGATGGTCGACGAAAGCCTGGAGCAGTTCGCCCAGTTGCTCAAGACCCGCACCTCCGAGGAAGGCATGGCGCCGCTGACCGCCGATGCGGTGGCGCGCCTGGCGACTTACAGTGCTCGCCTGGCTGAGCACCAGGGGCGTTTGTCGGCGCGGATCGGTGATCTGTTCCAACTGGTCAGCGAGGCGGATTTCATTCGCCAACTGGCCAGTGACGAAATGACCGACGCCGGGCACATCGAACGTGCGCTCAAGGCCAAGGCCACGCGAACCGGGCGCGTCTCGGCGCGGATTCTCGATGACATGCTGGCCGGGATCATCCTGATCGACACGGACGGCGCGGCGGTGGGCAAATGTAACGGGCTGACAGTGCTGGAGGTCGGTGACTCGGCGTTCGGTGTGCCGGCGCGGATTTCCGCCACGGTGTATCCGGGCGGTAGCGGCATCGTCGACATCGAGCGCGAGGTCAATCTTGGCCAGCCGATTCACTCCAAGGGCGTGATGATCCTCACCGGGTATCTGGGCAGCCGATACGCCCAGGAATTCCCGCTGGCGATTTCCGCGAGTATCGCCCTGGAGCAATCCTACGGTTACGTCGATGGTGATAGTGCATCGTTGGGCGAGGCTTGCACGCTGATTTCGGCCCTGTCGAAAACCCCGCTCAAGCAGTGTTTTGCGATTACCGGTTCGATCAACCAGTTCGGTGAAGTGCAGGCGGTGGGCGGGGTCAACGAGAAGATCGAAGGCTTCTTCCGGCTCTGCGAAGCCCGTGGGTTGACCGGCGAGCAGGGAGCAATCATTCCCCACGCCAACGTTGCCACGCTGATGCTCGACGAGAAAGTGCTGACGGCGGTGCGCGCGGGGCAGTTCCACGTCTACGCCGTGCGCCAGGCTGATGAAGCCCTGAGCCTGTTGGTCGGTGAGCCGGCCGGTGCGCCGGACGCGGATGGCCAGTTCCCTGAAGGCAGCGTTAACGCGCGGGTGGTGGAACGCTTGCGGGTCATCGCAGAAATGATCAGCGAAGAGGACCTCAAGGAAGCCGAGAAAGAAGCTGCGCAGGAAGCCCTGGTCGAGGCCAAACCGGCCTGACCGATCTGAAGGATCACACCGATCCACTGTGGGAGCGAGCCTGCTCGCGATGACGCACTGCCATCCAGCACATGTGTTGGCTGGAAGTCCGCTATCGCGAGCAGGCTCGCTCCCACACTTGTATTAAGTGAACGCTGAAAAAGTGCCATCACTCTGACGTCAATATTCACACAATGACCATTCGGCGCCTTCTGGTCCCGCTTGACGTGCTAGTCAGACTTTTCCTCTATTCTCAGGTCAAGGATATCGACAGTAATCACTGGATCGAGACAGCCCTCCCGTGGGGGTTGAATACCGGATCTACCGAGGGTCGCCGCCATGTCGCGCAACCTCTGCCTCACCCGCCAATGCCTGGGCCTTGTGACCCGTATCGAGTGTGCCATCCGCCCATTGGCGGGAGATACGGGCATGTGGACCTTACTCTTCGCCGCCGGAATGGCCGGCGAACAACCTTCTGCCATTAAAGCCCAGGGCCCGTTTCATGGCCCCTTTGTGGCTGAGTCGATCCTCGACACCATCGTTGAAAGTCTCACCCTGCATGGCTATGAGCTGGCCGATGATCCGCAAATCTGGTGCCTGCACCTGCAAGCTCAGTTGCGGGAAATCAATGGTGGCCGCTGCCGCAACTCTGGAGGCTTCGAGTTTCGGCCCGAGCATTGAGCAAACTATTGAACAAGGTGGGAGGTGTCCGCCTTATCGAGTTTGACCTCAAAGCCATATTGCACGGTGGAGAGGTCGGTTCGTTGATAGGTTTCCAGGCGGGTTGGTTGCCCGTAGAAATAATGCACCCCCAATAATGCCGGGCCTTCTGCGCTCGCATCGTGGCTGACCGCCAGAATCTCCTTCAGATAATTGCCGCTGTCGTCCTTGGCGAAGAAACGCCAGTCCTGGGCGGGAAACTGCTTCAGATCAACCACCAACGCATTGCCTTTGAGCGTCAGCCCTTTGGGCAGCTGGTGGGCGTCGATGGTTTTCTTTTCGATGCTGGCGAGAAACAACGGCATGGAGCCCACTGCGTAAGCCGGCGTTTCCGGAAACAGGTTCAAGTCGTAGGTGATAGTGCCGCGCAGGGGATCGACCTGATAAGCCTCAGGCGGCAATTCGATCGGCTCATCGCGCTTGCCGTTACTGTCCTCGGTAAAGAAGCTGACCGGGCTTTCGCCAGGGTTGAAGGAGGTGCCGAGCAGCTCATCATTGAAGCTTTTGGGGTGATCGAAGTCGATACGCGCGGCGCTGGGGTCTTCGACCGACTGACTGATGCGGACGCTTTTTTTCAGTTGCTCTTCGCCAAGTGTGGCGCCCTTGAGCCAGCTCGGGGCCTGGTCGTCGTACACCACCACCGGCAGCGTCAGGGGCTGGATGGTCTTTTGCGTGGTATGTGGGTCGAAGCGAAGTACCGGCAGGTTCAAGTCCTTGCGAGTCACCGTGGCCGTTGAAAAGTCCAGTACGCTGACCTCAAGCGTTTCGATCGGTCCGTTGAAGTACACCTTGGAATACTGTCGGCTCTGTTGCTTCTCAAAGGCGCGCTGTTCTTCCTCGAGCTGTTTTTCGAAGCTCTCGCTCCAGGCTTTCTGCTGTTGCATTTTCGCCAGTTGTTTTTGATAGAAGGCTATTTGTGCGGAGGTTTCGTTGATCGAGCCTGAGCGCGAGAGAAATTGCCCGGTGCTGTCCCTGGCCTGGACGATCAGCGGGTTCAACGGTATTTGGCTGACCTCCGGGGCCAGTGGCGCGCTGTTGTTGAATTCGATTTCGGCATAGTTGTTTGCAAGGTTGAGCAGGGTGACGCTGAGGTTGTCGTTGGTGCGAGTCTGGCCAACGTCCTTTTTCGTCAGGTCGAAGCTGTAGAGCCGACCCGGCGCGATGATTTCCACCTTGCCTTGCAGGCTCACCGGTTGTGGCTGTTTCGTGTTTTCGACACCCAGGCCATCGATGAAGGGGTAGGTCACCGTCAGGTCTTCAGGGTTGGTCAGGTTTGAGCTCGATGGGCTCAGTTGAATTCCAGGATCGGTTTCTGACCATTCCGGTTGATATTGAATGACGCGTTTGTTGCTCAAAGTTACCGATTGCCATTCAAGGCTATGGGGAAAGAGATACGCGGCCGGAATGTTGAAGTTGAAGGGGAGCACCGGTTGCAGGTCGGTCAGGTAGTCGGAACTGGAATCCTTGTGCAGCACGAACAGGCCGTTGATATACGTGTCGACCAAAGCCTGGGGCGTCGGATAGTGCTTGAGGATCGCGAGGGCGTCTTCGCCATATTCTGTTTCCACCGGTTTGCTGTCGAGCTTGAGTTGCGCACGCTCAAGCAACAACAGTGAGCCGCCAAGTTCAGCCACGGCATCCTTGAGCTTTGGGTCCTGAATCGCCTCCAGAGACTTCTCGAACTGCGCCGTCCTTTCCTCGAGGCTGACCTGGCGCTTCTCCTCGCTGGGTGAGCAGGCACTCATCAGCAAAGCCAGGCAAATTCCGGCGCTCGTTAAAGGCAATCGCACATCCATTTCCCGTCTTCCTGTCCGCTGTCGCTGAGCTGTCATTGCTTTGGACACTAGCAGAAAAACCTTGTCACACACGCGCAGGTTGCGGATTTCCCAACGGTTTCTGTCTGCTTCTGGGTATAGACAGGCGGCTGGTATACTCGCAGCCATTTTCAACCCCACGTGTGAGAGTCAATGGAACGCTTTATCGAAAACGCAATGTACGCCAGTCGCTGGCTGCTGGCGCCAATCTACTTCGGTCTGTCCCTTGGGCTGCTGGCCCTGGCGCTGAAATTCTTCCAGGAAGTCTTCCACGTCATCCCTAACGTGTTCTCGATGGCCGAGTCGGATCTGATTCTGGTGCTGCTCTCGCTGATCGACATGGCGCTGGTAGGCGGTTTGCTGGTGATGGTGATGATTTCCGGCTACGAGAACTTCGTTTCCCAACTGGACATCGACGACGACAAGGAAAAGCTCAACTGGCTGGGCACCATGGATTCCTCTTCGTTGAAGATGAAGGTGGCTGCTTCTATCGTGGCCATTTCGTCCATCCATCTGCTGCGGATTTTCATGGACGCCAAGAACGTCGATCCCGAGCATTTGAAGTGGTACGTGATCATCCACATGACCTTCGTGATTTCGGCGTTTGCCATGGGCTATCTGGATAAGCTGACCAAGCACTGATCGCTTTTACCGGTATACCCAACCGCCCGAATGTTGCGAAACAGACGGGCGGTGTCGTTTATGGCTTGTACTTTGAAGCGCCGAGGCCTATGCCTGTAATGATCTTGGCTCGCCACTGTGTGAGGTGTGTTCATGAACCTGCAAGAGTTGAATGCCTATGCCATCGCCGGGAAGATTGATGAACTCAACCTGATCTCGATGGAAGGCGGGATCTATCTATTGGAAGCGCGGATGCATGGCGCGGCGTACCCATTGAGTGATGCCCGCGGCCAGATGTTTCATTTGCGTTCGGTCGAGCATGCGCGTGAAGTGCTTCATGCCTTTCCCAGCTTGCCGTTCAACCTTGTACACATTTCGGTTCATGACGAGATGTGTGGGCTCGGTGCCAGTTCCGAAGAGAGCCTGAAGGTACCCATCGCGTGGCAGCACTGACAGCTCTCATCAACTCAATGGCATCTGTGCTAGTCTGCTGGCCCTTTTGGTTCCGGGCGCTCCGGGGCGCGCTGTGTACGCACGGCGAGTTCCAGGGCCGTCCGCACAGCGGAGCAGTGTCATGTCCGAAGTAAATCTGTCCACCGACGAAACCCGCGTCAGCTACGGTATTGGCCGTCAGTTGGGCGACCAACTGCGCGACAACCCGCCACCGGGCGTTAGCCTGGACGCGATCCTGGCAGGTCTGACCGACGCTTTCGCCGGCAAGGAAAGCCGTGTGGGCCAGGAAGAAATGTCCGCGAGCTTCAAGGTCATTCGCGAAATCATGCAAGCTGAAGCAGCTGCCAAAGCTGAAGCCGCTGCTGGCGAAGGCCTGGCATTCCTGGCTGAAAACGCCAAGCGTGACGGCATCACCACTCTGGCTTCCGGCCTGCAATTCGAAGTGCTGACTCAAGGTGAAGGCGCCAAGCCAACCCGTGAAGATCAAGTACGCACTCACTACCACGGCACTCTGATCGACGGCACTGTGTTCGACAGCTCCTACGATCGTGGTCAGCCTGCAGAATTCCCGGTTGGCGGCGTGATCGCTGGCTGGACCGAAGCCCTGCAACTGATGAACGCCGGCAGCAAATGGCGTCTGTACGTGCCGAGCGAACTGGCTTACGGCGCTCAAGGCGTTGGCAGCATTCCGCCGCACAGCGTGCTGGTGTTCGACGTCGAGCTGCTCGACGTTCTGTAATACCTGGCCCGATGCTACGTCGGGCTAATGTGGGAGCGAGCCTGCTCGCGACAGCGGCATAACAATCGACTGAAATGTTGAATGCTAGTCAGCCTTCGCGAGCAGGCTCGCTCCCACAGTTTTTGCAGTGATCTTCATACCTCGAACTTTGTATTGAGATCATGAGACGGGCGCAATGCCCGGGCATAGCAGAACAGAAACAGATTGCGCACCAGTTCCTTGAGCACCACCGGCTCGCTGGAACTCAAGCCGTTGAGGTCCAGATCACCCTGATCCTGCAGCTCGTTCAAGGCTTCTTCTTCAAGCACCGCACAGACTTCCCCGGTTTCCCGATGCAGGATCCTGAGGTAAGGGTGTGGGCGGTCCAGCCAGGCGTCGATCAAATAAGTCATGGGTCTCATCTCCATTGATGGGTTTCAATGAGAATAATTCTTATTCAACAAATAGCAAGGACCTATTGGCGGTTTGTGTTTTTTTAAGGGTAAAGGTTGCGTAAGGTCAAAACGGCTGGCGTTTGGCTATTGCGAGGGATTGCTGGGCGAAGCGGGGGAGGGGGAAGCACCATCCCACGCAGGACGCGGGATGGAATACAGCAGGCTCAGACTTTTCTGACGAACTCGGATTTGAGCTTCATCGGGCCGATGCCGTCGATCTTGCAGTCGATGTCGTGATCACCATCGCACAGGCGGATGTTCTTGACCTTGGTACCGACCTTGACCACCAGCGATGTGCCTTTGACCTTGAGGTCCTTGATCACGGTGATGGTGTCGCCGTCCTGCAGGACATTGCCGACCGAATCCTTTTTCACGGTGTCATCGGACACTGCTTCGGCTTCGCCGCTGGCGGACCACTCGTGGGCGCACTCAGGGCAGATCAACTGGGCGCCGTCTTCGTAGGTGTATTCGGAATTGCATTTTGGGCAGGGTGGCAACGTGCTCACTAAAGCTCCTTGGATTGAGGATCGCTAAAAGTCGCACATTATATAGGGTTTTAGGCCGAAGAGGGCGTGGCGCTAAATAACCTGTGGGAGCGGCCCGTGGCGAGGGGGCTCCCACAGGGGGATGAATCAGTGCGTGCGGGCGACCGCAAACTCGCTCAGCTCGACCAGAGCATCGCGGTATTCGCTGGCAGGCAGTGCATCGAGGCATTTGATCGCGCGGGCCACGTAGTCACGGGCCAGTTGCGCGGTGTAATCCAGCGAACCAGACGCTTCGACGGCTTCGCGGATGCTTTCCAGGTCTTCGATGCCGCCTTTCTGGATCGCCTTGCGTACCAGGGCAGCCTGCTCCGGCGTGCCTTCGCGCATGGTGTAGATCAGCGGCAAGGTCGGCTTGCCTTCAGCCAGATCATCGCCGACGTTTTTGCCCAGGGTTTCGGCGTCGCCTTTATAGTCCAGCAGGTCGTCGACCAATTGGAACGCCACGCCCAGATGATCGCCGAATGTACGCAGGGCTTCCGACTGTTCCGATGTCGCTTCGCAAAGCGCAGCAGCACTGTGTGTCGAGGCCTCGAAGAGCATCGCGGTCTTGCCGCGGATGACTTCCATGTAGGTCTCTTCGGTGGTGCTGGCGTCACGAACCTTCGACAGTTGCAACACTTCGCCTTCGGCGATGATGCGCGTGGCTTGCGAAAGGATTTTCATCACCGGCATGGAGCCCAGTTCGACCATCATTTCGAAGGACCGCGAATACAGGAAGTCGCCCACCAGTACGCTCGGGGCGTTGCCCCACATGGCGTTGGCGGTCGAGCGGCCACGGCGCATGCCGGACATGTCGACTACGTCGTCATGCAGCAGGGTTGCGGTGTGCAGGAACTCGATGGTCGCGGCCAGCAGGCGCAGGTCATCGCCTTCGCGCCCCAGTGCCTTGCCACACAGCAACACTAATAGAGGACGCAGGCGTTTACCGCCAGCCGAGGTAATGTAATCGCCGATTTTCGATACCAGCGGCACTCGGGAAGTCAGCTGCTTCTTGATGATGCCGTCGACGGCGCTAAAATCGTCCGCCACCGCGCGGTAGAAAGCTTGGGGTTGCATCAGCGACAGTTGCTCCAGAAGGGTTGCGCGGCATGCTAGGACCCACGTCGGCGGGTGTCAAGGCACGATGGACGGCCTCTTGCATCGCCTCGGCAGCTTGCGTACAATCGCGCACCCTGAACTTCCTGGGCAGCACCTGCCTTACGCAATTGCAAACAGGCCTTCCAGCCCAATGCAGCCATGCCAGCCAATACCTCTTCTTATAAAGAGCTGGGTGAGCAGGATTATCGGAGAAATACCATGTCGTACGCAGTAATTGTTACTGGTGGCAAGCAATACAAGGTCGCCCCAGGTGAATACCTGAAGATCGAAAAACTGGAAATCGCTACCGGCGAATCCGTAACTTTTGATCGCGTTCTGTTGGTCGCCAATGGCGATGACGTGAACATCGGCGCTCCAGTTGTTGCTGGCGCTACCGTTGTGGCTGAAGTGATCTCCCAAGGTCGTCACGATAAAGTCCGCATCATCAAGTTCCGTCGTCGTAAGCACCACATGAAGCGTATGGGCCACCGCCAGTGGTACACCGAGATCAAAATCACCGGTATTCAGGCTTAATTTCAGCCTAATTCCTCACTAGGAGAATTGACTCATGGCACACAAAAAAGCTGGTGGTAGTACCCGTAACGGTCGCGACTCAGAAGCCAAACGCCTTGGCGTGAAGATGTATGGCGGCCAGGTTATCATTCCGGGCAACATCATCGTGCGTCAGCGCGGCACCCAATTCCACGCTGGCTACGGCGTTGGCATGGGCAAGGATCACACTCTGTTCGCTAAAATCGACGGCGTGATCAAGTTCGAAGTAAAGGGCGCCTTCGGTCGTCGTTACGTAAGCATTGTCCCGAAGACTGAAGTCGTCGCGGCATAATTGCGTAGTTGCTGGAAAAGCCCTGTCTCGCGACGGGGCTTTTTCGTTTGTGGGGTGAGTCTCTTGCAAAGCTGTTTGTGATGGGCTCCAGCGCTGGATTTGCGGTCGTTGATTGAGGTCGCTGCGCTCATTTTTGCAAGAGTCTTATGTCTTAGTGTTTTTCGGCTCGTCCGTATGACGAGAGGCGTTTTGTTATGAAGTTTGTTGATGAAGTATCGATTCGAGTAAAGGCCGGTGACGGCGGCAACGGTTGCATGAGCTTCCGTCGCGAAAAATTCATTGAAAACGGCGGCCCGAACGGCGGTGATGGTGGTGATGGCGGCTCGGTCTACATGATCGCCGACGAAAACCTCAACACCCTGGTGGACTACCGTTACACCCGGCACTTTGATGCCGAGCGTGGTTCCAACGGCGGCAGCACTGACTGCACCGGCAAAAAAGGTGAAGAGCTGGTCCTGCGTGTTCCGGTCGGCACTACCGTCATCGACTCTGCCACCCAGGAAGTGATCGGCGACCTGACCAAAGCTGGCCAGAAACTGCTGGTGGCTCATGGCGGCTGGCACGGTCTGGGTAACACCCGATTCAAATCCAGTACCAACCGTGCTCCGCGCCAGACCACTCCGGGTAAGCCGGGCGAGGCGCGTGACCTGAAGCTGGAAATGAAGGTATTGGCTGACGTCGGCCTGCTGGGCTTGCCGAACGCCGGTAAAAGTACCCTGATCCGCGCTGTATCGGCCGCCAAGCCGAAAGTCGCCGACTACCCGTTCACCACGCTGGTGCCGAACCTGGGTGTGGTCAGTGTCGATCGCTGGAAAAGCTTTGTGGTCGCGGACATTCCGGGCCTGATCGAAGGTGCTTCCGACGGCGCAGGCCTGGGGATTCGCTTCCTCAAGCACTTGTCGCGTACCCGTCTGTTGCTGCACCTCGTGGACATGGCGCCGCTGGATGACACCAGCGCTCCGGATGCTGCCGAAGTGATCGTCAGCGAACTGACCAAGTTCAGCCCGTCCCTGGCTGAGCGCGATCGTTGGTTGGTGCTGAACAAGTGCGACCAGATTCTTGAGGAAGAGCACGACGAGCGCGTCAAGGAAATCGTAGATCGCCTGGAGTGGACCGGTCCTGTCTATGTGATCTCGGCGATCTCCAAGCTGGGTACCGAGCGTCTGTGTCACGACATCATGCGTTATCTGGAAGATCGTGCCGATCGTCTGGCTGCCGACCCTGCGTACAAGGAAGAGTTGGCCGAGCTCGATCAGCGCATCGAAGACGAAGCTCGTGCTCAGTTGCAGGCCCTGGATGACCAGCGTGCCCTGCGCCGTAGCGGCGTGAAGTCGGTCCACGACATCGGCGACGATGATTGGGACGAAAAAGATGTGGATGACGAAGACGGTCCGGAAATCATTTACGTGCGTGACTGATTCGTTGCGATAAACTTAAACGCCGCTCACTGGAGCGGCGTTTTAGTATCTGGAAATCGATAGTTGGTCACGAATAACCACGAATAACGTTACGGGCAGTGCCAGGTCGCGCTGTCCTCAAGCTAAGGTTGAAGATGATGCGGAGCAAGGTGACAGGTGCGCGGCGTTGGGTCGTGAAGATCGGCAGCGCTTTGCTGACAGCGGATGGCAAGGGGCTGGATCGCGCGGCAATGAGTGTTTGGGTCGAGCAGATGGTGGCTTTGCATGAGGCTGGCGTCGAGCTGGTGCTGGTGTCCTCCGGGGCGGTGGCGGCCGGCATGAGCCGCTTGGGCTGGACCGTGCGACCCAGTGCGATGCACGAGCTGCAGGCCGCCGCCGCCATCGGTCAGATGGGGTTGGTGCAGGCCTGGGAATCGAGCTTTGCCGTGCATGGCCGGCATACCGCGCAGATTCTCCTCACTCACGATGACTTGTCCGACCGCAAGCGCTACCTGAATGCCCGTAGCACCTTGCGTGCGCTGGTCGAGCTGAAAGTTATTCCGGTGATCAACGAGAACGACACCGTGGTCACCGACGAAATACGTTTCGGCGACAACGACACCCTGGCAGCGTTGGTAGCCAACCTGGTCGAGGCTGACTTGCTGGTGATCCTTACTGATCGCGACGGCATGTTCGACGCCGATCCGCGCAACAACCCTGACGCCAATCTGATTTACGAGGCGCGCGCCGATGATCCGGCGCTGGATGCGGTGGCGGGCGGTACGGGTGGTGCGCTGGGTCGTGGGGGCATGCAGACCAAATTGCGTGCTGCGCGGCTGGCGGCTCGCTCCGGTGCGCACACCATCATCGTTGGTGGGCGTATTGAGCGCGTGCTGGATCGTCTCAAGGCTGGCGAGCGCATTGGCACCTTGCTGTCGCCCGAGCGCGGCATGCTGGCAGCGCGCAAGCAATGGCTGGCCGGGCACTTGCAAACCCGCGGCACGCTCGTGCTGGATGCTGGTGCGGTGACGGCGCTGTCCCAAGGCAACAAAAGTTTGCTGCCTGTGGGGGTCAAATTGGTCCAGGGCAGCTTCCGTCGTGGTGAGATGGTAGTTTGCGTGGCGTCGGATGGTCGTGAAATCGCTCGAGGCCTGGCCAACTACAGCGCGCTGGAAGCACAAAAAATCATCGGTCAGTCGTCTGAGGCGATTGTCGGTCTGTTGGGTTACATGGCGGAGCCGGAACTGGTTCATCGCGATAACCTGATCCTGGTCTGAAGGAATACCTGAATGCGCGTGGCAAAAGGATTGTTGGGTCTGCTGTTGATGATGCCGTTGCTGGCCTCGGCCGAGGAGATTGGTCAGGTGTCGACGGTGTTCAAGTTTGTCGGTCCGAACGACCGCATCGTCGTCGAAGCGTTTGATGATCCAAAGGTCGAGGGTGTGACTTGCTACCTGTCGCGGGCCAAGACGGGTGGCGTGAAGGGTGGTTTGGGGTTGGCTGAAGATCGCGCGGAAGCGTCTATCGCTTGTCGTCAGGTCGGACCGATCAGCTTCAAGGGCGAGTTGAAGGATGGTGACGAGGTGTTCAAGGAGCGCACGTCGCTGGTGTTCAAGACCATGCAGGTGGTGCGATTCCTCGACAAGAAGCGCAATACGCTGGTGTACCTGGTCTATAGCGATCGTGTGATCGAGGGTAGTCCGCAGAATGCGGTCACCGCCATCCCGATCCTGCCGTGGGCGCAGGCGCAGTAATCTAAAGAAGATCAAAAATATGGGAAGGGGCTGCCCCTTCCCATTTTTTTTGTGCTGTTGTTGCCAAATCGCAGGCAATAAAAAACCGACCCTGAGGTCGGTTTTTTAACAAGCTTATCGCTTATGCGGCAAC
This sequence comes from Pseudomonas frederiksbergensis, assembly GCF_900105495.1. Classification (NCBI taxonomy): domain Bacteria; kingdom Pseudomonadati; phylum Pseudomonadota; class Gammaproteobacteria; order Pseudomonadales; family Pseudomonadaceae; genus Pseudomonas; species Pseudomonas frederiksbergensis. The sequence continues at coordinate 86,487 of NZ_FNTF01000002.1, read as the reverse complement.
AGCAAGGTTCAGAGCCTTGACGTGACCGTTCAGGCGGCTCTTATGACGAGCAGCCTTGTTCTTGTGGATGATGCCTTTATCGGCCATACGGTCGATAACTGGCACGGCCAGAACGTAAGCAGCTTGAGCTTTTTCAGCGTCTTTTGCGTCGATGGCTTTAACTACATTCTTGATGTAGGTACGAACCATGGAACGCAGGCTGGCGTTGTGGCTGCGACGCTTCTCAGCCTGTTTTGCACGTTTTTTGGCGGAAGGTGTGTTGGCCACCGTCGAGCTCCTCGAAAGACTTTTTAGGAAATAGCAAACAAAATAGGCCGCGAATCATGCCGATGAGTTGATGTCTTGTCAAGGGCGGTTGAGACGTTCCGCTAAGTGGTAGGTATAAAGAGGCGGGATATTTATTTCCGGCGCTTGACCTGTAAACTCGCGAGCTTTGGCTCTGTGCTGCTGCGGCGCGGAGTATCGCATAAGTAGGCGCTTTGTTCGCCTGCTGTTTATCGACAGGCACAAACTCTTTCAATGAATCTGCTCAAATCGTTAGCCGCCGTCAGCTCTATCACGATGCTTTCCCGGATTCTGGGGTTCGTTCGTGACACTCTCATTGCGCGCATATTTGGCGCAGGGATGGCGACTGACGCCTTCTTTATCGCCTTCAAATTGCCCAATCTGCTGCGACGGATCTTCGCCGAGGGGGCTTTTTCCCAGGCATTCGTACCGATTCTTGCCGAATATAAAAGCCAGAAGGGCGAGGAGGCGACGCGAACCTTCATTGCCTACGTCTCGGGCCTGCTGACACTGGTGCTGGCGGTGGTCACCGCTTTGGGCATGCTCGCTGCGCCGTGGGTCATCTGGGCGACCGCGCCAGGTTTCGCCGATACGCCGGAAAAATTCGAGCTGACGGCCAGCCTGTTGCGCGTGACCTTTCCTTATATCTTGCTGATATCCCTGTCTTCATTGGCCGGTGCGATCCTCAATACCTACAACCGTTTCTCGGTGCCGGCCTTTGTACCGACACTGCTCAACGTCAGCATGATCGTCTTTTCGCTGTTCCTGACCCCGTACTTCGATCCGCCGGTGATGGCGCTGGGCTGGGCAGTGCTGGTGGGTGGTCTGGCGCAATTGCTCTATCAGCTGCCGCACCTGAAAAAGCTCGGACTGCTGGTGTTGCCGCGCCTGAACCTGCGTGACAGCGGCGTCTGGCGGGTCATGAAACAAATGCTGCCGGCGATTCTCGGCGTGTCCGTTAGCCAGATTTCGCTGATCATCAATACTATTTTCGCCTCGTTCCTGGTCGCCGGTTCCGTGTCCTGGATGTACTACGCCGACCGTTTGATGGAATTACCGTCCGGTGTGCTGGGCGTGGCGCTGGGCACGATTCTCTTGCCGACCCTGGCCAAGACCTACGCCAGCAAGGATCGCCAAGAATATTCGCGGATCCTCGATTGGGGGCTGCGCCTGTGCTTTATGTTGGTGTTGCCGTGCTCACTGGCACTGGGGATTCTCGCCGAACCGTTGACGGTTTCCTTGTTCCAGTACGGCCAGTTCAGCGCGTTTGACGCCTCCATGACCCAACGGGCGCTGATCGCTTATTCGGTCGGTTTGCTCGGGATTATCGTGATAAAAGTGCTGGCGCCGGGCTTTTATGCGCAACAAAACATCCGTACGCCGGTAAAAATTGCGATTTTTACCCTGGTCGTTACCCAGTTGTTCAACCTGGTGTTGATCGGCCCGCTGGCCCATGCCGGCCTGGCGCTGGCCATCAGCATCGGCGCGTGCATTAACGCCGGGCTGCTGTTCTATCAGCTGCGCAAACAGCAGATGTATGAACCGCAACCGGGTTGGGCGAAATTTGGCTTCAAGCTGTTGATAGCGGTGTTGGTGATGTCGGCTGTGTTACTGGTCGGAATGCATTTCATGCCAGCCTGGGATCAAGGGCATATGCTGGAGCGGTTCCTGCGTCTGGGTGCATTGGTCGTTGCCGGTGTGGTGGCTTATTTCGGCATGTTGCTGTTGATGGGCTTCCGTTTGCGCGACTTCAATCGCAAAGCGCTGAGCTGAGGTCATGACCTCGATAAACACGGGCGAATCGACGGTTTTGTCGGCTCGATCACTTTGGGTTACGGTGTTGCCTGTCGTCGGCCGCCGGGTGTGGTTATAATCGACCACTTTATGAGCAAGAAGCGCGTTATGCAGCTGGTTCGAGGCCTCCACAACCTGCGCCCCCAGCATCGGGGCTGTGTCGCCACTATTGGCAACTTTGACGGTGTTCACCGCGGCCACCAGGCTATCCTGGCGAGGCTCCGTGAGCGTGCGCTCGAGTTGGGCGTGCCCAGCTGCGTGGTGATTTTTGAGCCGCAGCCGCGGGAGTTTTTCGCCCCGGACACGGCGCCGGCCCGTCTGGCCCGGCTGCGGGACAAACTGCAGCTGCTGGCCGAAGAAGGTGTCGACCGGGTCCTGTGCCTGGCCTTCAACCAGCGCCTGAGCAAGCTCAGCGCCGCCGAATTCGTCGATACCATTCTGGTGGACGGCCTCGGTGTCCAGCACCTGGAGGTCGGTGACGATTTCCGTTTCGGCTGTGACCGGGTAGGGGATTTCGATTTCCTGCAACAGGCCGGCGTCCTGCAAGGTTTTACCGTCGAAGCAGCACAGACGGTCGTACTCGACGGTATTCGCGTCAGCAGCACCCAGGTTCGCAATGCCTTGGCGGCTGCCGATTTTGCCCTGGCCGAGCGACTGCTCGGGCGTCCGTTCCGGATTGCCGGGCGGGTCCTGCATGGCCAGAAGCTGGCGCGCCAGTTGGGTACGCCGACGGCCAACATACAACTCAAGCGTCGTCGCGTGCCGCTGACCGGGGTTTACCTGGTCAACGTCGACATCGACGGCAAGACCTGGCCAGGCGTCGCCAACATTGGCGTGCGGCCAACCGTTCAAGGTGATGGCAAAGCCCACCTCGAAGTGCATCTTTTAGATTTTGCCGGCGATCTGTATGACCGGCGTTTGACGGTGGTTTTCCACCACAAGCTGCGTGAAGAGCAGCGTTTCGCCTCTCTGGAGGCGCTTAAGACGGCGATCAATGCGGATGTTGCCGCCGCCCGTGCCCTGTCGCACCTAGCGCCAATCGCTAATGAAGAGCCTTAAATGACCGACTATAAAGCCACGCTAAACCTTCCGGACACCGCCTTCCCAATGAAGGCCGGCCTGCCTCAGCGCGAACCGCAGATTCTGCAGCGCTGGGACAGCATTGGCCTGTACGGTAAGTTGCGCGAGATTGGCAAGGATCGTCCGAAGTTCGTACTTCACGACGGTCCTCCGTACGCCAACGGCACGATTCACATCGGTCATGCGCTGAACAAGATTCTCAAGGACATGATCATCCGCTCGAAAACCCTCTCGGGTTTCGACGCGCCTTATGTTCCGGGCTGGGACTGCCACGGTCTGCCGATCGAGCACAAAGTCGAAGTGACCCACGGCAAGAACCTGGGCGCGGACAAGACCCGCGAACTGTGCCGTGCCTACGCCACCGAGCAGATCGAAGGCCAGAAATCCGAATTCATCCGTCTGGGCGTGTTGGGCGACTTTGCCAACCCGTACAAGACCATGGACTTCAAAAACGAGGCCGGCGAAATCCGTGCCCTGGCCGAAATCGTCAAGGGCGGTTTCGTGTTCAAGGGCCTCAAGCCTGTGAACTGGTGCTTCGACTGCGGTTCGGCTTTGGCTGAAGCAGAAGTCGAGTACGAGAACAAAAAGTCCTCGACCATCGACGTGGCATTCTCGATTGCCGACGAGGCCAAACTGGCTGCCGCTTTCGGGCTGGAGTCCTTGGCCAAACCTGCCTCGATCGTGATCTGGACCACCACCCCGTGGACCATCCCGGCCAACCAGGCGTTGAACGTTCACCCGGAATTCAACTACGCCCTGGTCGACGTCGGCGACAAACTGCTGGTGCTGGCTGAAGAGCTGGTCGAGTCGTGCCTGGCCCGTTACAACCTGGAAGGCTCGGTCATCGCGACCACCACCGGTAAAGAGCTGGACCTGATCAACTTCCGTCACCCGTTCTACGATCGCCTGTCGCCGGTTTACCTGGCCGACTACGTTGAACTGGGCGCTGGCACCGGTGTGGTTCACTCCTCGCCAGCCTACGGCGTGGACGACTTCGTGACCTGCAAGAAGTACGGCATGGTCAACGATGACATCATCAATCCGGTTCAAAGCAACGGCGTTTACGTACCGTCGCTGGAATTCTTCGGCGGCCAGTTCATCTGGAAGGCCAACCCGGCCATCGTCGACAAGTTGACCGAAGTCGGTGCGCTGCTGCACACCAGCATCATCGAACACAGCTACATGCACTGCTGGCGTCACAAGACCCCGCTGATCTACCGCGCCACCGCGCAGTGGTTCATCGGCATGGACAAAGAACCTGTGACCGGCGACACCCTGCGCAAGCGGGCGATCAAAGCCATCGAAGAAACCAAGTTCGTTCCGGCCTGGGGCCAGGCGCGCCTGCACTCGATGATCGCCAACCGCCCGGACTGGTGCATCTCCCGTCAGCGCAACTGGGGTGTGCCGATTCCGTTCTTCCTGAACAAGGAAAGCGGCGAGCTGCACCCACGTACCGCCGAGCTGATGGAAGAAGTCGCCAAGCGCGTCGAAGTCGAAGGCATCGAAGCCTGGTTCAAGATGGACGCCGCCGAGTTGCTCGGTGACGAAGCGCCGCAGTACGACAAGATCAGCGACACCCTGGACGTCTGGTTCGACTCGGGCACTACGCACTGGCACGTTCTGCGCGGTTCGCACCCGATGGGCCACGAAACCGGTCCACGTGCCGACCTGTACCTGGAAGGTTCGGACCAGCACCGGGGCTGGTTCCACTCGTCGTTGCTGACCGGTTGCGCCATCGACAACCACGCGCCATACCGCGAGCTGCTGACCCACGGCTTCACCGTCGACGAGTCCGGCCGCAAGATGTCCAAGTCCCTGGGCAACGTGATCGCGCCGCAAAAGGTCAACGACACCCTGGGCGCCGACATCATGCGTCTGTGGGTCGCTTCCACCGATTACTCGGGTGAAATGGCGGTTTCCGAGCAGATCCTGCAGCGCAGTGCGGACGCCTACCGGCGGATCCGTAACACCGCGCGCTTCCTGCTCTCGAACCTGACCGGCTTCAACCCGGCCACCGACATCCTGCCGGCCGAAGAAATGCTGGCGCTGGACCGTTGGGCCGTGGACCGCACCCTGCTGCTGCAACGCGAGCTGCAAGAGCACTACGGTGAATACCGCTTCTGGAACGTCTACTCCAAGATCCACAACTTCTGCGTGCAGGAGCTGGGCGGTTTCTACCTCGACATCATCAAGGACCGTCAGTACACCACTGGCGCCAACAGCAAGGCGCGCCGTTCGGCGCAAACCGCGCTGTACCACATCTCCGAAGCGCTGGTGCGCTGGATCGCGCCGATCCTCGCGTTCACCGCTGACGAATTGTGGGAGTACCTGCCGGGCGAGCGTAACGAATCGGTCATGCTCAACACCTGGTACGAAGGTCTGACCGAGCTGCCGGAAAACGTCGAGCTGGACCGCGCCTACTGGGAGCGGATCATGGCGGTGAAGGTCGCGGTCAACAAGGAAATGGAAATCCAGCGCGCGGCCAAGGCCGTCGGTGGCAACCTGCAAGCCGAAGTGACGCTGTTCGCCGAAGAGGCGCTGAGCGCCGACCTGGCCAAGCTGAGCAACGAACTGCGCTTCGTATTGATCACCTCGACCGCGACCGTTGCACCGTTCGTTCAGGCGCCGGCCGATGCCGTGGTCACCGAAGTCAGCGGTTTGAAACTGCAAGTGGTCAAGTCGAGCCACGCCAAGTGCGCCCGTTGCTGGCACTGCCGTGAAGACGTCGGCGTGAACCCGGAGCATCCGGAAATCTGCGGTCGTTGCGTCGACAACATCAGCGGCGCTGGCGAGGTTCGTCACTATGCCTAATGCCGTTGGCCGTTTCGGACGGCTGAGCTGGCTCTGGTTGAGTTTGCTGGTCCTGGTCATCGACCAGGCCAGCAAGTTCTACTTCGAAGGCAAGCTCGAGATGTTCCAGCAAATCGTGGTGATCCCCGATTTGTTCAGCTGGACCCTGGCCTATAACACGGGTGCGGCATTCAGCTTCCTGGCCGACAGTTCCGGCTGGCAGCGCTGGTTGTTTGCCCTGATCGCTGCAGTGGTCAGTGGCGTGCTGGTGGTATGGCTCAAGCGCCTGGGGCGTAACGAAACCTGGCTGGCCGTCGCTTTGGCGCTGGTGCTGGGTGGCGCGCTGGGTAATTTGTACGACCGCATTGCCCTGGGCCATGTGATCGATTTCATTCTGGTGCATTGGCAGAACCGCTGGTATTTCCCGGCGTTCAACTTTGCTGACAGTGCAATCACTGTCGGTGCCGTAATGCTTGCGCTGGACATGTTCAAAAGTAAGAAAACCGGAGAAGCCGTTCATGACTGAACAGGTATTGGCTGAGCAACGCATCCGCCAGAACACGGAAGTCACCTTGCACTTTGCACTGCGCCTGGAGAACGGCGACACGGTCGACAGCACCTTCGACAAAGCCCCGGCGACCTTCAAGGTCGGCGACGGCAACCTGTTGCCAGGTTTCGAAGCAGCGCTGTTCGGCTTCAAGGCTGGCGACAAGCGTACGCTGACGATTGCGCCGGAAAACGCTTTTGGCCAACCCAACCCGCAGAACGTACAGATCATCCCGCGCTCGCAGTTCAAGGACATGGATCTGTCGCCTGGCTTGCTGGTGATCTTCAACGATGCGGCCAATACTGAACTGCCTGGCGTTGTGAAAGAGTTCGATGACGAGCAAGTGACCATCGACTTCAACCACCCGCTGGCCGGCAAGGCATTGACCTTTGACGTCGAGATCATCAACGTCAAATCGTTGTAACTTGTAGGAGCGAGCCTTTGTGGCGAGGGGATAAATCCCCTCACCACAAAGGCTCGCTCCCACATTAAGTTTTCACTGTTTTCGCTATTTCTTGCGCGCAAGACACGAGGCACCGCATGCAAATCAAACTCGCCAACCCCCGTGGCTTCTGCGCCGGTGTGGACCGGGCGATTGAAATCGTCAATCGCGCCCTGGAAGTCTTCGGGCCGCCGATCTATGTGCGCCACGAAGTGGTCCACAACAAATTCGTCGTCGAAGACCTGCGTGCTCGCGGGGCAATTTTCGTCGAAGAACTGGATCAGGTGCCCGATGACGTGATCGTGATCTTCAGCGCCCACGGTGTTTCCCAGGCTGTGCGCACTGAAGCCGCTGGCCGTGGCCTGAAGGTGTTCGACGCCACGTGCCCGCTGGTGACCAAGGTACACATCGAAGTGGCACGCTACAGCCGCGATGGCCGTGAATGCATCCTCATCGGCCACGCCGGTCACCCGGAAGTCGAAGGCACCATGGGCCAATACGATGGCAGCAATGGCGGCGCGATCTATCTGGTCGAAGACGAAAAAGACGTCGCCGAATTGCAGGTGAACAACCCTGAAAGACTCGCCTTCGTCACCCAGACCACCCTGTCCATGGACGATACCAGTCGCGTAATCGACGCCTTGCGTACTCGGTTCCCGGCCATCGGCGGTCCGCGCAAGGACGACATCTGCTATGCCACGCAAAACCGTCAGGACGCGGTCAAGCAACTGGCCGACGAATGCGACGTGGTCCTGGTGGTCGGCAGCCCGAACAGCTCCAACTCCAATCGCCTGCGTGAACTGGCCGAGCGCATGGCCACCCCGGCCTATCTGATCGATGGCGCCGAAGACCTGCAAAAGAGCTGGTTCGACGGTGTCGAGCGAATCGGCATCACCGCTGGCGCCTCCGCACCGGAAGTGCTGGTGCGTGGCGTGATCCAGCAGTTGCAGGCGTGGGGCGCTACCGGTGCCGATGAGCTGGCCGGTCGCGAGGAGAACATCACCTTCTCCATGCCTAAAGAGTTGCGCGTGCGCTCCCTGCTTTAACGTTTTTGCCCGCTGGACACAGCGCCTGCTCAGCCTTATGGCTGCGCAGGCTGACACGGCCGGTCGCAGCCAGCACCACCTGCAGCTGAGTGACCGGTTCGCCGGCGGCGCAAATGTGCAATGTCCCCGCTTGAAAGGCCCGGCCGGGCATCTGTGGCTCGCCATTACTGTTGAAGCGTATGTATCGCCTGACCGGCCAATTGCCGACAATCGGCACCCGAGTGCCACTCGCGCGCTCGACCAGCAGCGGATTGCTGTTGTCCTCCGCCCCTTTGCCACTGATATCCAGAATGATCCGCCAGCCCTCACTCCAGTCACCGTTGATGGCGTGAATCACGACGCTCTGATTGCGAGTGATGGCAACGGTTCTGGCGTTGCGTATACCACTGATAAGCGACTCGGCCATCTGCTCGCGATAGTTCGATTCAGTCAGTGCAGCAAACGCCGGACTGACCAACAGCAGAACAATCCCGACAATTGTCAGTCCCATGAGCAGTTCGATCAGGCTGAAACCTCGCTGATGCATGTCATCTCCCTCCCTGGAGTGCTGCGGCCCGCGCGATCCCTGCGCGAGTAATGGCAAAACAACCGTACATCTGCCGGTCGAATGTTCTAGCGTGTAGAAGCAGGTATAGCCGACGGCAACGGAGGGCACCGATGGATCATCGTACAAAAGGTTTCACGCTGGTCGAGCTGCTGATCGCGCTCGCCGTGTTTCTGATCCTGATCACCTTGGCCGTGCCGGCGTTTACCCGCTCGGTGCAAAACACCAAGGCCGATACCGAGATCGGCGACCTGCAACGCGCGCTCAATTTCGCCCGGCTTGAGGCTATCGACCGGGGCGTTACCACCCGGGTTCGCCCGACAGCAGACGACAGTGTCTGGACCGGCGAGTTGACCGTTTATGACGGTACTGGCAATCCGGCCAATGTATTGCGGGTTGTTCCAGCAATGAGCAGCGGGGCGACTCTGACGCTAACCTCAGGAGTGACCGCAATTGATTTCAACAATCTGGGCGGTTTGTCGGCGCCGTCCACGGCGGTCGTGATCGGTTATGTACTGGGGGCGCAGAGCAGGACGCTGAATGTGTGTTTGAACGGACGAATTCTATTGGGTGGAAGTTGCGGATGAGGGGTTGGAGCAAGCGCGCACAGGAAGGCATGACGCTGATCGAGGTACTGGTCGCGTTGTTGGTGCTGGCCGTAGGGTTGTTGGGCGCGGCGGCGATTCAGCTCAATGCGCTGAAATACACTGACAGCTCGCGGATGACCAGCCAGGCGAGTTTCATCGCCTACGACATGATGGACCGCATTCGCGCCAACTCCGGCGCCGACTACACCGTCACGCCTCCGACCTCGGGCAACCTGAGCGTGGCCCGGGATCAGGACCTTTACGATTTCACCAGCAACATCGTCAATTTCGCCGGCGCCACGGCGACCGGCAGCATCACCCGCAACCAGCGGGTGTACACCATTACCATCACCTGGGACGACTCACGGGCCGCCAATACCGCCGATTCGCGCCGCAGTTTTGTCCTTACCAGCCGCGCCACCGTTGATCCGGCGACAACACCATGATCAGAGCCAGCAAAGGGTTCGGCCTGATCGAATTACTGATCGCCCTGGCGTTGAGTCTGGTTGTGGTGCTGGGTGTGGCGCAGATCTTTATCGCCGCTAAAAACACCTACGTCAGTCAGAGCACCGCCGCCGGCATGCAGGAAGATGCACGGTTCGTCCTGAGCAAAATGATTCAGGAAATCCGCATGGTCGGCATGTTCGGTTGCCTGGGCACGATTATCGACGCCAGCTCGGCCGGGAACTTCAACGCCAGTCAAATCACGCCGATCAGTTGGGACAATGCCAATCTTAAATTAACGCTGGTTACCGCCGATGTCGGCGGCAGTGGCGGGGTGCCAACCTGGACGGTGATTTCCGATTGCCGCAACACCGCAACGGCCTACACCGATGCACGAACGCCGACGTCTGGGCAGTTGGCATTTCCGATCCGGCGATTGGTCTACAGCTTCAACAACAACCAACTGCTGATGGGCTCCGGTGCCGGCACGCCGACGCAACAGGTGCTGGTGAACAATGTCAGGGCCTTCAATGTGAGCTTCGGCCTCGCCAGTTCGGCCACCGATTCGGCCGCCTCTACCTACAGCAGCAACCCATCCGATCCGGCAAGAATCCGCAGTGTGCGACTGACGCTGACGCTGACCGACCCCAACGACCGGGTACGCGAACAAACCTTCAACGTGGTTGCCGCCTTGCGCAACCGGTTGCCATGAGGGGAGGGCCGATGAGAAATGCTCCCATGACCCCTCACGCCCAGCGCGGCATGGCGCTGTTGGTCAGCCTGGTGTTTCTCCTGGTGCTGACGTTGATCGGGCTTTCATCAATGCAGAGCGCCACGTTGCAGGAAAAAATGGCCAGCAGTGTGATCCTGCGCAACCAGTCGTTCCAGGGCGCAGAAGCGGCATTGCGTGTCGGCGAAAGCGCGGTGCAACTGGATACCTATTCCTTGCCGGTTTGCAGCGGCACCATTCAATGTGCGCCGCCGGCCGAAGCGTCGGTCATAACCGTCGCCGGGTTCAACTCAACATCGGGGGTGGCCTGGATCGCCTCTGGTAGCGGCTTTTACGGGGTGCAGAACATCGGCACCACCCTGACCGCCGTGAACGTGCCGAGCAACACGTCGGCAACGCTGTACCGGGTGACCGCCGTGGGCATCGCGGGCAACTCGCGCAGTGTGGTGGAGAGTATCTATGCGAAGTACTGAGGCCCGCACAGGCTGGCGCCGTTGGTTGTTGCAGTTGTTCTGCGGCGCGGCGTCGAGCCTTTATCTGGCAGCGCCGACATATGCCTTCACACCCTCGGATTCGCCGCTGTTGAATGCCGCCGCCGTGGCCCCCAATGTGATGCTGTTACTCGATGACTCGGGGAGTATGAACAGCATTATCTGGGCGGCTGACTTCGACCCGACGATTGCGCGTCCTCAGGTGAGTATTTGCCTCTCGAATGGCTCCTGCTCGAAAGGGCGGGAACTTGATATGACCGACAGCAATATTTCCTTGTCGAGTTTGACTCGAGGAACCTGTTCGAAGGATTGGTACGGTTTTTATAGCAACAGTGTTATCGGTCAGGATTCGTTTTGCCTGAAGCTTCCCGATCCGGTGGGGGGGGAGGACACTCGCTATTCGGCGAAATACCTGTCGTATCTGGTAAGCCTTGCAAAGAATTCCGACCGGGATTTCACCGATGGCTCGATTCCCAATGATTACCGGATGAATGTGGCGCGCAACGTTTCCAAGACGTTGGTGGCCAGCAACCGCTCGCTGCGCATTGGTCTGGCGACGTTCAACCTGGCGGTCGGCAACCATAAGAATGACGGCGGTTACATCGTCCGTTCGATCAGCGATTTGGCGGCCGTCAGCGGCTCCGTGACCCAGGCTCAGGCCGATGAAAACTACAATGACTTGATCGCCGGAATCGATGAACTGAGCGCCCAGGCCAATACGCCCTTGGCTGAAGCCTATTACGAGATCACCCGTTATTTTCGTGGCATGACGCCGTACAACAACTCGAGGCCCACCACCTATACCAGCCCGGTTCAGTATCGCTGCCAGAGAAACTATGGGGTGGTGATCACCGATGGACTGCCCACCTACGACCGAACCTTCCCCCCTGACGATCCGCTGGCTGGGAGCCTCTTGCCGAACTGGGACGGGATCAGCAACAACGATGGCGCTAACCGCTTTGGCGACGACGAGGGCGATACCCTGTACCTGGATGACATCGCCAAGTTTGCCTTCGATATCGACATGCGCTCCACGGGAGTCGATGCCGCTGGCAAAAGCTGGGATGCCGCGGATTTTCCTCGGCAGAACATGAGTACCTACACCGTGGGGTTTGCCGCGGCAAACCAAATGCTGGCGGACGCCGCGACCTACGGGCAGGGCAAGTACTACCAGGCGACTGATGACACCGGGCTCAACAGCTCGCTGTCTTCAGCCCTCAGCGACATCACCTCCAAGGCGGGCTCTGGCGGCAGTGGTGTGGCCAACGGCACGACGTTGTCCAGCAATTCAAGTTACTTCCAGACCAGCTACGACCCCAAGGACTGGCGCGGCACCATCAAGTCTTTTGGCTTCACATCGGCTGGCGCGGTGAACACGGCCGCAGTGCTGTGGACGACCGATACCACCATCGTGCCCGGTGCTGCCGCGCCGACCTACCAGTCCTGGAATACCGTGACCAACGCCGCTGTTACCCTGGCCTACGGCAATTTTTCCTCGGCGCAGCAGACCTCTCTCAGCCAGGACCTGCCCACGGGTATCACCGGCAGCGATCTGGTGGAGTGGAGCAAAGGCACCAACAAAACCGGATTGAGAACGCGCAGTGTATTGCTCGGCGATATCATCAATTCGCCTCTCGTGCTGGCCGGGCCCACGGACCAAACCGCGTCCGATCTGGTGGGTGACACCACTTACAGCTCCTACCTCGCCATCAAAGCGGCCAACATGACCGCCAGTCTTGTGGTGAACGCCAACGACGGTTTTGTAAATGTCATCAACTCGACCAGCGGTGTCAGACGCTACGGTTATATGCCCTCCAGTGTGCTGCCAGCATTGCGCTACATCGCTGACCCCACTTACATCAATGGGGTGAGCCACAAATACCTGGTCGACGGTCAGGTCGGCGTGTTCGATACCCAACTCGACAGCGCCTGGAAAACCCTGGCGATTGGAGGAACAGGGGCGGGCGGCAAAACCTTTTATGCACTGCAACTGTTCGACGCATCGGCCGGTAACGTAACGAAAGCGTTGTGGGAGATCAGCGCGCCGGCCACAGCAAACACGGCGAACGTTTTCAATGATCTGGGTTATGCCTACGCGCGACCGGAAGTGGCCCGCTTGGCCGACGGTCGATGGGCGGCATTCATTTCCAACGGTTATGGCAGCAACTCCGGGGTGGCAGCGCTGTATGTGGTGGATATCCGCGACGGCTCGCTGATCAAGAAAATCGTGGTCGACAGCACGGAAACCACCAATGGCCTGTCGTCGGTGAAGCTCAGGGTCAACTCGCAAAATGTGGTGCAGGCCGCCTATGGGGGCGATCTGAAAGGGCGATTGTGGAAGTTCGATTTGAGTGGCACTAGCTCCGACACCTGGGGCGTGGCGTTTTCCGGCAAGCCGTTTTTCACCACGGCAGGCGGCGCGACCCAACCGATTACTGCGCAACCGTTGCTGGCCGATCACGCATTGGGCGGCAAGGAAGTGTTTTTCGGTACCGGTAAATTCAATGAGGCGGCCGACAAGACCAACAAGGATCTACAGGCGTTCTACGCGGTGTGGGATGCGGAGGGTGGCGCGGGACAAGTCACCGCTTCCAGCTTGCAGGCGCAGGCGGTGACCGGCGTTTTTTCGGGCAGCACGGGGCAATTCATCACCACCAGCCAGAACGAAGTGATCTACCCGGCGAAGAAAGGCTGGTACTTGCCGCTGGTGTACAACAACGTGCTGACGGGAGAGCGGGTAATCAATCAGGCCAATCTGGTGGCCAGCCGGATCGTGTTCACCACGGCCAGCGTCGACACCACCGATCCTTGCGCCAGTTTCGGTACCGGCAAACTGGTCGAGCTCGATGCATTCAGCGGTAAGATGCTCAATTACGCGGTGCTCGACAGCAATGGCGACGGGTTGGTCGACATCAAGGATTCGATCTCCAGCGGAGTGATTTTCACCGGTGGTATTCCGACGCTGAACGCGATCGTCAACAATGCGACCCGCAAGATTGTGAACGACTCCAGCGGTGGCATCAGCTCCCTGGTGGAAAAGCCCGGCAGCGGCGGCAGCCGTCGCATCATGTGGCGGCAAATACAGTAAGTGAGAGTTGAGGCATGCGCAGATCCAACCGAGGTTTTACCCTGATCGAAATCATGATCGTGATTGCGATCATCGGGATCGTCATCACCATTGGCTACCCGAGCCTCACCGAGTATGTGAACAAGGGCCGACGCACTGAAGTCGCCGGCCTGCTCTCCGAACAAGCGCAGATCCTTGAACGCCACTATTCGAAGACTAATGTCTACACCAATGCCACCGGCCTGAGCTCCGGTAATGACTTCTACACCATCACCCCGACCCTGACCGATCAGACCTTCCTGCTGACGGCGGTGCGCAAGCCCGGCAAGGCCATGGCCGCTGACAAGTGCGGTGATTTCACTCTCACCAACACTGGCGTCAGAAGCATGGTCAATGCGACGGCCACGACCAAGGATTGCTGGGGGCGCTGAGTTCCTTTTCCGGGTGCCTTTTGTACCCTCTGTCTATTTAACGGTTGGATCAGAACATGACCAGGCAACAGCAAGTGGTGATTGTCGGCGGCGGCGTGATTGGCCTGCTGACGGCGTTCAATCTCGCATCCGAAGTGCAGAGCGTTGTGCTGCTGGATCGCTCGAACGTCGGTCAGGAGTCGTCCTGGGCGGGTGGCGGCATCGTTTCTCCGCTCTACCCGTGGCGCTACAGCCCGGCGGTCACCGCGTTGGCGCATTGGTCCCAGGATTTTTATCCACAGCTGGGTGAGCGACTGTTTGCCGCCACCGGTGTCGATCCCGAGGTGCATACCACCGGGTTGTACTGGCTGGACCTGGATGACGAGGCCGAGGCGCTGGCCTGGGCCGAGCGGGAAAACCGTCCGTTACGAGCTGTGGATATCTCGGCGGCTCACGACGCGGTGCCGGTATTGGGGAGCGGTTTTTCCCGGGCGATCTACATGGCCGATGTGGCCAATGTTCGCAACCCGCGGCTGGTGAAGTCCCTCAAGGCTGCGTTGCTGGCGCTGCCGAACGTGACGATTCATGAGCAGTGTGAAGTCAGCGGATTTATCCGTGAAGGCGCTACGGTGGTCGGGGTGCAGACCTCGGCGGGAGCGATTCATGGTGATCAGGTGGTGCTGACTGCGGGCGCCTGGAGCGGTGATTTACTCAAGAGCCTGGATCTGGAGCTGCCGGTCGAACCGGTGAAAGGGCAGATGATTCTCTACAAATGCGCAGCGGATTTCCTGCCGAGCATGGTTCTGGCCAAGGGACGTTATGCGATTCCTCGGCGCGACGGGCACATTCTGATCGGCAGTACGCTGGAGCATGAAGGCTTCGACAAAACGCCGACCGAATCTGCCCTGGAGAGCCTGAAGGCATCGGCGGTGGAGTTGATTCCTGCACTGGCGGATGCCGAGGTCGTCGGTCATTGGGCCGGGTTGCGCCCGGGCTCGCCGGAGGGCATTCCTTACATCGGTCGGGTGCCGGGGTTCGAAGGGCTTTGGCTGAATTGCGGGCATTACCGTAATGGCTTGGTGCTGGCGCCTGCGTCGTGTCAGTTGTTTGCGGATGTGATGCTGGGGCGTGAGCCGATCATTGATCCGGCGCCGTATGCACCGATCGGGCGGATTTAGTCGCGGGATTTTTCGGCGCCTGTCAGGTCGCCTTCAATCCAACCCGAATTTTTTGAGCCTGTAACGCATCGACCGGAATGAAAGATTCAACCGCTGAGCCGCCGCCGTGCGGTTCCAGCGGGTTTCTTCCAGGGCCTGGAGGATAAGGTTGCGTTCGATGTTTTCCAGGTAGTCTTCCAGATTGTCGATCTGCGTCAGGTCCGGCACACCGCCTTCCGGGTTGCAGTTGCCTTCGGCCAGTCGCAGGTCGCTGGTTTCAATTTGTTTGTTTTCGCACAACGTGTGCGCCCGTTCGAGCACGTTCTCCAGTTCCCGCACATTGCCGGGGAAACGATAGCTTTTCAGCGCGTCGAGGGCTTGGGGGTGGAGTTTTGCGGCGGGTTGGCCGGTGCTGATGGCCAGGCGTTTGAGCACATGGCTGGCAAGGGATTCAATGTCGTCACGGCGTTCGCGCAAGGACGGCACTCGTAGTTCGATCACGTTCAATCGGTAGTACAAATCCTGGCGAAAGCGTTCGGCGGCGACTTCGGCGTCGAGGTCTTTGTGAGTGGCGCACAGGATACGCACATCGACCACGGTTTCCTGTTGCTCACCGACACCGCGAACGGCTTTTTCCTGTATGGCCCGTAGCAGTTTGACCTGCATCGCCAGCGGCAAATCAGCCACTTCGTCGAGGAACAGGGTGCCGCCATGGGCCGCCTGGAACAGTCCGGGTTTGTCTTCGATGGCACCGCTAAAGCTGCCTTTGCGATGCCCGAAAAATTCGCTTTCCATCAATTCTGACGGAATCGCCCCGCAATTGACCGGGACAAACGGTTTGCTGGCGCGCGGCCCTTGCTCATGGATCAGTCGCGCGACCAGTTCCTTGCCGCTGCCGGATTCGCCACTGATGTACACCGGCGCCTGGCTGCGGGCCAGTTTATCGATGTGTTTGCGCAAGGCGCGCATGGGCGGTGAATCACCCAGCAGCCGGCGATCGATGGCGATGCCGGTGACGCCCGGCGCAGGCAACCGAAGCGCGCTACTGACCAGTTCCCGCAAGCGAGTGAGGTCCACCGGTTTGGTCAGGAAATCAAAGGCACCGGCCTTGAGGGCGTTGATCGCCGTTTCCAGGCTGCCATAAGCGGTGATCATTGCCACCGGTACGTTTGGGTGGCGTTGCTGAATGTGTTGCACCAGCTCAAGGCCGGTGCCGTCCGGCAAACGCATGTCGGTGAGGCACAAGTCGAACGTCTCTCGCGACAGCAGGGCCTGGGCTTCGCCGAGGTTGCGGGCACTGAACGTGTCGAGTTTCATCCGTCCCAGGGTGATTTCCAGCAATTCGCGGATATCCGGCTCGTCATCGACGATCAGGACTTTTTGCCGTGGGCTCATGTTCAACCTTGTTTCCGTCCGTGAGCGAAAGTGATGCGAAAGCAGCCGCCGTCTTGGCGTGGTTTGAAGTCTAGGCGGGCCTGATTGCTTTCGCACAGCTCACGGGACAGATAAAGCCCCAGGCCGGTGCCTTGGGTGCTGGTGGTGAAGAACGGTTCAAACAAGTGCACCTGATGCTCCGGTGCTACGCCGGGGCCATCGTCCAGGATCTCGAGGACCGGCAGCTGGCTGTCCGGGTCGACGAACAGCTCGAGCCAAGCCTGTGCCTGATCGTGATTCAAGGCGCTATGGCGCCAGGCATTGCGCAACAGATTGTCGAGAATCTGAGTCAACTGGTCTGGATCCATCAGGGTTTTGAAGTCTCCTGAGCCGATGCGCAGGTGAATCTGCTGATGCTCGGTCGCTCTGGCGCGGGTTTCGTTGACGAACTGTTCCAGCCACGGCTTCAGATCAAGCCGCTGCGCTACGGTTTGCTGGCGGCGGGACAGTTGCAGGACGTTTTCGATTACCCGATTCATTCGCTGAGAGTGGTCTTGAATAATCTGGGTCAGACGTCGATCCGCGCTGTTCAGTTCCTCTGATTCCTGCAATAGCTGCGCGGCATGACTAACGGCGCCCAGTGGATTGCGGATTTCATGGGCGATACCGGCGGTCAGGCGACCAAGGGCGGCGAGTTTCAACTGCTGGGCTTGTTGAGCGATTTGCGCGAGGTCTTCGAGAAAGACCAGAGTCTGGTGGTGCGGGCTTTGGTCCAGGGCAATGAAGCTCGGTTGCAGCTCCAGACCACTGCTGGCGACTTTCAGGCTCTGGGGACGCAGCGTTGGATTGTTGAGCCACAGTTGCAGGCGTTCGACCAGGCTGGGCAAGTAGTCGTCGATCAGTTGGCCTGCGAGATTTTCCCTGCCTAACAGGTTCAAGGCGCTGTGGTTGGCCAGTTGAACGCGCCGCTTGTCGTCGAGAACCAGGATGCCGGTACGCATGCGTTGCAGGATCAGGGCGTTGAGGGCTTCGAGACTGACGACTTCGCTGGCCCGTTGTTCGGCGAGGGTTTCGCTGACCTCCAGGCGTCGGATCAGCCCTTGCACCAGCAATGCCGCAGCAAAACACAAGGCGCCGAGCGTGCCGACTTGCAGGTAATCGTTGGGGGTGGCGGGATGGCTGAAACTGAGGAGGAAGCTCAGCCCGACAATGCCGAGCGCGCCAACGGCGGCAATCAGCAGCCCGATGCGCCCTCGCAACAAGGTGTTGCTGATGGCGACCGATACGATCAGCAAGTTGCCGATGGCGCTGGCCACACCGCCGGCGGCGTAGAACAGACCGCACAGCAGCAGGACGTCGGTCAGCGCCAGGCTGAACAGTTGCGCCGGGCGCCGGGTGTTCCCGAGGAATACCACCAGCAGGATGTTCAGCACCAGGTAAAACCAGCTGCCACTGCGCAGCAGGTCGTCATTGCTGAACGTCAGCAACTGGTTGTCCATGTTGCTGGCGATCAACAGCACCAGGGTGATGCCGATGCTCAAACGGTAGAGGTGATAGAGGCGCAGCAGTCGCTGGGCCTGTTTGCTGCCGGGACTGGAGGTCTCAGCGATCACTGGAGCCCGGGCCTTGCTCAAGATGAGCCTGGCTGCAATACCACTGTTGTTGAAGGCTCAGCGCGCGGTCGCGTGGCAGGTGTACGCCGCAATGGGCACAGCGGACCATGGGCGCCGCTTCCAGCTCGGCAGATGACTTGGGCACGGAAGCCTGGCCCTTGAACTTGCGCCATAACCATACCGCAGCGGCAATCAGGGCGATCCAGAATAGTAAACGAAGCATGATGAGCTGCTATTCGACGAGTGATGAACCAGTTTAGCCAAGGACATGACCAGCGCACAGCGTAATCATCGAGTCCATAAAAAAGGAGCCTCGAAAGGCTCCTTTTCGTACCGCCCGATGTGTCAGTCAAACACGCCGAAGGTCATGTAGCTGAACCACGAGCGATCGCTGTTATTGGCTTCGGACTCGTGTTCCTCTTCTTCGATCACGTCGCCGTTTTCATCTCTAGGCTTGAGCTCGTTCGGAATCGAGTCCTTGGCGTCCTGGAACTGTCTCTGCACGTCCTGGTTGGCGCGGGTTTCGCCCGGCGGCAGCGGTGGACGGGACTCGATCAGGCCCAGGGTCGCCTTGCTCAACCACGAGCGGTTGTCGGCTTCGGCCACCGAAGGCTGGAACTGACCGTCGACCAGGCTTGGATGGTTCGGGTAGTTGAGCTTCAGGGTTTCGAGGCTGGTGGCAGCCAGGTCATCCAGGTGCAGACGCTGGTAGGCCTCTGTCATCACCGCCAGGCCGTCACCGACCGAAGGGGTTTCCTGGAAGTTTTCCACCACGTAGCGGCCACGGTTCGCGGCGGCGACATAGGCCTGACGGGTCAGGTAGTAGTCGGCAACGTGAATCTCGTAGGCTGCCAGCAGGTTGCGCAGGTAGATCATGCGCTGCTTGGCGTCAGGCGAGTAGCGGCTGTTGGGGAAGCGGCTGGTCAGCTGGGCGAACTCGTTGTAGGAGTCGCGGGCAGCGCCCGGGTCACGCTTGGTCATGTCCAGCGGCAGGAAGCGCGACAACAGGCCGACGTCCTGGTCGAAGGAAGTCAGACCCTTGAGGTAATACGCGTAATCCACGTTCGGGTGCTGCGGGTGCAGGCGAATGAAGCGCTCGGCGGCGGACTTCGCTGCTTCAGGCTCGGTGTTCTTGTAGTTGGCGTAGATGAGCTCGAGTTGAGCCTGATCGGCGTAGCGACCGAACGGATAACGCGACTCCAGCGCCTTCAGCTTGGCTGTGGCGGCGGTGTAGCTATTGTTGTCCAGATCGTGCTGAGCCTGCTGGTACAGCTCGACCTCGCTCAGGTTTTCGTCTACGACTTCCTTCGATGAGCAAGCAGCGGTCAATGCGAGGATGGCGATCAGCAGCAGGTGTTTCACTTGCATGGCGGCTTGCGTCCCTATGACGGCCGCTGTCTTGGGCGAGGCCGTCCTGTTATGATGAGCGCCCCGTTGAATAGCCTCGGGGCAAAAGACGCCGTATTTAACCACAAGCGCGCAGCCGAAACCAAAGGCTGTGCCGACGCCTAGTCTGAGCATGTCCGATAAAATTGAACTTCGCGCAGAGGTGCCGTCCGAATTGGGCGGCCAACGCCTCGATCAAGTCGCCGCACAATTATTCGCTGAGCACTCGCGCTCGCGCCTTTCCGCCTGGATCAAAGACGGCCGCCTGACTGTGGATGGGGCGGTTATCCGCCCGCGAGACATTGTTCACGGTGGTGCCATTCTTGAACTCACTGCCGAGCAGGAAGCTCAGGGCGAATGGATCGCTCAAGACATCGAGCTGGACATCGTCTATGAAGACGACGACATCCTGGTGATCAACAAACCCGCGGGCCTGGTGGTGCATCCTGCCGCCGGTCACGCTGATGGCACCTTGCTCAACGCCTTGCTGCACCACGTGCCGGACATCATCAATGTGCCCCGCGCCGGTATCGTGCATCGCCTGGACAAGGACACCACCGGTCTGATGGTGGTGGCCAAGACCATTCAGGCGCAGACACAGCTTGTCACGCAATTGCAGAGCCGCAGCGTAAGCCGGATCTACGAGTGCATCGTGATCGGTGTGGTGACTGCCGGCGGCAAGATCAACGCGCCGATCGGTCGTCACGGTCAGCAACGCCAGCGCATGGCCGTGATGGAAGGTGGCAAGCAGGCCGTCAGTCATTACCGCGTGCTCGAGCGTTTCCGCTCCCACACGCACGTGCGGGTGAAGCTGGAAACCGGTCGTACGCACCAGATTCGTGTGCACATGGCCCATATCAACTATCCGTTGGTCGGAGATCCTGCCTACGGCGGTCGTTTCCGCATTCCGCCGGCAGCCAGTGTGACCATGGTCGAATCGTTGAAGGCGTTCCCGCGTCAGGCACTGCATGCGCGGTTCCTGGAACTGGATCACCCGACCACCGGTAAACGCATGAGCTGGGAATCGCCACTGCCGGATGATTTCGTCTGGTTGCTGACGCTGCTCAAGCAAGACCGCGAGGCGTTCATCGGATGAGTGACTGGCTGATTCCCGACTGGCCTGCGCCTGCCGGGGTGAAAGCCTGTGTTACCACCCGTGCGGGCGGCGTCAGTCTGGCGCCGTTCGACAGCCTCAATCTCGGCGATCACGTCGATGACAGCCCCGAAGCTGTTGCCGAAAACCGCCGTCGCCTCACCGATCATTTCTCTATTCAACCGGCCTGGTTAAATCAGGTTCACGGCATTGCCGTGGCCCACGCAGACCCAAGCCTTACGGCCACTGCCGATGCCAGCTGGACGGCAACACCCGGTATTGCCTGCACGGCGATGACCGCGGATTGCCTGCCGGCGCTGTTCTGTGACCGTGCCGGTACTCGCGTAGCGGCGGCTCATGCCGGATGGCGCGGGTTGGCGGCGGGTGTGCTGGAAGCAACCCTCGACAGCCTGGCCGTGCCGCCAGAAGAAGTGCTGGTCTGGCTCGGCCCCGCCATTGGTCCGCAAGCCTTTGAAGTCGGCCCGGAAGTGCGCGAAACCTTCGTCGAACAATTGCCCGAAGCCGCCAAAGCCTTTGTGCCGAGTCAAAATGCTGGCAAATTCATGGCCGACATCTATGAGCTGGCGCGTTTGCGCCTGGCCACTCGCGGGGTTACCGCTGTTTATGGCGGCGGTTTCTGCACCGTGACCGATCCTCGCTTCTTTTCCTACCGCCGCAGCCCGCGCACCGGTCGGTTTGCCTCCTTGGTCTGGCTCGAACGCTAGACTTCTCTGATCTACATCAACATCACGACGCTTGAATCTCCCAGAATCGACCACATCTAAGTGATATCTGGCAGGTTTCTTCATTCAGGATGTTTCATAGGTCCGGCCTGCTCAAAAGGAAGGTGACCCATGCGTATAGACCGTTTAACCAGCAAGTTGCAGTTAGCCTTGTCCGACGCCCAATCCCTGGCCGTCGGCCTCGATCATCCGGGCATTGAACCGGCGCACTTGATGCAAGCCATGCTTGAACAGCAGGGTGGTTCGATCAAACCCCTGTTGATGCAGGTTGGCTTCGACGTCAACAGCCTGCGCAAAGAGCTGACCAAAGAGCTCGATCAACTACCAAAAATCCAGAACCCGACCGGCGACGTCAACATGTCGCAGGATCTGGCGCGTCTGCTCAACCAGGCCGACCGCCTGGCCCAGCAGAAGGGCGACCAGTTCATCTCCAGCGAGTTGGTGTTGCTCGCCGCCATGGACGAGAACAGCAAGCTTGGCAAATTGTTGCTCGGTCAGGGCGTCAGCAAGAAAGCCCTGGAAAACGCGATCACCAACCTGCGTGGTGGTGAGGCCGTCAATGACGCCAACCATGAAGAATCGCGCCAGGCGCTGGATAAATACACCGTCGACCTGACCAAGCGTGCCGAAGAAGGCAAGCTCGATCCGGTGATCGGCCGTGACGACGAAATTCGCCGGACCATTCAAGTCCTGCAACGCCGCACCAAGAACAACCCGGTGCTGATCGGTGAGCCTGGCGTGGGTAAAACCGCCATCGCCGAAGGCCTGGCCCAGCGCATCATCAACGGCGAAGTGCCAGATGGACTCAAGGGCAAGCGCCTGCTGTCCCTGGACATGGGGTCGCTGATTGCCGGTGCCAAGTACCGTGGCGAGTTCGAAGAACGCCTCAAATCCCTGCTCAACGAACTGTCGAAGCAGGAAGGGCAGATCATTCTGTTCATCGACGAACTGCACACCATGGTCGGCGCCGGTAAAGGCGAAGGCTCGATGGACGCGGGCAATATGCTCAAGCCAGCGTTGGCCCGTGGTGAGCTGCACTGCGTCGGCGCGACCACACTCAACGAGTACCGCCAATATATAGAGAAGGATGCGGCCCTCGAGCGGCGCTTCCAGAAAGTCTTGGTGGATGAGCCGAGTGAAGAAGACACCATCGCGATTCTGCGTGGCCTGAAAGAGCGTTATGAGGTTCACCATAAGGTGGCGATTACCGACGGCGCAATCATCGCTGCGGCCAAGCTCAGTCACCGCTACATCACCGATCGTCAGCTGCCGGACAAAGCCATCGACCTGATCGACGAAGCGGCCAGCCGCATCCGCATGGAGATCGACTCCAAGCCGGAAGTACTGGATCGTCTGGAGCGTCGGCTGATTCAGCTGAAGGTGGAATCCCAGGCGCTGAAGAAAGAAAGCGACGACGCGGCGAAGAAACGCCTGGAAAAACTCCAGGAAGAGATCGTCCGTCACGAACGTGAGTACTCGGACCTGGAGGAAATCTGGAACGCGGAAAAAGCCGAAGTCCAGGGTTCTGCGCAGATCCAGCAGAAAATCGAACAGTCCCGTCAGGAACTGGAAGCTGCCCGCCGCAAAGGCGATCTGAACCGCATGGCGGAGTTGCAGTACGGGATCATCCCGGACCTGGAGCGCAGCCTGCAAATGGTCGACCAACATGGCAAAACTGAAAACCAGTTACTGCGCAGCAAAGTGACTGAAGAAGAGATCGCCGAAGTCGTGTCGAAGTGGACCGGTATTCCGGTGTCGAAAATGCTCGAAGGCGAGCGCGAAAAACTGATGAAGATGGAAAGCCTGTTGCACCAACGTGTGATCGGCCAGGACGAAGCGGTAATTGCCGTTTCCAATGCGGTGCGGCGCTCCCGCGCCGGTTTGTCCGACCCGAATCGCCCGAGCGGTTCGTTCATGTTCCTCGGCCCGACCGGTGTCGGTAAAACCGAGCTGTGCAAGGCACTGGCCGAGTTCCTCTTTGATACGGAAGAGGCGATGGTGCGGATCGACATGTCCGAGTTCATGGAGAAACATTCCGTGGCTCGCCTGATCGGGGCGCCACCAGGCTACGTAGGCTATGAAGAGGGCGGTTACCTGACCGAGGCGGTGCGTCGCAAGCCTTATTCGGTGATCCTCCTGGATGAGGTCGAGAAGGCCCACCCGGACGTTTTCAACATCTTGCTGCAAGTGCTGGAGGATGGCCGGCTGACCGACAGTCATGGCCGCACGGTGGATTTCAAAAATACCGTGATTGTCATGACATCCAACCTCGGTTCGGTGCAGATCCAGGAGTTGGTCGGTGATCGTGAGGCTCAGCGTGCGGCAGTGATGGACGCAATTTCCACGCACTTCCGGCCGGAGTTCATCAACCGGGTCGATGAAGTGGTGATCTTCGAGCCGCTGGCTCGGGATCAGATCGCGGGCATTACCGAGATCCAGTTGGGTCGCCTGCGCAGTCGCCTGACCGAGCGCGAGTTGAAGCTTGATCTGAGCCCTGAGGCCATGGATAAGCTGATCGCGGTGGGTTACGACCCGGTTTACGGCGCACGGCCGCTCAAACGAGCCATTCAGCGCTGGATCGAGAACCCGCTGGCGCAGCTGATTCTGTCCGGTCGTTTCATGCCAGGCGACACCGCAACAGGCACTGTGGAAAACGACGAAATCGTTTTCGTCTGACTCTAAACGGCAGTGCAATGGATAAGGCCTCGCATTGCGAGGCCTTTTTTTCGCCAGGCTGTTGAACTCTAAGGAAAAGGCTTGTAAAGTGCGCCCCGCAGTAAGTCGCCCTGAAGGGTTCCAGCTCCCCAAGCCGGAATCTGAAATAAGTTGCAAATCATTAACTTGAAAGCAATTTAGGGGGTTGACAGAGGTGCTTAAGATTGTAGAATAGCGCGCCTCAGACACACGAACGCAGCGATGCGAACGGGTCGAAGAGGTGAAGCAAGCTTCACAGTTGTAAATTGAAATATGTAGTTCCGTGATAGCTCAGTCGGTAGAGCAAATGACTGTTAATCATTGGGTCCCAGGTTCGAGTCCTGGTCACGGAGCCAATTTCAAGCCGGGGTATAGCGCAGTCCGGTAGCGCGCCTGCTTTGGGAGCAGGATGTCAGGAGTTCGAATCCCCTTACCCCGACCATTTTTGGGTCGTTAGCTCAGTTGGTAGAGCAGTTGGCTTTTAACCAATTGGTCGTAGGTTCGAATCCCACACGACCCACCATTTTTGAAACCAGTTCACGCTGGGATCAGATCTTAAGATCAGAGGCCAAAAGCACTGATCGAAGAAGGCGACTTTTTAAAGGTCGCCTTTTTATTACCGGGGTATAGCGCAGTCCGGTAGCGCGCCTGCTTTGGGAGCAGGATGTCAGGAGTTCGAATCCCCTTACCCCGACCATATTAAAAATCCTCGTATCGAAAGATACGGGGATTTTTTTTGCCTTCGAAAAATGTTCAAGATGCAAAAAAGCCGCGCTTCTCGACGGAAAAGCGCGGCCTGGTACTCGGCAGATTAGGCGCCGTCTTGGTCTTTCAAATGCTCGAACAGGCCTTTTGGCATTTTCTTGCCATTGGCTTCGTAGTTGGCTTTCACGTTATCGAATGCCTCTTGCTCGTCGATGAAGCCGTCATGGTTGGTGTCGATCTTGTCGAAATTGGATTTCGGCGCAACTTTCTGGAATTCGGCACGGGATACCTTGCCGTCGTCATCCGTGTCGGTTTTTGCCATCGAGGCATCGCCACACTTGCCCTCGCCACATTTCCCTTCAGGAGTCTTCACGACCTGTTCGGCCGAGGCCAGCAGGTAGCCCTGAGTCAGTGGTTGCGCGGCGAACACCGAACCGGACAACATCATTCCTCCGGCCAAAACAGCGCCGAGCAAACCGATAGTGTTTTTGGTGGTACGGGACATTTCAATACTCCTGGGTTGCACGACACAACCGTTCGATAAAGGACGCCACGCAAATGCGGCGATAACCGTAGCTGGCGGTAGCCTTGCTCGGGAGCGGCCATTTAGCGGGCGTGGTGTATCGCTACTGTGTCGCGCAAGGGGGAGTTTGTAAGCGAAGGGGATGAAACGGCAGGGGAGATACAGTGAGACACAGATCTACAGGCTGGTGAGTAAAAATGTGGGAGTGAGCCGCCCGGAGCCGGCTCACTCCCACGCTAGATTGTGTTAGTGAAGTTTGAGCCGTGGCTCAGTCCCGCGCCCGATCTTGCTGCCCAACATCAACATCGCCGTACGAAACGCGCCATACAACGCCATCTGGTGCATGCGATACAGCGACACGTAAAACATCCGCGCCAGCCAGCCTTCAAGCATCACGCTGCCGGTGAGGTTGCCCATCAAGTTACCCACAGCCGAAAAACGCGACAGCGAGATCAGTGAGCCGTAGTCGGTGTATTTGTAAGCCGGCAGAGGCTTGCCTTCAATTCGCAGTTTCAGCGATTTGGCCAGCAACGAAGCTTGCTGATGCGCAGCCTGGGCGCGCGGCGGCACATTGCGGTCGGTGCCCGGCTGCGGGCACGCCGCGCAGTCACCGAAGGCGAAGATGTTCTCGTCGCGGGTGGTTTGCAGGGTCGGCAGCACGTGCAGCTGATTGATCCGGTTGGTTTCCAGGCCATCGATGTCCTTGAGGAAACCCGGTGCACGAATCCCGGCCGCCCAGACTTTCAGGCTGGCATTGATGACTTTGCCATCGGCGGTGATCAGGCTGTCGGCCGTCACTTCACTGACGGCGGCATTGGTCATGACGTTGACCCCGAGTTTCTCCAGGGTTTTATGCACAGGGCCGCCGATACGTTCCGGCAGCGCTGGCAGTACCCGTGGCCCCGCTTCAATCAGCGTGATGTGCATGTTCTCCGGTTTGATCCGGTCCAGGCCGTATGCCGCCAGTTCATGGGCTGCGTTGTGCAGTTCTGCGGCCAGTTCGACCCCGGTGGCACCGGCGCCAACGATGGCCACGCTGATTTGCTCGACCTTGTCGGTCTGCCCGGCATGGGCGCGCAGGTAGTGGTTGAGCAATTGCTGGTGGAAGCGCTCGGCCTGTTTGCGGGTGTCGAGGAACAGGCAGTGTTGCGCCGCGCCCTGTGTCCCGAAATCGTTGGTGGTGCTACCGACCGCGATCACCAGCGAGTCATAACCCACTTCACGCGCCGGGACCAGTTCAATGCCGGCTTCGTCGTAGGTAGCGGCCAGCTGGATTTTTTTCTGTGCGCGATCAAGCCCGCTCATGCGCCCCAGCTGGAACTCGAAGTGGTTCCATTTTGCCTGGGCAACATAGTTGAGTTCGTCTTCGGAGGAGTTCAGGGAACCTGCCGCCACCTCGTGCAACAGCGGTTTCCAGATGTGGGTCAGGTTCGCGTCGACCAGCATCACACTGGCCGTGCCGCGCTTGCCCAGAGTCTTACCCAGACGGGTAGCCAACTCCAGACCGCCGGCGCCGCCGCCAACGATGACAATACGATGAGTCATGGGGATATCTCGCAAGGCTAAAAGAAATCGGTGCAGTCAACCGAGCGAGCGCGATGCTGCTCATAGCGTCAGGTAACTGATAAATCGGCTCAACAGGCCTAAACCAATGGTCACTGCCAACACCACCACCAGGAGCATCCACGGCCGGAAAGGCCGGCGCTCGACTTGGTGCTGGGACAATTGCAGGTACTCTTCGACATGCTTTTGGTCGTCTGGGTTCAGGCGGCTGGTCATATTGGGCCTCGTCAGGGGTAGACGTTGCTGAATGTGTAGAAGCTACAGGCGGATTTAACGAACGTTGAACGGAGCATAGCCGCTGGCAGGAATGGGCTCGACGCTCACCGTATCGTCCAGGCGAATGATTCCACTTTGTAACACCCGGGCGGTGATTCCGCCATGTCCGCGAACGGCCTGAAAAGTCCCGGGGCCGAGGTTGTTCTCGAGACGGGCGCAGGGTTGGCACCAGCCGGTGGTTTCGAAAATCGCCTGGCCAATCCTGAAGCGCCGACCCTTGAGACTGAACAGATTGATACCGCTGATAACGAGGTTGCGTCGCAAATCATTAGGTAATACCGGTTGATCCGCCGGGCGGCCCATCAGTGAGTTGATCACCGCCAGATGCTCCCATTGGATCAGCGTTACCTGCCGCGCATTGCGTACGCCGGGACGCGCGTGATCACCGGTCAATCCGGCTTCAAGCCGCGCTTCCACGGCATCGAGTTCGATCATCTGAGAACGTGATTGCGGCCGCACGCCGATCCAGCGAACGCGACCTGTTTGCGGCACTTCGGCAATCAGCTCCTGCAATGGACTCACAGGCTGATCCCGACGTCGAAAACAATGCTGCGACCCAGGTTGCTGCGCAAAAAATCCGGGGCATCCGGGTGCGCGAATAGCACACGGACGAAGGTCGGGCCGACCAGCGACAACGAGCGCCAGCCTTGGCGCAGGTATTCGGTAGGCGGCGGGAAATGGCTGTTGAGGTCCAGCACTTCGCGCTTGAGGCTGGCGAAGGCGATGATGTCCAGTTCGCCCAGGTCCATGCCGCGTTCTTTGTAGTTGTGCGCTTTTTTGCGCAAGGTTGGCGCGAGCCTGAGCAAGAACTCATTGGCCGGAATGCGCCGGGGCTTGGCCTCGCGGCGCACCAGCGAACTCAGGGAAAACGCACTGCGCCGGCGTTGCAGCTCATCGCGCCATTCGTCGTTGAGGCGTCGGCCCTCATCGAGCACGAAAAACACTTCGAAACTGGCGTCACGAAACAGCACGTCCGGCGGCTCCCCGGCCGGGGCGAATTCGTCGGCGCGATAGGGAATGTTCAGGCCTTGCAGCAGGCGCTGGCAGACCCAACGCTCACGCTCCCATTTGCGGGCATTGGACAGGAACGCGTTGGCTTGCTCGGCCGCAATGGTCAGCAGGCGTAAATAATCTGAGTCATCCATAGGCCCAAGCTTAGCGTTCATTTGCGACAAGCAGAAAGCGTGAAACGGTAAACAGGCGGACTGGGCGCTCGGAGCGGGCGGTGTAGACTGATGGCCATTACGCACATGCGCTCGAACGAGGACAGGAACGTGAAATATTGGCCCGTGTTATTGCTCAGTCTTCTGCCTCTTTGGGCGCAAGCACTGGAGGAGGGTGAGCGGCTGGCGCCGTGGACCTTGCTCGATCAGTTCGATCAGCCCTTCACACTTGATAACCAGACTCAGACGTTGCTGGTGGCGCGCAGCATGGACGCCGCCAAACTGGTCGCCGCCGCTCTGCAGGACCAGCCCAAGGGCTACCTGGAGGCTCGGCACGCGGTATTTGTCGCGGACATCCAGCGCATGCCTCGACTGATCGCGAAAATGTTTGCTGTACCGGCCATGCGCGATTATCCCTATCGAGTGATGCTTGACCGTGATGGTCGCGTGGCGCCGCGCTACCCCGGACCTGTGGATAAAGTGCTGTGGCTGCAGCTCAAGGACGGTCAATTGGTGGGGCAGTACGAATTCGCTACGGCTGCGCAATTGCGTGAGGCGCTGGAGAAGGCCCTGCCCTGATCCGCGCATCAGTCCGCACTTAGCGTTCAAATGTGATTGCAATGAAGGCAGTTCATCGCAGAGGTTCCGATCTGCCGGATTTGCGGCCCTCCATCCCCGCAACACTCCTCATCCCGCGCCCGTTTCAGGGCATTGCACAAAACGGATAGCGATCTGCGCAAAGCGGATATTGCCCCGCGCCTGGCGCCTCTACCCTCGGCTGTACGGACGTTAGCCGTGTTGCCGACGCTCTTAAAAAAATAACAACAAGAGATAAATGCCATGCGCAAGATCGACGTACATGCGGTTATCGACAACGCACGATTCAACCGCTTTCACTGGATGGTGCTGTTCTGGTGTGCCCTGATCATCATTTTCGACGGTTACGATTTGGTGATCTACGGCGTGGTGTTGCCGATGCTGATGAAAGAGTGGGGGCTCAGTCCTCTGCAAGCGGGCGCACTGGGCAGTTATGCACTGTTCGGGATGATGTTCGGCGCGCTGTTTTTCGGCCCGCTGTCGGACAGGATCGGTCGCAAAAAAGCCATCACGATCTGCGTGATGCTGTTCAGCGGTTTTACCGTGCTCAATGGTTTTGCCCGCAACCCCACCGAGTTTGGCCTCTGCCGGTTCATTGCCGGGCTTGGCATTGGCGGGGTGATGCCCAACGTCGTGGCGCTGATGAACGAGTACGCGCCGAAGAAAATCCGCAGCACGCTGGTGGCGATCATGTTCAGCGGCTATTCGGTAGGCGGCATGCTGTCGGCGGGGCTCGGTATCGTGCTGATCCCGAGTTTTGGCTGGCAATCGGTGTTTTACGTGGCGGTGCTGCCGTTGCTGTTGTTGCCGTTGATCATGTACTTCCTGCCCGAGTCGGTAGGTTTCATGCTGCGCCAGGGGCGCTATGAAGAGGCGCGAAACGTCCTGCAGCGAATTGACCCGGCGTACGTCGCGCAAACCAGCGATCAGTTGCACATGAGCGAAGTGAAGGGCACTGGCACGCCGGTGTTGCAACTGTTTCGCGAAGGTCGTGCGCTGCGCACGCTGATGTTGTGGCTGGCGTTTTTCTGCTGCTTGCTGATGGTCTACGCCTTGAGTTCCTGGCTGCCAAAACTGATGGCCAACGCCGGTTACAGCCTGGGCTCGAGTCTGTCGTTCCTGCTTGTGCTCAACTTCGGTGCCATTTTCGGCGCGGTGGGCGGCGGTGTGCTGGGAGACAAACTCAACCTGCCGCGGGTGTTGGCGGTGTTCTTCGCCGTGGCAGCGGTGTCGATCACCTTGCTGGGCTTCAACAGTCCGATGCCGCTGTTGTACCTGCTGATCGCCATTGCCGGCGCCACCACCATTGGCTCGCAGATTCTGTTGTACGCCTGCGCCGCGCAGTTCTACTCCATGACCATTCGCTCCACCGGTTTGGGCTGGGCCTCGGGCATCGGGCGCAACGGTGCCATTGTCGGACCGCTGCTGGGCGGTGCCTTGCTCGGGATCAGCCTGCCGCTGCAACTGAACTTCATGGCATTCGCCTTGCCCGGTGCGGTGGCCGCGATGGCCATGACCGTGTTCGCCATCAGCAGTCGGCGCAGTGCCCAACAAAAGTTGCCGGGCATCCATGGATCGCCTGACGGGGCTGTCGGCGAGGCTTCATGAAAAGCTTATTCCAGGACTTTTCCCTGTCTGCGGCCGTGGCCGGATTTATCGCCACGGTGATTTCCTACGCAGGCCCGTTGGTGATCATCTTTCAGGCTGCCGAGACCGCGCACCTCTCGCGGGAGGTGCTGTCTTCCTGGGTTTGGGCGATTTCCATCGGCAGCGCCGTGCTCGGAATCGGGTTGAGCCTGCGTTACCGCGTCCCGGTGATCATCGCGTGGTCAGCGCCGGGTTCGGCGTTGCTGGTGGCGCTGTTGCCGGGGATCTCCATGCCGGAGGCGGTAGGTGCGTATCTGGTCAGTAGCCTGATTATCTTTCTGGTCGGGGTCTCGGGAGCGTTTGACCGGATCATCGGCAAACTGCCTGCGGCGATTGCGGCAGCGATGCTGGCGGGGATCCTGTTCAGCTTCGGCACCGGGTTGTTCATCTCGTTGCAGGGCAAGCCGTTGCTGGTGCTGGCGATGTTCGCCACCTACCTGGTCTGCAAACGGCTGATGCCGCGGTATGCGGTGTTGATGGTGCTGCTGGTGGGTTGCTCGATGGCTTTTCTCGCCGGTGATTTGCACAGCGAGGCGTTGGTAATCGGGATGGCCACGCCGGTGTGGATCACACCTACGTTCAGCCTGAGCGCGACCCTGAATATCGCCTTGCCGCTGGTGATGGTGGCGCTGACCGGCCAGTTCGTTCCCGGCATGGCGGTGCTGCGCGCCAGCGGTTACCCAACGCCGGCCGGCCCGATCATCGCCAGCAGTGCGGTGGGCACGGCGCTGTTGGCGCCGTTCGGTTGCCATGGGCTGAATCTGGCAGCCATCACCGCGGCGATTTGTACCGGGCGCGAAGCCCATGAAGATCCCGGCAAACGCTATGTGGCCGGGGTTGTGGGCGGGCTGTGTTACCTGGTGCTGGGGATTTTCGGCGCCACCCTGGTTTCACTGTTTTCGGCGTTCCCCAAAGAACTGATCGCGGCCCTGGCCGGGCTGGCGCTGTTCGCCGCGATTGCCGGGGCGTTGGCCGGCGCAATGGCCGTGCCGAGTGATCGCGAAGCCGCGTTGGTGACTTTTCTGACCACCGCCTCGGGCATGTCGTTGTTGGGTTTGTCCGCTGCTTTTTGGGGGCTGATTTTCGGCATGGTCACGCACGTGTTGCTGAACGCCCGTCGTCCCGCTCCCCGCAGCAAATCCGCTGCGACTGAAGCACTTCAACCTGTCGATCAATAAAAACAAGAGAAAAACGATGAAACAGATTCTTCCAACAACCGGTTCCGTGTTGTCCATGGCGGTCGTCTCCAGTTTCTCCGCCGGTGCGATGGCGGCCGAGGGCGGCTTCATCGAAGACACCACCGCCACCTTGCAAGCACGCAACTACTACTTCAGCCGGGACTTTTCCGACATCGTCGGGGCCAACCAACAATCGAAGGCTGAAGAGTGGGCGCAGGGCTTCATCCTCAACGTCAAATCCGGTTATACCCAGGGCCCCGTTGGTGTTGGTGTGGATGTTATTGGCCTGCTCGGCCTCAAGCTCGACAGCAGCCCGGACCGGGTCAATACAGGTTTGCTGCCGGTGCAGGATGACGGGCGCGCGGCGGATGATTACAGCCGTCTGGAAGGCGCGTTGAAGGTGCGATTCTCCAAAACCGAACTGAAGGTGGGTGAGTTGCAACCCAACCTGCCGGTGCTGGCCTTCAGCGATATCCGTTTGCTGCCGCCCAGCTATCAGGGCGCGAGCATCAGCTCGAACGAGATCAATGGCCTGACCGTACAAGGTGGCCACTTGAACTCGACCAGCCTGCGCAACGAGGCCGGCGACGAAAAGATGCAAGCCATGCTCGGTCATGTGCCGCAGCGTCAGGTCAGCAGTGATGGTTTCAACTTTGCTGGCGCCGATTACGCCTTCAACGATAAACGCAGCTCGGTCAGCGCCTGGTTCGGGCAACTGGAAGATATCTACAACCAGCGCTTTCTCGGCCTCAAGCACAGCGAGCCGTTGGGCAACTGGATCCTGGGCGCCAACCTTGGGTATTACGATTCGCACGAAGACGGCAAAAAACTGCTGGGCAACATCGACAACCAGGCGTTTTTCTCCTTGCTGTCGGCTAAGCGTGGCGGCCACACGTTCTATGTCGGCTATCAGGGCATGTTCGGCGACAGTGCCTTCCCGCGAGTGTTTGCCAACATCAGCCCTCTGGGTAACGAGGTGCCGACCTACGAGTTCGCCTATACCGATGAGCGCTCCTGGCAGGCGCGTTACGACTACGATTTCGCCGCCCTCGGCGTGCCGGGGCTGACCAGCACCGTGCGCTACATCACTGGCAGCAATGTCGATACCGGCAAAGGGTTCGAGGGCAAGGACCGCGAGCGCGATCTGGACATCGGCTATGTGCTGCAGAGCGGCAGCCTCAAAGGTCTCGGGATCCGCGTGCGCAACGCGATGGCGCGTTCCAACTACCGCAGCGATATCGACGAAAACCGCTTGATCCTCAGCTACACCTGGACGCTGCTATAAGGGCGCGGTCATAGATCTGTGGTGCAGTCACCCATGACCTCGTACGTCACGCTATGGGTCTGGCCTTGATGATCGACGTACACCATGGTTGCAGGCACAACCCCGCAGGCGGTTGCGGTGTTCGACACTGAAACCACTTTGGCAATGTCCAGCGGCTGTGCGGGGTTGTACGAAGTGGCGGCGGGTTGGTTGCCGGCGGCCATGGCCGAGGTGGCGACAACGGTCAGAAACAGGCTGATCAGGGTTTTCATTTTTCCGTGCTCCGTGTTGATTCCGATACCTGGATTCTAGTCTTTGCCCATCACCGATAAAGGGGCTCGCGCCTGAAGCAGCCTTACATCAAACGTAACAGTGACCGCCCGTGGAGGGCTTATGGATCTGCTCAATAACTTGCGGGTGTTCGTCCGCGTGGTGGAGTGCGCAAGCTTTACCGCCGCCGCCGATGCGCTGGAACTGTCAACTGCGCAAGTGTCGCGACTGGTGGCCGATCTGGAGCAGCATGTGCAAGCACGCTTGCTGCACCGCACCACGCGACGGTTGAGCCTGACCGAGGCCGGTGAACGCTTTTTGGTGCGCAGTCGGCAAATACTCGAAGAAATGGAGGTGGCAACGGCTGAGGCTCGCGGTGCCCATCTCAAACCGAGTGGACGACTGCGGGTTCACAGCATGAATGGCCTGGGGGTGCTGATCACGCCATTGATCGCGCGCTACAGCGAGCTTTACCCTGATGTGGTGTTCGAGTTGACCCTGTCGCAGCGCAATCCCGATCCTATGGAGGAAGGGCACGACGTGGTGATTTCGATTGCCCATGAACTGGCCGATTCGCAAATGGTCGCCCAGTCCATCGGGCAGATTTACAGCGTGCCCTGCGCCTCCCCGCACTACCTGCAACGGCGTGGCGTACCGCGAACACCGATGGCGCTCAATGATCATCAGTGCCTGCGCATGCTCGACCCGTTGTACAAAGATGAATGGGTGTTCCGGGACGAAGAGGGCGAGCATGCCATCAGCCCGGCCAGGACCTTTCAATGCAACGTCGCCGAATCAATGGTCAAGGCGTCGGAATCCGGCATGGGGATCAGCCTGATTCCGTTCTATACCGCGACGCGTCCCTTGAGCGATGGCACGTTGTTGCGTTTGTTGCCGGCCTGGCGCCCCCGTGAGCGCAACGTTTATGCGCTGTACCCATCGCGGCGTTTTCTCGATGCCAAGGTTCGGACCTGGGTGGACTTTCTCAAAGCCGAATTACCCAAGCTGTTCGCTGAACACGAGGCGGTGATGAACGATCCACGGCATTGGGCCTGAAGTGCCGGTTACGTCACCCCATCCAGTTCGGCAGGGCCAGAAGCGCGTTGGCACGCTGGACAGGAACAGTCCAGGCAGGGCTAGTACTTCCAGAAAACCGGGATGAACAGCACCAGAACAGTGAGGATTTCCAGTCTTCCCAGCAACATGCCAACGGTCAGCAGCCATTTGGCCGAATCGGGCAGTGTCGAGAAGTTACCTGCCGGGCCAATGATCGAACCAAGGCCTGGCCCCACGTTGCAGACGGCAGTGGCCGCGCCACTCAATGCCGTGGTCCAGTCCAGGCCGATGAGCGCCAACCCCATCGCGATCGCCCCGATGGTGATGGTGAAAAAGAATGAAAACGTCAGGAGTGAGCGGGCGATATCTTCATCGATCGGGCGATTGTTGTATTTCTTCTGGATGACGGCGCGAGGATGAATCAATTGTTTCAGGCTGCCCATGAGCAGGGCGCCAGCCACTTGAAAACGGAAGATTTTAAGACCGCCGGCAGTGGAGCCGGAGCAGCCGCCGACAAAGGTCAGATAAAAAAACAGCAACACGGAGAAGCTGCCCCATAACGTGTAATCCCCTAGCGCCACGCCGGTCGTCGTGACCACCGACGTCACGTTGACCGCCACGATCCGAAACGCGTCCCACCAGCCGTGCTCGCTGTTCAAGCACAGCCAGGTGCCGAACAGCAGCCAGGTGATGAGCAAAAAGCCAATGAAACCGCGTACCTGATGATCGTTGAACAAGGCCTGTTTATTCCCGCGTAGCGTGCTCACATAAAGCGTGAAAGGCAGGCTGCCCAGAATCATGACAACCACTGACACCCAATGAATGGCCGGTTGTGTCCAGTGCGCCAGAGACGCATCGGAGGTGGAAAAACCGCCTGTGGAAATCAACGCCATTGCATGATTGACGGCTTCGAACGGCGTCATCCCGGCTATCCACAGGGCCAGCGTGGAAACAGCGGTCAGCCCGACATACAGCCCCAGAATATATTTGGCGGCGACATGGGAGCGGGGTGTGACCTTCTCCGACCAGTCGGATGATTCGGTCTGGAACAGGCGCATCCCCCCGACCCGCAATAGCGGCAGGATGGCCACGGCCATGCCGATGAAGCCGATCCCGCCCAGCCAATGCAGCATTGAACGCCAAATCAGCAATCCGGGAGAGGCAGTGTCCAGGCCGGTCAGAATGGTCGATCCGGTGGTGGTGATGCCGGACATCGTTTCAAAAAACGCGTCGGTGTAGCTGATGTGCTGAATAAAGACCATGGGTAACGCGGCAAACATGCAAACGACCACCCAACTGGCCGTGGTCAGCATGTACATATCGCGGGGACGCAACTGAGCGTTTTCAGGACGTCCCTTGTTAATCAGCAGCAGCCCGGACACCATCGTGATCACAATTGACCACCCAAAGGCCGACATCTCATCGTTGCGTTCATAGATCACCAGCGTGAGCAGCGGTATCGCCATACTCACTGCAAGCGTGATCAGAAAAATACCCAGGATGAAACCGATAAACCGCAAAACCGCAATGGACATAGATAACGCCTGTCTTGTTAGCGCCGCGCAGTATCGACCGGCTTGCCATTTTGTCTCGTAAAGTTTGCGTAACGTTTGTTCTTTCCCTGGATTCTCTGCGTGCCGGCTGGAAGTGCGATACGGCCAGTCAGAAACGCCGGTATAGACTCATAGCTATCACGACGGGAGAGACGCGTGAAATATAGAACAATGTTGCTGCTCAGTCGTTTGCTTGCGCGGGGCCCGGCGTCCAGGAAGGCGCGCCCATGATCGGCGCCGAGTTGCTGTCAGCGCAAAGCCTTGCAGTTGGCTGGCTGATATACGTGCCAGCAGTGATCTGGGCTGTCTGTCGAGCACCCTGGGTTGAATTGTTCAGCGACAGTCGCCGCCAGCATCTGTTGTTCGGCACGGTGTTCGCGTTGTTCTTGCTCTGGCTGGTGCGGCAAGACTTCGACACCGGCGTGTCCTACCACTTTATCGGCATGACCGCCGTGACCCTGTTGCTCGACTGGCCGCTGGCGATTGTCGGCGGGTTGGTCGCGCAAGCGGGACTGGTGCTGCTCGGGCGCCAGGATCTGGCGGCGATGGGGGTCAACGGTGCGCTGCTGATTCTGCTGCCGGTGCTGGTCACCGAATGCTGCGCGATCCTGGTGGAGCGAGCGCAACCGCGTAATCCCTTTGTGTATATCTTCGTGTCCGGTTTCTTTGCTGCGGCGCTGTCGGCGTTGCTGTGCCTGCTGCTGGCGCTGTGGTTGCTGTGGTTCGACGAACGTTTCGCCATGCCCTATTGGCTGGAGGATTTTGTCGGTTATCTGTGGCTGCTGATTTTTCCGGAAGCGTTCATCAACGGCATGGTCGTCAGCGCGTTGGTGGTGTTTTGCCCCGAGTGGCTGGAGACGTTCAATCGCACGCGCTACCTTTCAGCGCCCTGGAAAGACGACGATCCCAAATCTTGATCCATATCAAAGGCAAAAATCGCCCGCGAATCCATGCTTCGGAAAACCTTCAGGAGCATCGAAATGAGTGTCTACGAGTGGGCAAGGCAGGAGTTGCGTCAAAGTCTGGATGGGGCGCAGGAGGTGGGCTTTGATCCGGGGTTGAGCCTGCGTGCCTTGCTCAGTGCAGTGGTGCAACAGAGCAAGGCAGTGCGCAGTGTCGAAGACCTGGCCGATGAGTTGCGTTTTCTTGCAGAAAACCTCGATGACAGCCAGGACTACGGTTTTATGCGGCCTTGAAGATCAGTGACGCGGCTCGAAGTCTTCGCTGAACAGGTCGTCTTCGGCATCCGGGCTGACCGGAATCTTGTGTTCTTCCGAGGCCCATGCACCGAGGTCGATCAATTTGCAGCGATCCGAGCAGAACGGCCGGTTGACGTTGCTGGCGACCCATTCGACAGGGGCGCCACAGGTTGGGCAATTGACGGTTGGGGTCTGGCTCATGACTGGCCTCCACGCAAAGTAAGGTAAAAGTGATGCAGGCGTTCGACCTCGCTGTGCAGCCAGGCGAGGTCGCGGTCGTTGACCACCACATCGTCGGCGTGGCTCACGCGGTCCTGGCGGCTGGACTGGGCCTTGAGGATCGCCTGGACCTGTTGCTCGCTGGTCTGGTCACGCTGCAGGGTGCGCTCGATCTGTAGTTGTTCCGGGGCATCGATCACCAGGACTCGTTGGGTCATGGCGTACTGCCCGGACTCGATCAGCAATGGCGAAACCAGAATCGCGTAAGGCGATTGTGCCTTGGCCAGATGCTCGGCGATTTCCTTGGCGATCAGCGGATGCAACAACGCTTCGAGCCAGCGACGTTCCTCTGGTACTTCGAAGATCAGTTTGCGCAACGCCGCGCGATCCAGTTGCCCGTCGGCTTGCAATACGCCGGGGCCAAAGTGTTCGGCGATCCTGGCCAGCGCCGGGCGCCCCGGCTCTACCACCCAACGCGCCGCGTGATCGGCGTCCACCACGTGTACGCCCAGGTCGATGAAGTGCTGGGCAGCCGCGCTTTTGCCGCTGCCGATGCCGCCGGTCAGGCCGAGAATCCAGGGTTTTTCCACAGGGGTATTCATTTCAAACCGACAAACTGCCAATAGAAGCCGGTTATTTGACCACCCCAGAGCAAGGCAATCCAGCCGGCAATTGCCAGATAGGGTCCGAAGGGTATCGGCGTGGAGGTTTTCGCGTTGCGCAAACGCAGCAGAATCACGCCGACAACGGCGCCCACCATCGACGATAACAGGATGGTCAGTGGCAGGATCTGCCAGCCACCCCAGGCGCCGAACATCGCCAGCAACTTGAAATCACCGTGGCCCATGCCTTCCTTGCCGGTGATCAGCTTGAACAGCCAGAACACCGACCACAACGCCAAATAGCCGGCCACCGCGCCCCACAAAGCATCATGCAAGGGCACGAACAGCGCGAAGCTGTTGACGATCAGCCCCAGCCATATCAGCGGCAGCACCAGCATATCCGGCAGCAGTTGGTGCTCGGCGTCGATCAGGCTCATGGCCAGCAACCCCCAGCTCAGGAGCAGCGTCATGCAGGCCTGCCAGCCGAAACCGAAATGCCAGGCGATGAACGCCGAAAGCAGGCCGCAGGCCAGTTCGGTCAGTGGATAGCGTTTGCTGATGGCGGCCGTGCAGTTCGAGCATCGCCCCCGCAAGAACAGATAACTGAGCAGCGGAATATTTTCCCAGGCGCGAATTCGATGGCCGCAATGGGGGCACTGGGAGTGGGGCAGCATCAGGTTGAAGGTTGGCAGCGGTGCTTCACCTGGCAAACCCAGCACTTCACGAGCCTCCTCACGCCATTCGCGGTCAAGCATTTTTGGCAGGCGCCAGACCACCACGTTGAGGAAACTGCCCATCAGCAGGCCGACCAACATGGCTGCAATCACGAAGGACAATGGGTGGAGGGTCAGAATGTCGTTCAAGGGCATGTCAGATCGCTGAGCCGAGTTGGAAGATGGGCAGGTACATTGCAACCACCAGGCCCCCGACGATAACACCCAGCACCACCATGATGAACGGCTCCATCAGGCTGGTGAGGTTATCGACCATGTTGTCCACTTCGTCCTCATAGAAGCTCGCGACCTTGTCGAGCATGTCATCCAATGCGCCGGACTCTTCGCCGATGGCGGTCATCTGGATCGCCATACTCGGAAAAATGCCGGAGGCGCGCATGGAAAAATTCAGCTGCATACCGGTCGACACGTCCTGCTTGATCCGCAGCACCGCGCGCTTGAACACGATGTTGCCGGTAGCGCCGGCCACCGAATCCAGGGCTTCCACCAGTGGCACGCCTGCCGCAAAAGTCGTCGACAGTGTGCGGGCGTAACGGGCCACGGCGGACTTGTACATCAGCGTGCCAATCAGCGGCATTTTCAGCAGCCAGGTGTCCATTCGGTCGCGAAAGCCTTGCGACGTTTTAAACGCGTGGCGCACGCCGAAGATGGCCGCGATCAGCACGCCGAGCATCGCCCACCACCAGTCCTGCATGAATTCCGAGAGGCCGATGACCATCACCGTGAAGGCTGGCAATTCGGCGCCAAACCCTTTGAATACCGATTCGAACTGCGGCACCACTTTGACCAGCAGGATCCCGGTCACGATGATCGCGACGAACACCACCGCCAGCGGGTAGGTCATGGCTTTCTTGATCTTGGCCTTGAGGCTTTCGCTTTTTTCCTTATAGGTCGCCACTCGCTCCAGCAGGGTATCGAGGGCACCGGCCTGCTCGCCGGCATCGACCAGGTTGCAGTAGAGCTCATCGAAATACTGAGGTTTTTTGCGCAGGGAAGCGGCGAAGCTGTTACCCGCCGCGACTTCCTGTTTCACCTCGTCGATCAGCGTGCGCATGGCCGGGTTTTCGAAGCCTTCGCCGATGATGTCGAAGGACTGCAACAGCGGCACGCCGGCCTTCATCATGGTCGCCATCTGCCGGGTGAACAGGGCGATGTCCTGGGCCTTGATGCGCTTGCCCAGGTTGAAAATCGAGGTGGATTTCTTGCGTACCTTGCCGGGGGTGATGCCCTGCTTGCGCAACTGGGCCTTGATCAACGCCGGGTTCTGGCCGCTCAACTCGCCCGTCATTCTGGTGCCTTTGCGGTCGGTGCCTTCCCAGGCGTAGACGCTGATTTTTGCTGCTTTGACCGCCATATTCAGTCCTTGGTGACCCGGTTGATTTCTTCAAGGCTGGTGATGCCTTGCATGGCCTTGAGCAGGCCCGATGTGCGCAGGTCGTTGAAGCCGTCTTTACGCATCTGGATGTCGATTTCCAGTGAATTGCCTTCGGCCATGATCAGCCGTTGCAGGTCCTGCGTGTTCTTCACCACTTCATAAATCCCCACTCGCCCTTTGTAACCGCCGTTGCACAGATCGCAACCGACCGGTTCATAGATCGTGAATGAGCCGATGCGTTCCTCGGGGAAGCCTTCCTTGAGCAGCGCTTCCCGGGGAATCTCGATGGGTTTCTTGCAATGGCTGCACAACTTGCGCGCCAGGCGCTGGGCAATGATCAGGCTGATCGAGGTGGCAATGTTGAAACCCGGGATGCCCATGTTGTGCAGGCGCGTCAGGGTTTCGGCGGCGCTGTTGGTGTGCAGGGTCGACAGCACCAGGTGACCGGTCTGGGCGGCTTTGATGGCGATTTCGGCGGTTTCGAGGTCGCGGATTTCGCCGACCATGATCACGTCCGGGTCCTGTCGCAGAAATGAGCGCAGCGCCTGGGCGAAGTCCATTCCCTGCTTGGGATTGACGTTGACCTGGTTGATGCCTTCCATGTTGATCTCCACCGGGTCTTCGGCGGTGGAGATGTTGATGTCCACGGTGTTGAGAATGTTCAGCCCGGTGTAGAGCGATACGGTCTTGCCCGACCCGGTGGGGCCTGTCACCAGAATCATGCCCTGGGGTTGCTTCAGCGCGGCCATGTACAGGTCTTTCTGGTCCTGCTCGTAACCGAGGGCATCGATTCCCATTTGTGCGCTGGACGGGTCGAGGATCCGGATCACCACTTTCTCGCCCCACAGGGTCGGCAGGGTGTTGACCCGAAAATCGATGGACTTGGTCTTGGACAGGCGCATCTTGATCCGCCCGTCCTGGGGCCGGCGTCGTTCGGAGATGTCGAGGCTGGCCATGACTTTCAGCCGCGCGGCGATGCGACTGGCCAGGTGGATCGGTGGCTTGGCCACTTCACGCAAAATACCGTCGGTGCGCATCCGCACGCGGTAGGTTTTTTCGTAGGGTTCGAAATGCAGGTCGGAAGAGCCGCTTTTGATCGCATCCAGCAACATCTTGTGCACGAAGCGCACCACGGGCGCGTCATCGGCATCCTGGCCGGCAATGGCGTCTTGTCTGTTGTCATCGATCGACTCGATGTCCACGCCATCGAGGTCAACGTCAGCCATGTCTTCCAGGCCGGTGCCTTGGTTATCGAAGAATTTTTCGATGGCATCGCTGAGCTTGTCGTCCTCCACCAGGATGGCTTCGGTATTCAGCCCGGTGCTGAACTGGATGTCATTGATGGCTTGCTGATTGGTCGGGTCGGAAACCCCCACGAACAACTTGTTGCCGCGCCGCCAGAGGGGCAGGGCGTGGTGCTGGCGAATCAGTTTCTCGCTGATCAGTCCCTTGGGCTGGCTCTCCTTGTCCAGGCAGTTGAGGTCGAGCAAGGCCATGCCGAAGTGTTCCGACGCGATCTCGGCGACCTGGCGACTCTTCACCAGTTTGTTCTGCACCAGATAGCTGATGAGGGAGATTCGGCTGCGCTGGGCTTGCTGATACGCCTGTTGCGCGCTTTGGTCAGTGAGCAGCTCGGCCAGGACCAATTGCTTGGCCAGACCGCTAAGGGCAATGTCATTCATTGGGATACCGGACGCAGACAGTTCATGACTTATAGCCTAGTCAAGCGGAGGAACCAAACCAGCGGTGTTGAGGTGACAAAAAGTGTCAGATAGTGCGGATTCTGGGGGTAGGAAACGGCGTTGCACTCGCCTCACGTCCCGGCCAACAGGGCGCGCGACGCTTGGCATGGGCTGTGCTGCGGCTAGTTCAGGTCATGAGATTTCGACTCATGCATGGAGCTTGTCTATGAATACTCAGAAAGGTTTTACGCTTATCGAACTGCTGATCGTGGTGGCGATCATCGGGATTCTGGCGACGTTTGCGTTGCCGCAATATTCCAAGTATCAGGCCCGGGCCAAGGTCACGGCGGGGCTGGCTGAGATCAGCGCGTTGAAAGTGCCGTTCGAAGACATCATCAACCAAGGTACCGATCCTACGTTGCTATTGGTTGCGGGTAATGCGGCGGCGACCACCTCCAACTGCACGCTGGACGCTTCAGGTACAGCTTCGACAGGTGCAGGGACAATCACTTGTACGCTGGTTAATGCTCCAGGACCTGTGTTGGGCAAGACCATCACACTGACGCGCTCATCTGGGAACACGGCGGGTGCCTGGACCTGTGCCAGCAATGTCAACGCTGACTTTGCGCCAAAAGGCTGTCCCGGTAGCGGCGCGTAATCCGGCTGCATTTTCTGATG
The DNA here is from genome assembly GCF_900105495.1 of Pseudomonas frederiksbergensis. Lineage (NCBI taxonomy): Bacteria > Pseudomonadati > Pseudomonadota > Gammaproteobacteria > Pseudomonadales > Pseudomonadaceae > Pseudomonas > Pseudomonas frederiksbergensis. Next base: position 43,886 of record NZ_FNTF01000002.1, on the reverse strand, counting down.
CCTCGTCTGTTTGACGGGGCATTTTTTTGTTCGCGCTTCGGGAAAAATCGAGTCATTGAGAAAACTTCCAATAATTCATGGCCTTAGGCCTGCGGTAAAACCCGCAACTTGCATGTCGATAATTCCGAAGTCATGCAATTTGCATGATTTCGAAAATCAGACGTTTTTGTAAGTTATTGATTTATATGTGTTTATCGGTTATTTAAAAGTTGGCACAGCGTTCGCACTATCTCCTGTAACCCTGCTGACAAGACACGCAGCAGACTTTATGAAAAACAGGAGTTACTCGTATGAAGAAGTTCGCTATCGCTGCCGCTACTGCTACCGCGCTGACCCTGACTATGGCCAACGTCGCATTTGCACAGACCCAGGCTACCCAGGCTCCAATGGTTCTGGCCGCTGGTGAAGTGACCCAAGCCAAGGAAGCTACTTCCGATACCTGGATCACGACCAAGGTCAAAGCAGACCTGGTGACTGAAAAAGGCATTCCTGGCACCGACATCAAAGTCGAAACCAACAAAGGCGTAGTGTCCCTGTCGTCCACCGTTGCGGTAACTGACGCTCAGAAAGCCACCGCTGTGGCGATTGCCAAGAAAATCAAAGGCGTTCAGGCAGTCTCTGCTGATGGCCTGAAATCCGAGTAAGGCAAGGCTTCTCGCCTGGACTGGGAGAAGGCGCGACAGACGGGCCGAGCAATACGTCTGCCGCCTCAGGAGAGTTCATGCGAAGGCCATAAGGATGTGGCCATTACAGGCCCCGGACATTCGTGTCAGGGGCCTGTTCTATTTGGGGCAGCGCAAAACCACATTAAATTGTGCCCACATGATGTTGTGGTGGATTCAGTTGCCGCGCTTGCTGGTGATCTGCTTCAAACGATTACCTTCAAAACGCAGGTACTGATACATCCCGCCGTTGGGCCCGTAGGTCCATTCCTCCACTTGAAACTCTTCCCGGCGGTTGGCGCTGCGCTTGTAGCCCAACAGATCACGGCTGACCGGTTCTCCGCATTTCTGCAGCACCTCGCTGGACCTGTCACCGACACTGACCAATTGACTGCCGCAACGCAGGGTGTCGGCTGCCGAAGCCTGCGCTGCGGCTATCGCCAGAGCCAGGCTCATCAGCCATTTCGAGCCTGTCATTCGGCGTCCAGATGCAGCGGCGTAACCACCCGACCGTCACTTTCCGCTTCGCCCAGGTTAGCGTCGATGAAGTACACGCGGTCATCGGCCAGCTGACCCTTGTCGACCAGATAATCCTTGATGCTACTGGCGCGTTCCTGGCCCAGCTGGCGCAAGAGAACGTCGCTGGAACTCCAGAACTTGATCACGCCTTCACGCATTTTTGCCGTGCGTTCTTCCTTGCCCAGATCCTTCCATTCTGCGGGCGGCTGCGTCTTCAGGCGCGTGCGGTAGATCCCTTCCAGCAGTGGACCTTTCTCGTTATCCGGTACCTGCAGCAATGAAGCCTGAGCCGGCACCTTGTCACCGCGGCGCTGGAGCATTTTGTAGTAGTTGTACTGGTATTCGCGTTCCAGACGTTGCTCGGCGATCAGCGGGCCATCGCTGCTGGCGGCCGCCGTGCCTTCGATTTCCAGGCGCAGTGCCGGGCGCTCCTTGAGAGCCTGGGACAGTTTGACCAGCGAATCTTCGGCGTCCTTGCTCAGGTCGCTTGAACCCGGCGCAAACGACACGGTGCCCAAATCTTCCGAACCGCCACCACTGACCAGCCCGCCAATCATTTTGAAGGGCGCTGCTGCGGCCTTCACGATCAGGTTGCGCAGGGTCTGCCAGATGATAGGCATGACACTGAATTGCGGGTTGTTCAGGTCGCCGCTCACTGGCAGCTCGATGGATATCTTGCCGTCGACATCCTTGAGCAAGGCAATCGCCAGCTTCAGCGGCAGGCTCACGGCGTCCGGGCTGTCGACCTTTTCACCCAGTTGCAACTGCTCGACCACCACTTTGTTTTCAGCCAGGAGTCGGCCGTTGGTGATCTTGTAGTGCAGGTCCAGATTGAGCCGGCCCTTGCGGATGCGGTAACCGGCGAACTTGCCGGAGTAGGGCGTGAGCGTGGTCAGTTCGACACGTTTGAAACTGGTCGCGATGTCGAGGCTGGCCATCGGGTCGAACGGGTTGACCGCGCCCTTGATGGTGACCGGCGCATAACGGTCGACCTTGCCTTTGATATCGACGCTGGCCGGTTTCGCCTGACGGCTGTCGATGGTGCCGATTTGCCCATTGAGCTGTTGAACGGCCGTGGCGAAATTCGGGGTCAGGCTGAAGTCGGCGAAGTTGGCCGAGCCGTCATTGATGGCAATGCCGCCAATGTGGATGCCCAGCGGCTTTTCCTTGCCGGCAGGTTTGGCAGCAGCCGTTTTGGCGCCGGAGTCCGGCGGTTGCGGAATCAGCAGATCGTCGACGTTTGTGGTGCGGTCATCGTTGATCATGAAGCGCACATAAGGCTGGAACAGGTTGACCTTGTCGATCGACAGGCTGTCGCCGTGCTGATAGTTCAGGTCTTCAAGCACCAATTGCTGCCACTTGAGGAAGTCGCGGGTTTTGAGGGTGTCGAGGGTATGCAGTTGATCGACCTGGGCACGGCCGGTGACGTTGAATGCCAGCGGCTCAGTGCTTTTGAGATCGACCGCCAGATCACTGCCGAGCATGCCGCTGCGCAGTTCCAGGCGAATGAACGGGTTGATATAGGACTGGGCGACGCGCAGGTCGATGTCCCTGGTTTGTACGTTTAACCTGGCGCTGACCGGGGCCAGATTGACGATACCGTCTGCCGTGATCTTGCCTTGCTTGCCCACGCCGGTATCGAGCTTGAGGTTAAAAGGCGAGCCATTGAGGCTGTCGAAATTCTGCAGGTCCAGGTTCAGCGGGCCGACGTCCAGCGCCACGGCGGGTTGCGCCTTGCGGTCCGCCAGATGCACCTGGTAATTGCGCAGTTGCACGTCCTTGAGCAGCACCTGCCATGGCTTGCTCGGTGGCGCCGGCTCGGGTTTCGGTGAATCGGCGGCGGCCGGGGCGCTGGCCGGTTCGGCCTTGGCTTTAACGGCGGCTTTGGACGGTTGGCTGGCGAACAGTTTCTGCCAATCGAGTTGCCCGTCCGCCTCGAGGGCGGCCCAGGTTTCCAGTTTCTGGCTGCGGATCTTGCCGACGACCACTTGTTGCTTGGCCAGGTCCACGGTGGTTTCACTGATGTCCAGACGCTCGAGCTTCGCCAGCGGCCGGCCGTCTGGTGCTTTGATCGCGAACGGCGCGATGCTGACGGCGACGTTGCTCAACAGCAGTTCGGTTTCCTTGGACAGGTTGAGTTTGTAGTCGGTGCTCAGGCTGAGAATGCCGTTTTCAAGCACCAGTGGCAGCGCGTCACGCACATAGGGCCAGAAGGATTTCATCTTGCCATCGGTGATTTTCAGCTTACCTTCGGAGGCGAGCGGGATCAGGCTGAAATTGCCGGTCCAGTCGATCTGTCCACCTCCCGGGCCGACGGCCATCAAGGTCATGTCGGCACTGTCTTCCGGCAGGGTGCTGAGGTTCTTCAACTCGAAATCGAGTTTGTCGTAGAGGAATTCGATCGGCTCGCTGGGCCGTGCGTCCTGGAAGTGCACATAGCCGCCGGCCAGTTTGATCCGCTCGATGCGCAATGGGAATGGCTTGGCGTCCGGGTCGGCCGGGGTTGGCTCGCTGACAGGGATTTTGAACAGGCCGAGCAAATTGAGTTTGCCGTCCTTGCCGAAGAGGATTTCGGTCTTGGGTTTGTCGATTTCGATATCGGACAGGTGCAGCGCCTTGGTCCAGAGGCTGTCGATCTGCAAATTGGCGTACAGGCGCTCGAAGCCGACCTGCTCCTTGCCCGGCTCGCCGATGATCAGGCCCCACAGGGTGACTTCCAGGCTGAACGGGTTGAGTTCGATCCGCTGGATCGTCGCGGGCGTCGTTGCGTAACTGGCCAATTGTTGATTGGCCACCCGTAACGCGATGCCCGGCAAAATCAGAAACCCCAGCAGGCTGTAGAGGGCTAGAGCGGTCAACAGAGCGCCGATAGCGCGGATCAATCCTTTGGGCATGTGTGGCTTCATCTGTCTGAATCGGAGTGCGTTGGAGTATGGCACGCGTTTCTGGTTCCGAAGCGATCCTGCTTTATAGGATTTGTCTGATTTTATGGCCGAATCTCAGAGCTGGAGGATCAGGGTTTTCAGTGGCGGCTGCTGATCCATTGACGGAAAATCGCCGCCCGGCTTCATCACTGTCCACTCGCGCACCGGCCGGCCGGCTTTCTCGGCACAACGCAAGACCTGCTCGCGCCAGTCGTCCATGCTGACCTTTGCCAGGTTGTTGCAGCAGATCAGCACGCCATTGTCGGCGGTGGTCAGCAGTGCGGGTTTCAGCAGGCTCTGATAGTCGCGCAGCAGGTCGACGGTGCCGAAAGCGCTCTTGGCCCAGGCTGGCGGGTCCAGCAGCACGAGGTCGTACTGACGCTGTTCCAGACGCTGATAGCTCGGCAGTTTTTGCCCGCGGCGCTGGCTGATCGGCAGGCCGGCCAACTGGCGGATGGCCGGGAAGTAGTCGGACTGGATGAAGTCCATGGTCGGCAACTGCGGGTTGAGCAGGCCGTTCTCACGGCCGACGGCCAGGTTGCCCTCAGCGAAATCGAGGTTGCAGACTTCGCTCGCGCCACCGGCCGCCGCACTCAGGCCGACGCCGCAGGTGTAGGCGAACAGGTTGAGCACACTTTTGTTTTTGCTGTGCTGCTTGACCCAGCCACGCGTGTTGCGCAGGTCGAGGAACAGCAGCGGGTCCTGGCCGGCGTGGCGGCCGCGAACCCGGTAATTCAAGCCCCACTCGTGACCGACCAAGTCTTGCAGGGCAGCCTCGTCGGCGCGGTAGACGGTGTCTTCACGGTCGATGCGTGAGTTGCCCCGGGAGCGATCGTTGTAGACCAGCAGCGTTTCGAGGCCCAGGTGCTGATTGATGGTGTCGTGCAGTTGCAGCAGCGCATCCCGTTCCAGCGACTGGTGAAAACTTTGCACCAGCAATTGCGGGCCGTAGCGGTCGATCGTCAGGCCGCCGGCGCCTTCCTGGCTGCCGTGGAACAGGCGATAGCAATCGGTGCCTTGCTGATGCAGTTCGGCCAGCAGGTCCTGACGACGATCGAGGGCGGCGCGCAGCGCCTGATTCAAGGAAGACATGCTGTGCGCCTTGCAGGAGGGGAATTTGGCGCGGGAGTTTAACAGCATTGCACCTGTGGCGAGGGAGCTTGCTCCCGCTGGGCTGCGAAGCGGCCCCCATAATCTCAGTACTTGTCGAAGATTTTGCGAGCGCTTCGCACTGGTGCGCCAGCCCGGTCGGGCGGGAGCAAGCTCCCTCGCCACAGAAGGCTGACATTCAGCGTTTTGATCGTTCCCACGCGGAGCGTGGGAACGATCAAACCTACAACAATCCCATCCGTCGTTTGGCCCGTTGCACCGAACCGTTACGCACCGCCCAGCGCAGCATTGGCACGCTGCGATTGACGCTGGCGCGGATCAGCTTGCGTTGCAGCGGGCTCTGGCTGACGCCCAGCATGTCACTGGCCCAATCCGGCAGCAGGTCGATCCCGGCCTTCATCATCAAGCCGCCGAAAGGTCTGGCCAAACGGCTGGGGGACGGGGCGTTCAACAACAGCCGCAACACCTCTCGACTGCGCTCGTCGCACAACAGCTGTGGACGAATGCGCTCAAGGTAATCGGCAATTTCCTGCCGCGAACGGGGCACATCACGGGCGCCGAGCCGTTCGGCAACTATCGCGATCTCTGCGTAGTAACGGTCCTGATCAGACAGGGACAGGTTCGGATTGCGGTAACGCATGTGCGCGGCGAGGAAGTTGCTGACTTCGGCCACGTGCACCCAAGTCAATAGATCGGGATCGCTGGCCGCGTAGGGCCGGCCATCCGGTGCGGTGCCGGTCACTTGCAGGTGGATGGTGCGGACTTTCTCGATCAGCCAGTCGGCATCCTTTCGCGAACCGAACGTGGTGCCGGAAATGAACTGCCCGGTACGACGCAGTCGGCCGATCATGTCTTCGCGGAAATTCGAATGGTCCCACACCCCGGCCAGGGCCAGTGGATGCAGGGCTTGCAGCATCAGGGCGCTGATGCCGCCGATCAGCATGCTGCTGAAGTCGCCATGCACTTGCCAGCTCACCGAATCGGGGCCGAACAGGCCGGGATCACCCTTGGGGTTTTCCAGGTCGAGCTTGCCCAGAGACAGACCGGTCAGGCTCATGACCTGGGTTTCGATGCGGGTTCGAATGAATTCCATGACGACTCAGTGGCGGAAAAGAAGGCGCGGCCATTAACGGCCGCGCAGGCTTTTGAAACAAGCCTTTATTGGTTCAGGCGTTTATCGACCAGATCCTGGACCACGCTCGGGTCAGCCAAGGTCGAGGTGTCACCCAGGCTGTCCAGTTCGTTGCAGGCGATCTTGCGCAGAATGCGCCGCATGATCTTGCCCGAACGGGTTTTCGGCAAGGCCGGCGCCCACTGGATCAGGTCCGGTTTGGCGAAGCTGCCGATTTCCTCGCTGACGTGAGCCAGCAACGCTTTCTTCAGTTCGTCACTGGGCTCGGTGCCGTTCATGGGGGTGACGAAGGCGTAGATGCCCTGACCCTTGACGTCGTGCGGGTAACCGACCACCGCCGCTTCGGCGATGCTGTCGTGCAGCACCAATGCGCTTTCCACTTCCGCGGTGCCGATGCGGTGCCCGGAGACGTTGATCACGTCGTCGATGCGCCCGGTGATCCAGTAATCGCCATCCTCATCGCGCCGGGCACCGTCGCCAGTGAAGTAGTAACCGGGGTAGGGCTTGAAGTAGGTGTCGACCATGCGTTGCGGGTCGCCGTAGACGCTGCGGATCTGCGCCGGCCAGCTGGATTTGATCGCCAGCACGCCGCTGCCGGCGCCTTTGATTTCCTTGCCCACTTCATCGAGCAACACCGGTTGCACGCCGAACATCGGTTGTGTGGCGCAACCGGGTTTGATCCGTTGAGCACTGACCAGCGGGCTGATCATGATGCCGCCGGTTTCGGTCTGCCACCAGGTATCGACGATCGGACAACGCTGTTCGCCGACGGCATTGAAGTACCACTCCCACGCTTCCGGGTTGATGGGCTCACCGACAGTGCCGAGTAATCTGAGGCTCGCGCGGGAAGTTTCCTTCAACGGTTCGGGGCCTTCACGCATCAGGGAGCGCAGGGCGGTCGGGGCGGTATAGAAAATGTTTACATGGTGCTTGTCGATCACCTGCCAGAAGCGCGAGCTGCTTGGGTAGCTCGGCACGCCTTCGAAGATCAGCGTGGTCGCGCCGTTGGCCAGCGGCCCGTAGACGATGTAGCTGTGGCCGGTGACCCAGCCGACATCGGCGGTACACCAGAAGACTTCGTCGTCGCGGTAGTCGAGCACGTACTTGAAGGTCATCGCCGCTTGTAGCAGATAGCCGCCAGTGGTGTGCAGCACGCCTTTGGGTTTGCCGGTGCTGCCGGAGGTGTAGAGGATGAACAGCGGGTCTTCGGCGCCCATCGGTTCCGGCGGGCAATCGTCGCTGACGTCACGCAGCGCCTGGTGATACCAGATGTCCCGGCCTTCGACCCAGTCCACTTCGCCCTGAGTTCGCTCGACCACGATCACGGTGCTGACGTTCGGGCAGTTTTGCAGCGCTTTGTCGACCTTCTGCTTGAGCGGCACGACTTTACCGCCGCGTACGCCTTCATCGGCGGTGATCACGGTGTGGCAGTCGGCATCGAGAATCCGGTCACGCACAGAGTCCGGAGAGAAACCACCGAACACCACCGAATGCACCGCGCCAATGCGCGTACAGGCGAGCATGGCGTAGGCGGCTTCGGGGATCATCGGCAGGTAGATGCACACGCGGTCGCCTTTTTTCACGCCACGGCTTTTGAGCACGTTGGCCAGGCGGCAGACGTGGTGATGAAGTTTTTTGTAGCTGATCTGGGTAGATTCGGCGGGATCGTCGCCTTCCCAGATGATCGCGGTTTGATCGCCGCGCCTTTCCAGATGACGGTCGATGCAGTTGTAACTGACATTCAACTTGCCGCCGGCAAACCAGCTCGCCTCACCGGTTTTCAGGTTATAGCGCTGGACAGTATCCCAGGGGGTGCTCCAGTCGAGAAAGCGTGTGGCTTGTTCGGCCCAGAAGGTGCTGGGGTGCTCGATGGATTGGCGATAGAGGCGCTTATAGTCGTCTTGACTCAGATTTGCAGCCCGGCGGACGGCATCGGCTTGGGGGAACGTGCTGATATCGAACATGACGGTTCCTTATTCTTGTTTTGCGACAAGTAATAAAGATGCGCCGAGTGGGGGAAGGGTTCAAGTCAGCTGCCGATCGGTGTGGAAGGGGACGGCTACAAAATTTGTGACTGCCGCAAACCAATGTGGGAGCGAGCCTGCTCGCGATAGCGGTCTGACATACAACTAATGTTGAATGTCATGCCTCATCGCGAGCAGGCTCGCTCCCACAAGTGCCGCCGAGTGGCGTCAGATCACCCGCGGTGACGACCGCGGAAGTAGTTGATCAAGCCTTGGGTCGAGGCATCGTCAGCCGGGGTTTCTTCGCTGCCGACCAGGCGGTTGTAAACGCCTTTGCCCAGCTCTTTACCCAGCTCCACGCCCCATTGGTCGAAGGCATTGATGCCCCAGATCACGCTTTGCACGAAGACTTTGTGTTCGTACATCGCCACCAAAGCGCCGAGACGACGCGGGCTGATGCGTTCGACCACCAGGGTATTGCTCGGACGGTTGCCCGGGATCACCTTGTGAGACGCGAGTTTCTGCACCTCTTCTTCGCTCATGCCTTTGTCGCGCAATTCGGCTTCGGCCTCGGCAAGGGTCTTGCCCAGCATCAGCGCCTGGCTTTGCGACAGGCAGTTGGCGTACAGCCACTGGTGGTGGTCGGACACCGGGTTGAAGCTGACGATCGGCACGATGAAGTCGGCCGGGATCAGTTGGGTGCCCTGGTGCAGCAACTGGTGATACGCGTGCTGACCGTTGCAACCCACGCCGCCCCAGATCACCGGACCGGTGTCGGTGGATACTGGGGTGCCGTCCTGGCGCACGCTCTTGCCGTTGGACTCCATGTCCAGCTGTTGCAAATGCTTGGTGATGTTACGCAGGTAGTGGTCGTACGGCAGGATCGCGTGGCTTTGCGCGCCCCAGAAGTTGCCGTACCACACACCGAGCAGCGCCAGCAGTACCGGCATGTTCTGTTCGAAAGGCGCGCTCTGGAAATGCTGGTCCATGGTGTAGGCACCGGACAGCAGTTCCTTGAAGTTCGACATGCCGATGGCCAGGGCAATCGGCAAACCGATGGCCGACCACAGCGAGTAACGGCCGCCAACCCAGTCCCACATCGGGAAGATGTTTTCTTCGCGAATCCCGAAGGCCACCGCCGCTGCATTGTTGCTGGAGACGGCGATGAAGTGACGGTACAGCTCGGCTTCCGAACCACCCTGAGCCAGGTACCAGGCGCGTGCGGCCTGGGCATTCTTCAAGGTTTCGAGGGTGTTGAAGGATTTCGACGAAACGATGAACAGCGTGGTTTCGGCACGCAGCTTCATGGTCAGTTCGTGGAACTCACTGCCGTCGATGTTCGCCAGGTAATGGCAGCGCACGCCTTTCTGGGCGTAGGACAGCAGCGCTTCGGAGACCAGCTCCGGGCCGAGGAACGAGCCACCGATGCCGATGTTCACCACGTCAGTGATCGGCTTCTCGGAGTAACCGCGCCACAAACCGTCGTGGATACGGCCCACGAGGTCGGTGATCTGGTTCAGGACCTTGTGCACTTCCGGCATCACGTTGACGCCGTTGACCTTCAGCTTGTCGCCGACCGGCCGGCGCAGGGCGGTGTGCAAGGCCGGACGACCTTCGGAGGAGTTGACGATTTCGCCTTCGAACAGCGCTTTGATCGCGCCTTGGAGGTCGACTTCGTTGGCCAGGCCCACCAGCAGATCGCGGGTCTGGGCGTTGATCAGGTTTTTCGAGTAATCGAGAAACAGACCGCAGCTGCTGAGGGTGAATTGGGTAAAGCGCTGCGGATCGGCATTAAAGGCTTCGCGCATGCTGAAATCCTGCATGGCTTGGCGGTGGTCATTCAGCGCTTGCCAGGCGGGCAGAGCGGTAACGTCTTGAGGGGTGCGGTAATACGCCATCGCTGCGGTTTTCCTTTTTACTTGAACGGCCTTTTGAACACTAAAAATACCGGAGCGCTGCGGGTGGGCGTCCGGTCAACTGCGTCGACACGATTTCATGACACAGGGCGAATACAGTAAACCTCGCGCTGCGATCTGTCTTGACTTTGTCTGACCCGTTCCCGGTACTTTTTTATACATCGAGCAGGGAACGGTCCGACAAACGGAAGGGGGGAGAGGCTAAGACCGGATCAGGCGACCTGAACCGGAATGGCATTGCTGGTGTGGCTCAGTTCATTACCCGGCGCCATGTAGAGCATGCGTGGCTTGAAGTTGAGCAGCTCGGCTTCGCTGTAGTGGGCGTAGGCGCAGATGATCACGCGGTCACCGACCTTGGCCTTGTGTGCGGCGGCACCGTTGACCGAGATCATGCGCGAGCCTTCTTCGCCACGAATCGCGTAGGTGGTGAAGCGTTCACCATTGTCGATGTTGTAGATCTGGATCTGTTCGTACTCACGGATGCCGGACAGGTCCAGCCATTCGCCGTCGATGGCGCAGGAACCTTCGTAATCGAGTACTGCGTGGGTGACTTCGGCGCGATGCAGCTTGGCTTTGAGCATGATGGCGTGCATGAGTGTTTCCCCAGGTCGGAATCGAACGGCGGGCATTGTGCCCAAAGGCTTGAGGGCCAGCAATACGGCGTGAGCACCCACACAGACCCAATGTGGGAGCGAGCCTGCTCGCGATGGCTTGCTCACAGGCAACCTCTCTGTCGACTGTGATATCGCTATCGCGAGCCGGCTCGCTCCCACAGTGGTTTTGTAGTGTTTATGCGGGCGCGTCGAGGTTCAGATGCAGGTTGTCGATCAACCGCGTAGTGCCCAGGAACGCCGCCACCAGAATCACCAGATCCCGATCCTGCGCAGTTGCCGGGCGCAAGGTCAGCGCATGCCGAATTTCCAGATAGTCAGGACGCAAACCTGCCGCTTCAAGCTGCTTGATCTGCGCATCGATCAACGCCGGGAAATCCCGTTCGCCCTGTTTGATCGCCTCGGCAATCTGGCTCAAACCGCGATACACAACCGGCGCAACGGCCCGCTGTTCTTCGCTGAGGAAACCATTGCGCGACGACAGCGCCAGGCCGTCGGCTGCACGTACCGTCGGTTCGCCGATGATTTGGATCGGCATGTTCAGGTCATGCACCAGAGCGCGAATCACCGCCAGTTGCTGGAAGTCTTTCTGGCCGAAGATCGCCAGGTCCGGCTGGACCATGTTGAACAGTTTGGTGACTACCGTTGCCACACCTTCGAAATGCCCAGGACGACTGGCTCCGCACAGGCCTTCGGAGAGTTGCGGAACGCTGACGCGGGTCTGGCCGACCATGCCGTCGGGGTACATTTCTTCAACGGTTGGCGCGAACAGCAGGTGGCAACCGGCCTGGAGCAGTTTCTCCTGATCGGCCGCGAGGGTGCGCGGGTACTTGTCGAGGTCTTCGCCAGCGCCGAACTGCAACGGGTTGACGAAAATGCTCGCGACCACGAAATCCACCCGTTGGGTGGCTTTGGTCACCAGTGCCACATGACCGCTGTGCAGGTTGCCCATGGTCGGCACGAAGCCGATGCGCTTGCCTTCACTGCGGGCACGGGCCACGGCGGCCCGCAATTCGCGTACGGTTTTTACGGTGTTCATGCAGAGAATCCGTGTTCGATACCAGGGAAAGTCGCCGCTTTGACTTCAGTGACGTACGCACCAAGCGCCGCTTGAATGTTCTGTTGCCCGGCCATGAAGTTCTTCACGAACTTCGGCACGCGGCCCGTGATCGACAGGCCGAGCATGTCGTGCAGAACCAGCACCTGGCCGTCGGTGCCACTGCCGGCGCCGATGCCGATCACCGGGATACCCACCGCCTGGGTGATTTCCTCGGCCAGTTCACTCGGTACGCACTCGAGCAACAGCATGGCTGCACCCGCCTGTTCCAGAGCGATGGCATCGGCACGCATCTGCCGTGCCTGGTTTTCACTACGGCCCTGGACTTTGTAACCGCCCAGAATATTCACCGATTGCGGTGTCAGCCCCATGTGGGCGCACACCGGGATACCGCGTTCGGCCAGCAGACGGATCGAGTCCGCCAGCCACAGCGCACCTTCAACCTTGACCATGTGCGCACCCGCCTGCATCAACAGGGCACTGTTGATCATGGTTTGTTCAAGGGTGGCGTAGGCCATGAAGGGCAGGTCGGCGAGGATCAACGCATCGGTGTTACCGCGTTTGACGGACGCCACGTGGTAAGCCATTTCAGCGGTGGTGACCGGCAGGGTGCTGTCGTGACCTTGCAAAACCATGCCGAGGGAGTCGCCCACCAGCAGCACTTCGACGCCAGCCTCATTGCAGGCGTGGGCGAAGGTCGCGTCATAGCAGGTCAGCATGGTGATCTTTTCACCTTTTTGCTTGAGACCTTGCAGAGTGGTCAGGGTGATGGCTGGCATGAAAAGTTCCTCATTCAGGCGCTGTGGAAACTACTGCGAGTAACGCGCGTGATTCTTCGTTAAATACAGGCGCACGGTCTGTTGTCGTGCTTTTAAGGCCTGGATTGCGCCCTTCAACGCCGTGTTGGCGGCAGCGGGACGCCTATAGTCGTGAGGAGAACTCGGGAAGTCAATTGCGTGTGTTACCGCATTGTTACGCGTGGGGTGTTACCGGGGTAACTGATGCGATTCAGCAACTCCAGATCTTGTGTTCGACACAAAACCAATGTGGGAGTGAGCCTGTTCGCGATGGCGTCCTGACAGTCAACATCTTCGGTGAATGTTAAGTCGCTATCGCGAGCAGGCTCACTCCCACAGGGGATTTGCATTAATTCGGAGAGAGGCGTTCCAGGCCGACGAACGGGCAGGCAGCGAGCAGTTCACTGAGGTTGCGGCCATCAGCCAGACGCAAATCCGCAGGCGCCAGTTCGGCCAGCGGATAGAGAACGAAAGCGCGTTCCTGCATATGGTAGTGAGGCACCTTGAGGCGAGGTTCGTCGATCAGCCGATCACCGAACAGTACGATGTCGAGATCCAGCGTACGTGGCCCCCAACGTTCAAGGCGCTCGCGGCCCTGTCCGTTTTCGATGGCTTGCAGCGCATCAAGCAGTTCCAGCGGCGCGAGCGTGCTGTCGAGGGCGGCAACCGCGTTGGTGTAACGCGGTTGGCCGGGTAGCAGGGAGTCGCTCTGATAAAACCCGGAAACCCCGATCAGTTCGGTCTGCGGCAACTGCGCCAGCGCGTCGACCGCGCTGCGCAATTGTTCGGCGGGGTCAGCCAGATTGCTGCCCATGCCGATGTAGATGCGTTCCATGGATTACTCGCCCGTAGCGCTCGGTGCGCCGACGGTGCGTTTGCGCTTGGCGCCACCGCTGCGGCGACGCTTGCGTGGGGCGCCGGTGCCGTCATCCTTGCCGCTGAGGTCGCGGATCATGTCGCGACGTTCGCTGTCATTGGCGTCCTGATAATCCGTCCACCATTCGCCCAGGCCGTCGGTCTGCTCGCCGGCGCTTTCGCGCAGCAGCAGGAAGTCGTAACCGGCACGGAACCGCGGGTTGTCCAGCAACAGGTCGGCGCGCTTGCCGCTGCGGCGTGGCAGACGCTCCTGCATGTCCCAGATCTCGCGGATCGGCATGGTGAAGCGTTTCGGAATCGCGATGCGCTGGCACTGTTCGGCAATCAGTTCATGGGCGGCTTCCTGCATCGCAGGAATCGGCGGCATGCCACGTTCTTGCAGGCGCAGGACCCGAGCAGGAAGGGCAGGCCACAGCAGCGCCGCAAACAGGAACGCCGGGGTCACCGGTTTGTTCTGCTTGATCCGCAGGTCGGTGTTGATCAACGCATCGCTGATCAGCGTGTGGGTGTAGGTCGGGTTGTATTCCAGCGCTTCGGCACTGGCCGGGAACAGTGGATCGAACAGCTGCAGGTCGACCAGCATCTCGAAGGTGTCCGCGGCATGGCCGGAGAGGAACAGCTTGAGTACTTCTTCGAACAGGCGGGCCGATGGGATCTCGCGCAGCATCGGCGCCAGCTCACGGATTGGCACGGCGCTGTGTTTTTCGATGCCGAAATTCAGCTTGGCGGCGAAACGCACGGCTCGCAGCATCCGTACCGGATCTTCCTGGTAGCGTTGCTTCGGGTCGCCGATCAGGCGGATCAGGTGATTGCGGATGTCGTGTACGCCGTTGGCGTAATCGAGGATGCGCTCGCTGACCGGATCGTAATACAAGGCGTTGATGGTGAAGTCGCGGCGTTGCGCGTCTTCTTCCAGCGTGCCATAGACGTTATCGCGCAGGATGCGCCCGCTCTCGTTGCGGGAAGACTGGTTGCTGTCTTCCTCTTCATCGTTTTGCGGGTGATTGGCGCGGAAGGTCGCGACTTCAATGATTTCGCGGCCAAAGTGAATGTGCACCAGCTTGAAGCGGCGACCGATGATCCGCGCGTTGCGGAATTCGGCCCGCACCTGTTCAGGTGTGGCACTGGTGGCGACGTCGAAGTCTTTTGGCGTGATGCCGAGCAGCATGTCACGCACGCAGCCGCCGACCAGGTAAGCCTGATAACCGGCGTTCTGCAGGCGTTCGACAATGTTCACCGCGTAGCGACTGAATTGGGCCTTTTGCAGCGAATGTTGGCCGCTGTTGAGCACTTCAGGCGTACTGCGAATGTGTTGCGTATGACGCTTGGGAGAACGGAATGACTGGAACAGCTTCTTCAGCATGGGATGCACTGTTTGAAGGAATGTTCGGCCAAAACGAAGAATGACCGCATGATGGGCGGGGATTCTAGCATTTAGTCGGGGGATGGTGTAGGAAGCTGCGCAAGCGCTTGAAGCAGGGGCTGGTACGCCTGGGACTGTAGCAGCTGTCGAGCAGCGCGAGGCTGCGTTCGACTGCGAAGCAGTCGTCAAACCAGAGATTGGGGAGTGTCAGAAGAAACCGGTTGCCTGTATTGCGACTGCTCCGCAGTCGAACGCAGCCTCGCGCTGCTCGGCAGCTGCTACAGGGGCGTGAATGCCGAATCGCAGAAACTACAAGGGGAGCCGAAGCTCCCCAAGAAAGTAGTTGCATGCTCTATTTTTATTTTTGATTCGGGCTTTTTATTTTTGTTAAGTGCCCTCGCCATGAAGTTTTTCCTTCATGACCCTCCCAATCGGGAGCCAAGAGCAAACGGATTGCTTTGGTCGCTGTGTTGCAGTGATCTTGCGATCCAACCAGTTCAGGCTCTGTCTTGTGACAGTTTTTGTTGTTCTCGGCCTGGTCGTGGGGCAAGCCCCAAATACAACGCCTCTCCAAAAGAATCAGTTAGCTACGCCTCTCGCCGTCTTGTTTTTATTGTGCGTGAGTCGATACGTCTTATTTTTATTGTCTTGTGCATTGCTTGTTATTGTTCTTGTACCAAACATATAGCAGGGTGCGTGCCAACTTTTACGAAGCCCAGTAAAACAAGGGGTTAGGCCGGGTGATGAGGTTTTCAGAGGCCAAAAAAAACCGGGGCTTCGTTACCGTAAGCCCCGGCTTCTGTTACGTGAAAAAGGTGAGGTAACAGTTTTTTCACCTTGTCACGTGTTACCCGCACATCAGACAGGTGACGTTCAGCTCTCGCTGGCCACCCCGGTCTTGCGCCGCGGAATGCCCAGACGCTGGCGGCGTTCCCACAGGCATTTACGACTGACACCGAGTTTGCGTGCCAACTCGGTCTCGGTCATGTGGTCCTGATGCTCGAGAACGAAGTGCTGGAAGTAATCTTCCAGTGACAGGTCTTCGGTCGGCTCATGGCTGTTGTTACCGGCGGCGCTGCCCTGTTGTGGGGGCAGGCCGATGAAGTCGTCATCGTCCAGATCGCTCAGTTCGATATCGATCCCCAGCAGCTCGGCGGAAATCTCCGGGCTCTCGCACAGGATGACCGCACGTTCTACCGCGTTTTCCAGCTCCCGAACGTTACCCGGCCAGGAGTAGTGACGAATGGCTTGCTCGGCATCCGGGGCGAACTTCAGGTCGGTGCGGTTGACTCGCGCGCTCTGTCGCGCCAGGAAGGCGGTGGCAATTTCGTTGACGTCGGCGCCACGCTCGCGCAGCGCCGGCAGTTTCAGGGCGATCACGTGAAGGCGGTAGTACAAGTCTTCACGGAACTGGCCGATCTTCGCCAGGCTCTTGAGGTCCCGGTGGGTCGCGGCGATCAGGCGCACATCGACTTTCTGGGACTGCACCGAACCCACACGCCGAATTTCACCTTCCTGCAGCACGCGCAGCAGGCGGGCCTGGGCTTCCAGTGGCAGTTCGCCGATTTCGTCGAGGAACAAGGTGCCGCCGTCGGCCGCTTCTACCAGGCCGGCACGCCCGGCGCTGGCGCCAGTGAACGCGCCTTTTTCGTGGCCGAACAGTTCGGACTCGATGAGGCTTTCCGGGATGGCTGCGCAGTTCACCGAAATCATCGGCGCCTTGGCGCGTTTGGACAGGTTGTGCAGGGCACGCGCCACCAGTTCTTTACCGGTGCCGGATTCGCCCTGGATCAGGACATTGGAATCGGTTGGCGCGACTTTGCGGATCTTGCTGTACAGATCCTGCATCGGCGGGCAGGAGCCGATGATGCCGATTTCGCCGTTGTTGTTGCTGGCGCCCGGTTTCGTGGCGCCATTGCCGGCTTTGCCGACGACCGGTTCACCGCTGGCTTGCACCGCTTGACGGTCACGCAGGATGCGCGCGACGGCTTGCAGCATTTCATCGTGATCGAAAGGCTTGGCGATGTAATCCACCGCGCCCATCTTCATCGAATCAACGGCCGAACGCAGGCTGGCGTAGCTGGTCATGATCAGCACCGGAGTGCCCTGGCCGAGTTTGATCAACTCGGTGCCAGGCGCGCCCGGCAGACGCAGGTCGCTGACGATCAGGTCGAACGTGGGAATGGTGAAGCGTTCTTGTGCTTCCTGCACTGAACCGGCTTCGCTGACCTGGTACTGGTTACGTTCCAGCAGGCGGCGCAAGGCGGAGCGGATAATTGTTTCGTCTTCGACGATCAAAATGTGCGGCATTGATTCGATACTCTCGACGGTCTCAGTTCACAGCGGACGTCGCTTCGACATGACGCGGCAAGGTCACCCGGATACGGGTGCCGCGTTGGCTTTGAACATCAGCCGGGCTGTCGATGGTGATTTGTCCATAATGCTCTTCAACGATGGAATAGACCAGTGCAAGGCCCAGACCGGTGCCTTCGCCAGGATCCTTGGTGGTGAAGAAAGGTTCGAACAATCTATCCATGATGTTCTGCGGAATACCGCTGCCTTCGTCTTCCACGATCAGGTCGACCGTGTGTTCGCCGGCTTCGCTTTTGACCCGCACCGCACTGCCGGGAGGCGAGGCGTCGCGGGCGTTTGAGAGCAGGTTGATCAGTACCTGTGCAAGCCGCTGCGGGTCGCCTTCGACCCAGTGGTCGGGATCGCACAGGTTGTAGAACTGCACTTCGAAATTGCGCCGGTTCAGGGCAAGCAAACCGATGGCATCCTGGGCCACTTCGGCCAGACAGACGGGCTCGTCGTTGTGCTGATGACTGCCGGCATGGGCGAAGCTCATCAGCGACTGAACGATGCGCGACACGCGTTTGGTCTGCTCCAGGATCTGCCCGCTGATTTCCTTCAGTTCGCTGTCTTCTTCACGTTCTTCGCGCAGGTTCTGCGCCAGGCAGGCGATGCCCGTGATCGGGTTGCCGATTTCATGGGCCACGCCGGCGGCGAGTCGGCCGATGCTGGCCAGGCGCTCGGAGTGCACCAGTTTGTCTTCGAGCATCTGGGTTTCGGTCAGGTCTTCTACCAGCAACACCAAACCGCTGTTGCCCGGTGCCAGCGGTTCATCGATCGCGGCTTTGTGCAGGTTCAGCCAGCGCGTCTGGCCGTCGAGGGCCAGGTGCTGTTTGTGCAAGTGCTCGTCCGGCAGATTGATGAAGCCTTGCAGCAGCTCTTTCCAGGGATCGGCAATGGTGCTCAGACGCGAACCGACCACACGCTGTGCGGCAATCCCGGTCAGCTCCTCCATGGCTTTGTTCCACATGAGGATTTCCTGATCCTTGGCCAGCGAACAGACGCCCATCGGCAATTCCTGCAGGGTCTGGCGGTGATAGCGGCGCAGGGCATCGAGTTCGGCGGCAAGCCCGGTCAGGCGCGAGTGGTAATCCTCGAGACGACTTTCGATGAAGTGGATGTCTTCGGTGACATAGTTTTCGCCGCCGGCCTTGTAAGGCAGGAATGTTTCGACCATGTCCTGAGCCACACTCGGCCCCATCAGGCCGGAAAGGTTGGCTTCGATGCGGTCGCGCAAGCGGCGCAGGGCGTAAGGCCGGCGCTCATCGAAAGGCAGATAGAGGTCGCGCAGGGCCTGTTCGACTTCTTTCTGCGCTGCCTTGGCGCCCAAGGGTTTGGCAAGCTGTGTGGCGAATTCCTGGGGTGAGGCGGCGTGCAATTCGCGACGTTGCGGCCGGCGCACGTTGTCCACAGCGCAGGCTTCCGCGGCGCTGGCCTCTTCGCTGCTGGCGTTGGTGAACAGTGAGATCAGGGTGAACATCAGCACGTTGGCCGCCAGCGAGGCGATCGCCGCCATGTGCCAACTGGTGTCGTCGAGCACGTAGATCATGTTCAGCAGCGGTATGTAGAAGCCTTGCAGATTGCCGACCAGCGGCAGCAGCATGGTCACCAGCCACACCAGAATCCCCGCGAGCAAACCGGCGATGAAACCACGGCGGTTGGCGGTCGGCCAGTACAGTACCGACAGCACGCCCGGCAGGAACTGCAGGGTGGCGACGAAGGCGACGATCCCGAGATTCGCCAGGTCCTGTTCCGCACCCAGCATCAGGTAGAAACCGTAACCGGCCATGATGATCGCGACGATCAGCCCCCGGCGGGTCCACTTCAGCCAGCGGTAGATATTGCCTTCGGCCGGCGGCTGATAGAGCGGCAGCACCAAATGGTTCAGGGCCATCCCGGACAGGGCCAGGGTGGTGACGATGATCAAACCGCTGGCCGCCGACAATCCGCCGATATAGGCCAATAGCGCCAAAGCCTTGCTGTTGGCCGCGATGCCGATACCCAGCGTGAAGTATTCCGGGTTGGTGGTGGCGCCGAGTTTCAGCCCGGCCCAGAGAATCAGCGGTACCGCCAGGCTCATCAACAGCAGGAACAGCGGCAAGCCCCAGCTCGCACTGACCAGCGAGCGCGGGTTGAGGTTTTCGGTAAACGTCATGTGGTACATGTGCGGCATCACAATCGCCGAAGCGAAGAACACCAGCAGCAACGTGCGCCATGGGCCTTCCTGCAACGGCGTGTGCAAAGCGGCGAGGGCGGTCTGGTTTTGCAGCAGCCACAGTTCCAGCTGTTGCGGGCCGTCGAACACGCCGTACAGCGCATAGAGGCCAACGCCGCCGATGGCGATCAACTTGATCACCGATTCAAAAGCAATCGCAAACACCAGGCCTTCGTGTTTCTCGCGAGTGGCGATGTGGCGCGAGCCGAAGAAAATCGTGAACAGCGTAATCAGTGCGCAGAAGCTCAGGGCCACGCGATGCTGCACCGGCTCGCGGGTGAGGATGCCGATGGAGTCGGCCACCGCCTGGATCTGCAACGCCAGCAGCGGCAGCACGCCGATCAGCATGAAGATCGTCGTCAGGGCTCCGGCCCAGGTACTGCGAAAACGGAAGGCGAACAGATCGGCCAGCGACGACAGCTGATAGGTGCGAGTGATTTTCAGGATCGGGTACAAAAGCACCGGTGCCAGCAGAAACGCGCCGGAGACACCCAGATAACTGGACAAAAATCCGTAGCCGTATTGATAGGCCAGACCCACCGTGCCGTAAAACGCCCACGCACTGGCATAGACGCCCAGCGACAAGGTGTACGTCAGCGGGTGGCGAATGATCGCCCGGGGAATCATGCCCCGTTCGCTGACCCAGGCTACGCCGAACAGCACCGCCAGGTAGGCGGCGCTGATCAGGATCATCTGGGTCAGGCTAAAGCTCATCGGCATCTTTTTGGCTCTGCAGGATGAAGGTCACGACAATCAGAATCAGCCAGAGCAGATAAGGGCGATACCAGGCGCCAGTGGCGTCGATCCACCAATCCATGATGGCCGGGGAGAACAGATAAATCCCCACTACCAGGAGCAGGACCAAGCGATAGATGTACATCCCGGCCTCTCTTTTTTATGCACGTGCCCGAAAACGTGCGGCGATGGTAACGGATGGGCGCGCCACTGCAAGTGTGATCACTGTAGTTGTGCTTCGGGCAGGTTGAGTGTGCGCGGGATCAACCCTGCATCCCAGTGGGCGATGCCCCAGTTCAACACCTCCCGTGGGGTGGCGTAAGCCAGTTCGGCACCGGGGTTGTGCCCCAGCGCGCGCAACGCGCGCAGTAGCAAGGGGGTTGCCTGATCTTCGGTCAACGGCGGCGAACGATAGGACTTGCCGAGCTTGTTGCCATCGGGCTGGGTGATCAGCGGGATATGCAGGTAGCGCGGTTGCGGCAAGCCGAGCAGTTCTTGCAGGTAGAGCTGGCGCGGTGTGGAGTCGAGCAGGTCGGCGCCGCGGACGATATCGGTAACGCCTTGCCAGGCGTCGTCCAGCACCACCGCCAATTGATAGGCGTAGAGGCCGTCGCGGCGACGAATCACGAAATCTCCGACTTCCCGGCCCAGGTGTTGGCGGTATTCACCTTGCACCCGGTCGATGAAGTGATATTCCAGCTCGGGGACACGCAGGCGAATCGCCGCATCTTTAGTGTCATGACCGGCGTTGCGGCAAAAGCCCGGGTAAATCCCGTGATACGGCTCCAATTGTTTACGCGAGCAAGTACAAGCGTACGCCAGGCCGTGATTGAGCAGACGATTGAGAACTTCGGCGTAGGCATCGTGCCGGTCACTCTGTCGGACCATTTCGCCATCCCACTCGAACCCGTAGCTTTCCAGGGCGTTGAGAATCGCCGCTTGAGCGCCGGGCTCTTCCCGTGGCGGATCGAGATCCTCCATGCGCATCAGCCAACGGCCACCCACGGAGCGGGCGTCGAGGTACGAGGCCAGCGCTGCGACCAGCGAACCGAAATGCAGATGGCCACTGGGCGTGGGGGCGAAGCGCCCGATGTAGGGGGTGGAGGTCGTGGCGGTCATGGACGAATGTTACATCTCTGGTCGTGCGCGAGTCCCTGTGGGAGTGAGCCTGCTCGCGATAGCGGTTTCACATACAACACATTCGTTGACTGACACACCGCAATCGCGAGCAGGCTCGCTCCCACAGGAGGGCTCGACGTGGCAAATGTCAGAAACAAAAACGGAGCGTTCGTACGCTCCGTTTTTCGTTCAAGTCGAGATTACTTGCCGACTTGCTTTTCCTTGATTTCCGCCAGGGTCTTGCAGTCAACGCACATGTCGGCGGTAGGGCGGGCTTCCAGTCGCTTGACGCCGATTTCGACGCCGCAGGACTCGCACCAGCCATATTCTTCGTCTTCGATCAGTTGCAGCGTCTTGTCGATCTTTTTGATCAACTTGCGCTCGCGGTCGCGGGCACGCAGCTCGAGGCTGAATTCTTCTTCCTGGCTGGCACGGTCTGCCGGGTCCGGGAAGTTGGCCGCTTCGTCTTTCATGTGATCAACCGTACGGTCGACTTCCTGCATCAAGTCCTGTTTCCACTTATTCAGGATCTTGGTGAAGTGAGCGCGCATGGGCTTGCCCATGTATTCCTCGCCCTTCACTTCTTTGTAGGGTTCGAAACCGCTGATCGACTGGTTTTGCTGCTTTGCTTGGGTGGGCATGAAATGGACCGCCTCTACTCTTGTAATCCATTGCGCAGGATTGCTCCATCACCGACACCTGCCGGCCCTGCGGCTGCAAGCGGGCGAACTTACCAGATCAAATCGGACCGCGCTACTCCCGGATGTCGAGGTAGTGGCCCGCAGTGCTTGCAAATGATTGCAAAGCCTTGTCTGGTGGCGCTGGAGACCTGATCAATTATTGATTTTAGTCAAACCTGAGACACACGCTCGAGTCGTTTGAGAACAGCGTTATATCGGTCTGACCGCTTTAGGTTCTCGCTCGTTCCTGCGCTTGGGTAGAATTGGTTTTTTTCCCGTTGAAGGAAGGCTAATGGCTCAGTCCTACAGTGCCCGCAGTCGCGCGATCGAACCTTTCCATGTCATGGCGCTGCTCGCGCGGGCCAATGAACTGCAAGCCGCGGGTCACGACGTGATCCACCTGGAGATCGGCGAACCCGACTTCACCACCGCCGAGCCGATCATTCAGGCCGGTCAGGCCGCGTTGACGGCGGGGAAGACCCGTTACACCGCCGCGCGCGGCATTCCCGAGCTGCGTGAGGCGATTTCCGGCTTTTATCAGCAACGTTACGGTTTGAACATCGATCCGCAGCGAATCCTCATCACGCCCGGCGGTTCCGGTGCGCTGCTGTTGGCCAGCGCCTTGTTGGTGGATCCGGGCAAGCATTGGCTGCTGGCGGACCCGGGATACCCGTGCAACCGGCACTTTCTGCGGTTGGTGGAAGGCGCGGCGCAGCTTGTCCCGGTAGGCCCGGACGTGCGCTATCAGCTGACGCCGGACCTGATTGCCCGCCACTGGGACCACGACAGCGTTGGCGCCCTGGTGGCTTCGCCAGCCAATCCGACCGGGACGATCCTGACCCGCGACGAGCTGGCAGGCCTGTCTGCTGCAATCAAGGCGCGTCACGGGCATCTGGTGGTGGACGAGATCTATCACGGCCTGACCTACGGCACCGATGCGGCCAGCGTGCTGGAAGTCGATGACAGTGCCTTCGTCCTGAATAGTTTTTCCAAATATTTCGGCATGACCGGATGGCGCCTCGGTTGGCTGGTGGCGCCGGAAGCGGCGGTCGGGGAGCTGGAGAAACTCGCGCAGAACCTTTACATCAGCGCCCCAAGCATGGCTCAGCACGCTGCTCTGGCCTGCTTCGAACCGGCCACGATCAGCATTCTGGAAGAGCGTCGCGCCGAATTCGGCCGTCGTCGGGATTTCCTCCTGCCAGCCCTGCGAGAGTTGGGCTTTGGGATCGCCGTTGAGCCTGAAGGCGCGTTCTACTTGTATGCCGATATCAGCAAGTTCGGCGGCGATGCCTTCGCGTTCTGCCGACATTTCCTCGAAACCGAACACGTGGCGATTACTCCGGGTCTGGACTTCGGGCGTTACCAGGCCGGCCATCATGTGCGGTTTGCCTACACCCAAAGTCTTGTGCGCCTACAAGAAGCGGTCGAGCGGATTGCGCGCGGCTTGAAGAGCTGGCAAGGCTGATGCGTTTTCATCCTCCCCTCGAAGAAGGCCGTTTGATTCGCCGTTACAAGCGTTTTCTTGCCGATATCGAAACCGTTAGCGGCGAGTTGTTGACCATTCACTGCCCCAACACTGGCTCGATGCTCAATTGCCAGGTCGAAGGCGGGCAGGTCTGGTTCAGCCGTTCCAATGACCCCAAGCGCAAGTTACCCGGTACCTGGGAAGTCGGCGAAACCCCGCAGGGGCGCTTGTTTTGCGTGAACACCGGGCGGGCCAACGGCTTGATCGAAGAAGCATTGCGAGCCGGCGTCATCACCGAACTCAACGGCTTTACTGAGCTGAAGCGTGAAGTGGCCTACGGTCAGGAAAGCAGTCGTATCGATTTCCGCCTCGATTACCCGAGCGGGCCGGCGTATGTCGAAGTCAAAAGTGTCACCCTGGGCTTCGATGGCTCACTGGTAGCGGCATTTCCCGATGCGGTGACCCAGCGCGGGGCCAAGCATTTGCGCGAATTGGCGCATTTGGCTCGGGATGGAATCCGTGCCGTGCAGCTCTATTGCGTCAATCTCACCGGCATCGACGCCGTGCGTCCGGCACAAGAAATCGATTCGGCCTACGCCGCAGCTTTGCTGGAGGCGGTGGCATGCGGAGTCGAAGTGTTGGCTTATGGCGTGCGGTTGACCCACGAAGAAATGGTGGTCGATCGGCGTCTGGAGGTGTTGCTCAACGGCTAAAGACTGACCCAGATTCCTTGCTCGTCTTCGCGGCAGGCGACGGTGGTCAGGGATTGCCCGGCGCAAGGGCCGGCGACGCATTCCCCGTCTTCGATCAGGAAAAGTGCGCCGTGGGTCGCGCACTGGATCAGGCTGTTGCTGGGGTCGAGAAACTGGTCGGGTTTCCATTCCAGTCCGACGCCACGGTGCGGGCAGCGATTGATGTAGACGTAAACCTGGCCGCCACGGCGCACGGCAAAGAGCTTCTGGCCGTCGATGTCGAAACCGCGACTGCTGGCATCGGCCAGCTCAACGCCTGCGCAAAGAAACTTCATGTCTATCCTCAAGTCCGGCAGCTCGTGACTGGATATGTCCGAGCTTGACGTTCAAATGCAAACAATTATCAAATGGCCGCCTTGCCCTTCGGGTGCAGAGGCCAGGCGCCAAGGATACGTGGCCTGTCATCTCGATGCCCGGGAAAACCCTTAAAGGAAGCTGTTTATGCGCCTGAGTACCCGCGTTGCTGCGCTCTGTGTCGGACTCCTCGTCAGCCATCACGTTGCAGCGGCCGAGTTGCCACAACGTTGGGTCAGTGCCGGGGGCGCTTTATCGGAATGGATCAGCGCGCTGGGCGGTGAATCGAACCTGGTCGGTGTCGACACCACCAGCCAGTACCCGGAATCGCTCAAGGCATTGCCAAGCATCGGGTATCAGCGGCAATTGTCGGCGGAGGGCATCTTGAGCTTACGCCCGCAATTACTGGTCGGCACCGAGGAAACGGGGCCGCCACCGGTACTTTCGCAGGTTCGCAGCGCGGGTGTGCAGGTCGAACTGTTTTCGGCCCAGCCGGATCTATCGACGTTGCAGGGCAATTTGCAGCGTCTGGGCAAATTGCTCGGCGCTGAAGATCAGGCTTCACAAGTGTTTCAGACTTATCAACAGCAACTCGATCAGCAAAAGATCCGGGTCACTCAGGCACAGGTGAAAGAAAAATCGCCGGGCGTGCTGTTGTTGCTTGGTCACGCGGGCGGCAAACCGCTCATCGCCGGAAAGGACACCGCCGCCGATTGGTTGCTGCAACAGGCCGGTGGGCACAATCTAGCCACGCATAGCGGCTATAAACCCTTTTCTGTCGAATCCCTGGTCAGCCTGGATCCCGAGGTGCTGGTGTTTGCCGATCGCGCACTGACCGGTGATGCGGCCCGTGCGGCGTTGTTCAAGGAGAACCCGATCCTGTCCTCGACCCGCGCGGCCAAGGACGGGCGAGTCATGGAGCTTGATCCGACCTTGTTGGTCGGGGGCTTGGGGCCGCGGTTACCCGATGCGATGAAAAAACTGTCTGACGCCTTTTACCCCGGCACGGCCGGCCAATGACCATCCTGGTTAAACCCCGTGCTTTGTTCACTGGCCTGATTCTGCTGTGTTTGCTGGCTATCTGGTTGTCATTGGCGCTTGGGCCGGTGAGCTTGCCGTTGTTCGACACCTTGCGCGCAGCCCTGCGGCTGGTGGGTGTACCGATCGCCCCCGACGGGCTGGAACAGGCTGAGCTGATCCTCGGGCAGATTCGCTTGCCGCGAACCTTGTTGGGCCTGGCCGTGGGCGGGGTGTTGGCATTGTCCGGTGTGGCGATGCAGGGGTTGTTTCGTAATCCTTTGGCCGATCCGGGGCTGGTCGGCGTCTCCAGCGGTGCGGCATTGGGCGCGGCCATCGCGATCGTCGGTGGTTCTGTGTTCGGCGGTCTGCCTGAATCCTTCGGGCCGTATCTGTTATCGCTGTGCGCGTTTCTCGGCGGACTTGGCGTGACTGCATTGGTGTATCGCCTGGGCCGGCGCAACGGGCAGACCCATGTCGCGACCATGCTCCTGGCCGGTATAGCGTTGACAGCGCTGGCCGGTTCCGCCGTGGGGCTGTTCACTTATCTGGCGGATGACGCGACGCTGCGCACCCTGACGTTCTGGAACCTGGGCAGCCTCAATGGCGCCAGCTATTCGCGACTCTGGCCGTTACTGCTGATCAGTGCCGGCGTAGCGCTGTGGCTACCGCGCCGGGCCAAGGCCTTGAATGCGTTGTTGCTGGGTGAGTCGGAGGCGGGTCACCTGGGGATCGATGTCGAACGGCTCAAGCGCGAGTTGGTGTTTTGCACGGCGTTGGGTGTCGGTGCTGCGGTGGCCGCGGCGGGGATGATCGGGTTTGTGGGTCTGGTGGTACCGCATCTGGTGCGACTGCTGGCCGGGCCGGATCATCGTGTGCTGTTGCCAGCGTCGGTATTGGCCGGTGCCAGTCTTTTGTTATTTGCCGATCTGGTGGCGAGACTGGCCCTGGCGCCGGCGGAATTGCCGATCGGGATCGTCACGGCTTTCATCGGTGCGCCGTTCTTTCTGTATTTATTGGTCAGGGGGCGTGCCTGATGTTGCGAACGCAAAATCTGCAAATCCGTCGCGGCCGAAAGGTTGTCCTGACGGACATCACGCTTGAGCTCAAGCCGGGCGAAGTTCTCGGCGTGCTGGGGCCGAATGGCGCCGGCAAAAGCACTTTGCTCGGCGCCTTGTGCGGTGAGTTGCGGGCTCATCAGGGCAGCGTCTGGCTCGACGAGCGCGAACTGAGCGATTGGACGGGGACGTCGCGAGCGCAGCGTTTGGCGGTATTGCCGCAGGTGTCGACCCTGGACTTCGCCTTTCGTGTAGAAGAGGTGGTCGGCATGGGCCGCTTGCCCCATCAAAGCGGTCGGGCCCGCGATGCCGAGATCGTCGCCGCCGCATTGCACGCTGCCGATGCCGGGCATCTGAGTGGCCGCAGCTATCTGGCCTTGTCCGGTGGCGAGCGTCAGCGGGTGCATCTGGCGCGGGTTCTGGCGCAGCTATGGCCGGGCGAAGCAGGCCAAACGTTGTTGCTCGATGAGCCAACGTCGATGCTCGACCCGCTTCATCAGCACACCACGTTGCAAGCCGTGCGCGAGTTCGCCAACAGAGGCGCGGCGGTACTGGTGATCCTGCATGATCTGAACCTGGCAGCGCGTTATTGTGATCGCCTGTTACTGCTCGAAGGCGGGCGCCCGGTAGCGCTCGATACACCGGCGCAGGTGTTGCGCCCGGAGCCACTCAAGGCCGTGTTCGGGCTGGAAGTGCTGGTGCAGCAGCACCCGGAGCGTGGGCATCCGCTGATCATCGCCCGCTGAGTTTTTTAATGGAGTGAAAACATGCGTGGGATTTTGATGCTGGCCTTGCTGTTGTTGAGTGCCTGTCAGCATGTTTCGACTGCGCCACCGGTTGTCGGCGAGATCCGGGACTTGCGCAGCGGTCAGACCCTCACAGCAGAGGAACTGGTTGAGCGGTTGGAGATGCCCTCGAGGCTGATCGTGGGCGAACAACATGACAATCGCGATCACCATGAATTGCAGCTGTGGTTACTGCAGTCGCTGGGTGAGCGGCGAGCTCAAGGCAGTCTGCTGCTGGAAATGCTCACGCCGGATCAACAGCCGCGTGTCGATGACGTTCGTCATGCCTCGACACCGCCAGCGGATTTGCCCGGTGCCTTGGCCTGGCAGGCGGGGTGGGAGTGGAATCTGTACGGGCCGATCGTTCGCTTCGCGCTGTCCCAGCCATACCCGCTGCTGGCAGCCAATCTGGACACGTCCGAAGTCCGTGCCGTTTACGCCAACCCTGTGACATTGAGCGGTTCGCGCTCCAACGCCGCTTCAGTCAAGGAAGCGTTGCTCAAGGAAGTCAGCGACTCCCACTGTGGCCTGCTGCCGACATCGCAGATGCCGCCGATGCTGGCGGTCCAGCAGCAACGTGACCGACGGATGGCTGAACGCCTGTTGGCAGCGGCCACGCCTTCACTGCTGTTTGCCGGCGCTTACCATGCACGCAAGGATGTCGGCGTGCCGGTTCATGTTCTTGATCTGGGGGAGCCCCAGGCGCCTGCGGTGTTGATGCTGGCGGAGCAGGGGAGCGAGGTCACACCGGCCATGGCGGATTACGTCTGGTACACGCCTGCCATGCCACCCCAGGATTACTGTGCGCAAATGCGTAAGCAATTTGGCAAGTGATCGAACACCTTTTCTCCAGGCAAAAAAAGACCCGGCAAGAGCCGGGTCAAATAACCGTGATTAGCCTGATGAGGAGATATCTGAGAGTCCGAACCAAGGGCTTTTCAAATATCGACCAGTCTCGCGACCGGATGTGGTAATCATAGCGATTCTCATTACCATGTCAACAGCTGATTTCTGAATGCTTTGAAATGCGCTGACTGTTTGCTGGAAACCTCCGTAATCATTGGGTTTCAGCCTGCGGGGTTAGTGAACTCAGCTGAATGATCTGCTCGTTCAGCAGGTCGATACGTCGGGCCATGCTCTCGATCAGGCTGTGGGCGATCTTCGGATTGCTTTGGGTCAGGCTGAGAAACTGGTCTTTGGGGATCAGCATGACAGTGCTGGCTTCGCTGGTGATCACGCTGGCGTTACGCTTCTCGCCAGTGAACACCGCCATCGCGCCAAAAATCTCGTCCTTGGGTATATCGCCGACTTTGTGCCCGTCGACAAAGGCTTCGGCGTGGCCATCAATGAGGACGAACACCTGATCCGGTTCATCGCCCTGACGGATCAATACTTCGCCACTGGCCACGCGCTGAAAACCATTGGTGCTTCGAAACTCGGGCTTTTTCAGGCGGACGACAGCGTCGGACAGCAGAACGGCCTGACCGGTCATGTATTGAAGAAACAACTCCGAACGCTCCAGGTCGGCATAGATATGTTGAAAAAACTCGGATCGCAGGTACGGCATCAGTGCCAAAGGGCTATCGCTGCGGAAGCGGCAACGCGGCAGCTCGGTGCCCTGACGCAAGCCGATCAAATCGCCCTCGTGCAGATAGAACAATGCCCGATCATCGATGGATCCATGCAGCAGGCCATTTTCCAGCATAAAAAGTTGATTGCCGGGTAACAGGACGCCCAGATCATCGACGGCCGCAAATTCCAGGCTTGGCCCGCAAGGCATCAAACCTTCCAGCAGCCGGACAGGAATATGTTGCAGTCGGTTGATCAGCGCGTCGGCGTAAGCCGGTTGTTCCCCAAGTAGGTACATGGCAGCTGCGTCCGTTCAGTTCTTGTGACGTGACGAAATAGCTTCCAGCTGTTTGTTCAGGGCGTCCTTGCGCTCGGCGGGAATGTCATTCCAGTGCACATCCATCAGGGCACCTTCGATGGCATACAACAACACCTTGGATGCCCGAAACCCGCGCGTGCGCACGGCCCGATAAGCATCCACCGCCCCCAGGCGACGCAAGTCCGAGGCGCTGTGAATGCCCACGGCATGTAGCCACTGCGCCGACGTCTTGCCAAGATTCTTCAGGTGCTGCAGTTCATCATTCATCAAGCCTCCTTGCGACGGCCGAACGGTGCGTGGGCGAGCTTCTCAGGAGTGTAGCCATCAGTAGGAAAAGCGTGATTGTTTGGTCGGTTTCGACGCAAAAGCTTCTAAGAAGCGAAGTCTTGAAGCTGCGTGAAAGTCCGCGAGCGCGGTAGGAAGAGAGGGCGGTGGAATCAGGGTTTCGGGCAAAACATGCCCAGCGTTCAGCGCGTTGCGGGGGCGCCGAACGGGTCAGTTAAAAGTCGCTTTTAGCGGGTGCGATAACGCAGGCGTGTACCGAAATTCATCGACATCAGGATCTCGTCAGCACTCAGTTCTGGCGGGAAGTAGGCGCCGGAGATCTGTGCGTGAGCCAGGCTCGCGCCTTCCAGGGAAGCGTTGCGAAAGTCGATGCCGCGCAAGTCGGCGGAACGGAAATAGGCATCGGTAAAGTCGATGCCGTCGGCGTTCAGTTCACGCAGGTCCAGCCCCCGGAAATCGCCACCGACCATGTCGACAGGTCCTTCTTTCGGGCGCTCGTTGTTGAAGCCAGTGATGTCGTCTTTGTGCAGCAAAGCATAAAGCGGGGTATCGAGAAGTTTCGGCTGGCTCATGTCAGATCACCTGTTGGTTTTATGACGCCAGTATAGTGCCACTATTTGGCAGCCGTGAAGCCGGCGAAGGCTTCACGGCTGAAATAGTTTCTTACAGGCCCGGCAGGCGCTGGCGAATCTGTGCAACGACTGTGTCCAGGGTTCCGCTTTCATTGGTCTGAACGCGTTTACTGCAGAGAATCTCTTCTGGCGTCAGAGCCTCACGAGTGGCCTGTTGGGCTTCGATAACCGCCAGGGTGGCGTCGGATGGATCCTTTTTGTCTGCCTGACGCAGGGCCAGCCAGCTCTCGATCACCGCTTGCGGCGCATTGCAATCGAGGATCAGGAAGGGCGCGCCGGTGGCTTCGGCGATTTTTGCTGCGCCGTCACGTTGGTCGCGTTTTAGGTATGTCGCATCGATTACCACGGGGAAGCCTGCCCGCAGGATCACCGAGGCGATTTCATGCAGTCGGGTATAAGTGGCGGCAGTTGCGTCGGCGCTATAGATGCCGGCCTGAGGGTCGTTTGCCACGGTTTGCTCGCCGAACAGACGTTTGCGCTCTACATCGGAACGCAGGCGAATGGCGCCCAACGCTTCCACCAGGCGCATGGCCACGTGGCTTTTGCCGACGGCAGAAACACCGTGGGTGATGGCCATGAAGCGCGAAGGAATGGTGCTGTAGCTTTCCGCCAGGTTGGCGTAATTGCGGTACTGGCGCAGGGTGGTGGCTCGCTGCACCGGGGCGGCTTCAGCCGGCATGCTGAACAGGCTGACCTTGGCGCGAACCAGTGAGCGATAGGCTTTATAGAAGTTCAGCAACTCAAGGCCCTGGTAATCGCCGGTCAATTCCAGGTATTGGCTGATGAAGCGACGCGCCAGGCTCTTCAGGCCGCGGTCTTCCAGATCCATCGCCAGGAAGCCGGTGTCGGCATAAACGTCGGTAAAGCGGAACGGTTCGTTGAACTCGATGCAGTCGAAGATCACGACCTTGCCGTCGATCACGGTGGCGTTGCCCAGGTGGATGTCACCGTGGCATTCGCGGATGAAACCGTCGGCCTTGCGCTGGGCGAACAGTGGCTTGAGGCGTTCGAAGCTGCTTTCGGCCCAGGCTTGCAGCGCATCCAGTTGCAGCAGATCGGCCTTGTCGCTGAGGAACGGGCGGATCTGTTCGAAGTTCTGGCGTACAGGTGCCATCACGCTGTCCGGCGTACCGGCTTCGTGTTCGGCAGGCACTTTCGGTGCGTTGAGGTGGAATTGGGCGATCTGTACGGCCATCTCGTCGATGTGCGCCGTGGTCAATTCACCATTGGCTTGTAGGGTGCTGAGTAACCCGCTCTGTGGGAATTGACGCATTTTCAGTGCGTAATCGACGACCGGACCCTCGCCGCCCAGTTGTGGGGCTTCGGCGCTGCCGGTGATTGGCAATACTTCGAGGTACAAATCGTTGGTCAGGCGCTGGTTAAGACGCAGCTCTTCCGCGCAAAAATGCTTGCGAGCGTCGAGGTTGGTGAAGTCGAGAAAGCCGAAATTCACCGGCTTCTTCACTTTATAAGCAAACGGGCCGGTGAGGATGACCCAGGAAATATGGGTTTCGATGACCTGGAACCCGTCTACGGGATGCGGGTAGAGGGCCGGGTTTTGCAGGGCGGCGATCAGGGACTGGCTCACAGGCGATCCTTCAAAGTCTGGGGAAAATTCACGGTCGCCATTATGGCCGCAAGTCCGTCTGACGCAAACCTCGGAGGGCTCCTGTTGAGTCTGAATAAAGTGCGTATAATCCGCCGCCATGACTCGTACTCGATCCCCCCGCACCCCCAAAAAACCACCTTCCAAGGGCCTGCGCCCCTGGCTGGGCTGGGCCCTTAAACTCAGTCTGGTCGGCCTTGTGGTGCTGGCCGGGTTCGCGGTTTACCTCGACGCGATTGTCCAGGAGAAATTCTCCGGCAAGCGCTGGACCATTCCGGCCAAGGTGTACGCGCGCCCGCTGGAGCTGTTCGTCGGACAAAAGCTCAGCAAGGACGATTTTCTGACTGAGCTCGATGCCTTGGGTTATCGACGGGAAAGCGTGGTCAACGGCCCCGGCGCAGCCTCGGTCAGCGGCAATACCGTCAATTTGAATACCCGTGGTTTTCAGTTCTATGAAGGCATGGAGCAAGCGCAACCGGTACGGGTGCGTTTCTCCGGTGATTACGTGGCCGAACTGTCGGCGACCAACGGTTCGAAGCTTTCGGTCGTGCGCCTCGAGCCACTGCTGATCGGTGGCCTGTACCCGAAAAACCTCGAAGACCGGATCCTGATCAAGATCGATCAGGTGCCGCCGTACTTGCTCGAAACCCTGGTGGCTGTTGAAGACCGCGACTTCTATCACCACTTTGGCGTTTCGCCGAAGTCGATCGCGCGGGCGATCTGGGTCAACGGTTCTTCCGGCCGCATGCGTCAGGGCGGCAGTACGCTGACTCAACAGTTGGTCAAAAACTTCTACCTGACCAACGAACGCAGCCTGAGCCGCAAGCTCACCGAAGCCATGATGGCGCTGCTGCTTGAGCTGCATTACGACAAGCCGGAAATCCTTGAGGCTTACCTCAACGAAGTGTTCATCGGTCAGGACGGTCAGCGTGCGGTGCACGGTTTTGGCCTGGCGAGCCAGTTTTTCTTCAGCCAGCCGTTGGCCGAACTGAAGCTGCATCAAGTGGCGTTGCTGGTGGGCATGGTCAAAGGGCCGTCTTCCTACAACCCTCGTCGTTATCCGGAGCGGGCCCTTGAGCGGCGCAACCTGGTACTCGACGTATTGCAGGAGCAGGGCGTCGCCACTGCCGAGCAAGTCGAAGCGGCGAAGAAGATGCCGTTGGGCGTGACCAAGCGCGGCAGCCTGGCGGATAGCTCATTCCCTGGCTTCCTCGACCTGGTCAAGCGTCAGCTGCGTGAAGACTATCGCGACGAAGACTTGACCGAGGAAGGTCTACGGATCTTCACCAGTTTCGACCCGATCCTGCAGATGAAAGCCGAGGCGTCGGTCAACGACACCTTCAAGCGGCTCTCCGGGCGCAAGGGTTCCGATGAGGTTGAAGCGGCCATGGTCGTG
Source organism: Pseudomonas frederiksbergensis (assembly GCF_900105495.1). Lineage (NCBI taxonomy): Bacteria > Pseudomonadati > Pseudomonadota > Gammaproteobacteria > Pseudomonadales > Pseudomonadaceae > Pseudomonas > Pseudomonas frederiksbergensis. The sequence goes on along the minus strand of NZ_FNTF01000002.1, from coordinate 10,676 downwards.
ACCAACCCGGAAACAGGTGAAGTCCAGGCCATGATCGGCAGTCGTCAGGCGGGTTTTGCCGGTTTCAACCGTGCGCTGGATGCTGTACGACCGATCGGCTCTTTGATCAAGCCGGCGGTTTATCTGACAGCCCTTGAGAAACCGAGCCAGTACACATTGACCAGTTGGCTGTCGGACGATTCCTTCTCGGTCAAAGGCGCGGACGGTCAAGTCTGGAAACCGCAGAACTACGATCGCCGATCCCATGGCACTGTGTTTCTGTATCAGGGCCTGGCGCATTCCTACAACCTGTCGACCGCGCGTCTCGGGTTGGCGGTGGGCGTACCGAATGTCCTGAAGACCCTGGCGCGTCTCGGTGTGAGTCGCGAATTCCCGGCGTTCCCGTCGATGTTGCTGGGCGCTGGCGGTCTGACCCCGATCGAAGTCGCGACGATGTACCAGACGCTGGCCAATGGTGGCTTCAACACGCCGATGCGCGGGATTCGCAGCGTATTGACTGCAGAAGGCGAACCGCTCAAGCGTTATCCGTTCCAGATTCAGCAGCGTTTCGATCCGGCCTCCATTTACCTGGTCCAGAGCGCCATGCAGCGGGTCATGCGTGAAGGTACCGGCAGTTCGGTTTACAACGTGCTGCCGAAAACCCTGACGTTGGCCGGCAAGACCGGTACCAGTAACGATTCGCGGGACAGCTGGTTTGCCGGTTTCAGTCAGGACCTGCTGGCAGTGGTCTGGCTGGGTCGCGATGACAACGGCAAGACACCGTTCACCGGCGCCACCGGTGCGTTGCAGGTCTGGACCAGTTTCATGCGCAAGGCCGATCCGTTGCCGCTGGACATGCCGCAGCCAGACAACATTGTTCAGGCCTGGGTCGATTCGCGTACCGGACAAGGCTCTGATGCCAACTGCCCAGGCGCGGTGCAGATGCCGTATATTCGCGGCAGCGAACCGCCTCCCGGTGCCGCTTGCGGTGGCGAAAGCCCTGTTTCCGGCGAAACGGTGATGGATTGGGTCAAGGGCTGGATGAATTAAGCAAAGAGGGTTTCAAGTGAACAAGTGGTTGATTCCAGCGGTTACCGCCGTGGCTTTGCTCAGCGGTTGCTCCTCCGTACAACGCGGGTCGATTCCGGTTGTGGATTCCGGAAGCGCCGTTTCTAACAGTGAGCGGGTATCGGCGAATGGCGGTTTCCGTCAGACGACGACTAAACGTCCTGTGCAAGCCCAGACTCAGGCGATTCCACAAGGTGATACCGGCGTCGTCGTGATGGTGCCAGGTGGCGGTGCAGTGACGTCGGCACCGATCAGCACCGCGCCGATCACGCCAGGCCCGATTACCCCGGGGCCGATCGATACCTCGCCGGTCCAGTCGGCACCGATCAATCAGGGCAGCTACAGCATGCCGTCGACGCCGAGTGGGATTCCTTCGGCAAGCTCCGGTGGCTTATCTGCCGACGAACAACTGGACGGTCCGGTTCTGGCATTGCTGACTACCGCTCAGCAGCAACAGGCGAGCGGTGATCTCAACGGTGCTTCTTCCAGCCTCGAGCGCGCCCAGCGTGTTGCGCCGCGGGAGCCGCAAGTGCTTTATCGTCTGGCTCAAGTGCGTATGGCTCAAGGCGATGCGGCACAAGCCGAGCAGTTCGCTCGTCGTGGCCTGACCTTCGCCAATGGTCGTCCGGCACTTCAGGCCAGCCTGTGGGAATTGATCGCTCAGGCGCGTGAGAAACAGGGTGATTCTGCTGGCGCAGCATTGGCCCGTCAGAAGGCCAAGGTTTCGCTGTGATGGATGCGCGCTTTCCGAAGATTGCCGAACAGTTGCTGCTGATCGAGCGCGAGCTGCGGGTCCAGGGTTGGTGGGACGAGGTCTCGCCCTCCGCCGAAGCGCTTTCCAGTGTCGAACCGTTCTCGGTCGATACGCTGGATTTCGAGCAGTGGCTGCAATGGATCTTCCTGCCGCGGATGAAGATGATCCTCGAGCAGGATCTGCCCTTGCCCAACGCTTCGGGAATTCAGGAGATGGCCGAAATGGTTTTCGCCGCGCGTAATGTCCAAGGCAGGGATCGGCAGCTTCAGGTCTTGCTCAAAGAGTTCGACCTGTTGATCACCGCCTCTCGCTAATCCCGCCCCTTTGTAGGAGCCGAGCTTGCTCGCGATAGCGGTGCAACAGTCAGCAGATCTGTTGAATGTTTCGCCCTCATCGCGAGCAAGCTCGGCTCCTACAGGTGTCTATTGGCAGTTTTCCGCAATCTGCTTCTGTGCTTCGCTGATGCGATCCTGCCGCTGCTGGTCGGTCAGGCGGCGCATCTCGCCTTCAACATCTTCCCGTATCCGCGGATTGTTCTGCAGTTGAGCCAGGTTCGTCCGCGCCTGTTCGCAGAATGCCTCTAGCTGGGCCTGCTGCTCGGCGACCTGCTTTTTCACTTCTTTGTCGATGGCCTGTTGATCACCAATAGCGCTGCTGCGTGGCGGCGGGGGCTGGTTGCTGGCAGGCGAGGAGGGCGTGACCACGGTGGTGGCTTCCCGGCCTGGGGGCGGCTGGGCGTCGAAGTGGGTAACGCCCTGGGCGTCGACCCATTTATAGATCTGAGCGGCCATGCCCAGAGGGCTGATGCCAATCAGCAGGCTGACGGTCAGGAAAAACGTTCGCATGCCATTTCCTTGTATTGGGTTGCGCAATTGAAGCTAACACAGTTGCTGTTTAGCGGTTTTTTCTTGCTTTCTCATGTGCTTAGTTCAATAAAGCACATAGACGACTTGACTTGGAGAGGACGAAACAGAAGAATCCAAAGTCCGCTGTAGAGGGACTGCCAGAAGCAGGCCCGCTCAGCAGATCATGAGGCGCACATCCGCGCCGACCTGTTACACCCGCAACGCGTTACCTCGCGCTGGGTGGGAAAGGCCCGCAACACTTGGGACGATCCCAATACTTGCTCAGTCAGTGCTGACGTAGTCGGCGACCACCGTCGCTCATGCTCTGCTGAGAAGTAAACCTATTAAGACCCGTCCCCTTTTGTGTGGACGGTATTCTGGCGTTTTAGAGGTGAACAACGTGGAGCTTTTATCTGGCGGTGAGATGCTCGTCCGCTTTTTGCGTGACGAAGGCGTCAAATATATCTACGGGTACCCGGGTGGTGCTCTTCTTCATGTTTACGATGCGCTGTTCAAAGAACCGGAAGTGACCCACATCCTGGTTCGTCACGAACAGGCTGCGACCCATATGGCTGACGGCTATGCCCGTGCCACCGGTAAAGCCGGTGTGGTACTGGTAACCTCCGGCCCGGGCGCAACCAACGCCATTACCGGTATTGCCACGGCCTACATGGACTCCATTCCGATGGTGGTCATTTCCGGCCAGGTGCCTAGCACCATGGTGGGCACTGATGCGTTCCAGGAAACCGACATGATCGGTATCTCCCGGCCGATCGTGAAGCACAGCTTCATGATCAAGCACGCGTCGGAAATCCCGGAAGTCATGAAGAAAGCGTTCTACCTCGCGCAATCCGGTCGTCCTGGTCCTGTCGTTGTCGATATCCCGAAAGACATGACCAACCCGGCCGAGAAGTTCGAATACATCTTCCCGAAAAAAGCCAAGCTGCGTTCCTACAGCCCGGCCGTTCGCGGTCACTCCGGGCAAATCCGCAAGGCGGCAGAAATGCTCCTGGCGGCCAAGCGTCCTGTGATGTATGCAGGCGGCGGCGTGATTCTCGGTGGTGGCTCCGCGCCGCTGACCGAGTTGGCGAAGATGCTCAACCTGCCAGTGACCAATACCCTGATGGGGCTGGGTGCCTACCCTGGCACCGACCGTCAGTTTATCGGCATGCTCGGCATGCACGGCAGCTACACCGCTAACCTGGCGATGCACCATGCCGACGTGATCCTTGCCGTCGGTGCTCGTTTCGACGACCGCGTGATCAACGGCCCGGCCAAGTTCTGCCCGAATGCCAAGATCATTCACATCGACATCGACCCGGCTTCGATCTCCAAGACCATCAAGGCAGACGTGCCTATCGTCGGTCCGGTCGAGAGTGTCCTGACCGAGATGGTCGCGATCCTCAAGGAAATCGGCGAGACCCCGAACAAGGAGTCCGTTGCCAGCTGGTGGAAGCAAGTGGATGAGTGGCGCGGTGATCGTGGCCTGTTCCCTTACGACAAGGGCGACGGCAGCGTCATCAAGCCGCAGACCGTGATCGAAACCCTGTGTGAAGTGACCAAGGGCAATGCCTTTGTTGCCTCCGACGTGGGCCAGCACCAGATGTTCGCGGCGCAGTACTACACGTTCAACAAGCCAAACCGCTGGATCAACTCCGGCGGCCTGGGCACCATGGGTTTCGGTTTTCCGGCGGCCATGGGCATTAAGTTGAGCTTCCCGGATGACGACGTCGCCTGCGTCACGGGCGAGGGCAGCATCCAGATGAACATTCAGGAACTGTCGACCTGCCTGCAATATGGTTTGCCGGTAAAAATCGTCATCCTGAACAACGGTGTTCTGGGTATGGTTCGCCAGTGGCAAGACATGAGCTATGGCAGCCGTCACTCGCATTCCTACATGGAATCGCTGCCTGATTTCGTCAAGCTGGCGGAGGCCTATGGCCATGTCGGCATGCGCATCACCGACTCGAAAGATTTGAAGTCGAAGATGGAGGAAGCGTTCGCCATGAAAGATCGCCTGGTGATCATTGATGTTTCGGTCGACACCAGCGAGCACGTCTACCCGATGCAGATCAAAGACGGCTCCATGCGCGATATGTGGCTGAGCAAGACGGAGCGTACATAATCATGCGGCACATTATTTCCTTGCTTCTGGAAAACGAACCGGGCGCTCTGTCTCGTGTAGTCGGCCTGTTCTCGCAGCGCAACTACAACATCGAAAGCCTGACCGTGGCACCTACCGAAGACCCGACCCTGTCGCGTCTGACGCTGACCACGGTTGGCCATGATGAAGTTATCGAGCAGATCACCAAGAACCTGAACAAGTTGATCGAAGTGGTCAAACTGGTCGACCTGTCGGAGAGTGCTCACATCGAGCGCGAGCTGATGCTGGTCAAGGTCAAGGCTACCGGTGCCCAGCGCGCCGAGATCAAACGCACTACCGATATTTATCGTGGGCAGATCGTTGACGTCAGCGCTAGCGTGTATACCGTTCAATTGACCGGTACCAGCGACAAGCTCGACAGCTTCATTCAGTCCATTGGCACCGCCTCGATTCTGGAGACCGTCCGCAGCGGCGTAACCGGTATTGCCCGCGGCGACAAAGTACTCAGCATCTAAACCAAATTAGCGAATGGCCTGAACGGCCTGGATATATAGGGGAATTTCATGAAAGTTTATTACGAAAAAGACTGCGACCTGTCGATCATCCAGGGCAAGAAAGTTGCCATCATCGGTTACGGTTCCCAGGGCCACGCTCAAGCGTGCAACCTGAAAGACTCCGGCGTTGACGTTACTGTTGGCCTGCGTAAAGGTTCGGCGACTGTTGCCAAAGCTGAAGCTCACGGCCTGAAAGTGACCGACGTTGCTTCCGCTGTTGCGGCTGCCGACCTGGTCATGATCCTGACCCCGGACGAGTTCCAGTCCGCTCTGTACAAGAACGAAATCGAGCCGAACATCAAGAAAGGCGCCACCCTGGCCTTCTCCCACGGCTTCGCAATCCACTACAACCAGGTTGTTCCACGCGCTGACCTCGACGTGATCATGATCGCGCCGAAAGCTCCGGGCCACACTGTGCGTTCCGAGTTCGTCAAAGGCGGCGGTATCCCTGACCTGATCGCTATCTATCAGGATGCTTCCGGCAACGCCAAAAACGTTGCACTGTCCTACGCCGCTGGCGTTGGTGGCGGTCGTACCGGCATCATCGAAACCACCTTCAAGGACGAGACCGAAACCGACCTGTTCGGCGAACAAGCCGTTCTGTGTGGTGGTACCGTTGAACTGGTTAAAGCCGGTTTCGAAACCCTGGTTGAAGCTGGCTACGCGCCGGAAATGGCCTACTTCGAATGCCTGCACGAATTGAAGCTGATCGTTGACCTCATGTACGAAGGCGGTATCGCCAACATGAACTACTCGATCTCCAACAATGCTGAGTACGGCGAGTACGTGACCGGTCCGGAAGTGATCAACGCCGAATCCCGTCAGGCCATGCGCAACGCCCTGAAACGTATTCAGGACGGCGAATACGCCAAGATGTTCATCAGCGAAGGCGCTACCGGCTATCCTTCGATGACCGCCAAGCGTCGTAACAACGCCGCTCACGGTATCGAAATCATCGGCGAGCAACTGCGCTCCATGATGCCGTGGATCGGTGCCAACAAGATCGTCGACAAAGCTAAAAACTAAGTCGCGCACTTGTACGGAAAACGCGGCCCAGGCCGCGTTTTTTCGTTTGGGTGGCTGGTTCTGGTATAAAGCTGCATCGTTTGCGGCCGAACCGTCGTCCCAGACACCTGTCCAAACTTTCCACCCCGTTGCAAGGTAATGTCCATGAGCGAACGTCCCGAAGAGCCAAACCAGGCTTCTGACGCCGAAAGCCTGCTGCCCATCGATGAGCACATCGAGGAAGGGCATGACGCTGAAGGCCGTAAAGTCCGGCATCGTGGTATCTATCTTTTGCCGAATCTGTTCACCACTGCGAATCTGTTCGCAGGGTTTTATTCCATCATCAACTCGATGAGCGCCCAGAGCGCCTTGGGTGCCGGTGATTCGATTGGTGCGAGCAAGTATTTTGCTTTCGCTGCGATCGCGATTTTTGTCGCAATGGTGCTCGACGGCCTCGATGGTCGCGTGGCCCGTATGACCAATACCCAGAGCGCCTTCGGTGCTGAATACGACTCGCTGTCCGACATGGTCGCGTTCGGTGTTGCGCCAGCATTGTTGGCATTCGGTTGGGCTTTGGGCGATATGGGTAAGGTCGGCTGGATGGTCGCCTTCATTTATGTAGCCGGTGCGGCGTTGCGTCTGGCGCGTTTCAATACCCAGGTCGGCACTGCGGACAAGCGCTACTTCATTGGTCTGGCCAGTCCGGCTGCTGCTGGCGTGGTTGCAGGCATTGTCTGGGCGTTCAGTGATTACGGCATCCAGGGCTCGAAGATGTCCTTCCTGGTGGCGCTGATGGTTGCGGCTGCCGGCATGCTGATGGTCAGTAACATCAAGTACAACAGCTTCAAGGAGCTGGACTTGAAAGGGCGTGTGCCTTTCGTGGCCATCCTCGCGGTGGTGTTGGTGTTTGCCGTGGTCTTCAGTGATCCTCCACGCATTCTGTTGCTGGTTTTCCTCGCTTATGCGGCTTCCGGCCCGGTGCAGTACTTGTTGCGTCTTCGTCGGCACAAAAAAGCCGAGTGATGTAATTTCCCTCATACTCCGCAGTCTGTTGGTGCATATGTTCTCCAATGCTGCGGAGTTGCCATGCTGATCAAAGTCCCCAAAGCGTCTGACTGCCATGAGTCGGACGTCACGCCTGAATCCTTCTATCTATCTCGTCGCAATGTACTCGGTGCTGCTGTCGCCGGTTTGGCTGTCAGCGGCTTGCCGCGTTGGGTCAGTGCCGCCGATGCTGCGCGTTATGCGGATGTCGAGCCTGGCAAGGCGCCTGCCTGGTTTGCCGAAAAACTGCCTTCTACCAGATGGGGCGCGGTTAACGTCAAGGATGAGGCGATCACACCTTCAAGGACGCGACCCATTACAACAACTTCTATGAGTTCGGCACCGATAAAGGTGATCCCGCCGCCAATGCCGGCGCGCTGAAAACCGAGCCTTGGAGTGTGGTAATAGATGGAGAGGTGGGTAAGCCAGGACGGTACGCACTGGAAGACTTCATGAAGCCTTATCAGTTGGAGGAGCGTATTTATCGTCTTCGCTGTGTAGAGGCTTGGTCGATGGTCATTCCATGGATCGGATTTCCCATCTCGGCCTTGCTCAAGGAAGTTGAGCGACGTCCAAAGCGAAATTCATTCGCTTCGAAACCCTGGAAGATCCCAAGAGCATGCCCGGGCAACGTTCCGGTTTTGCCTTGATCGATTGGCCATATGTTGAAGGCCTGCGTCTGGATGAGGCGATGAATCCGTTGGCGATTCTCGCTGTAGGTATGTATGGACGGGAGTTGCCTAATCAGAACGGCGCACCTCTGCGTTTGGTAGTGCCGTGGAAATACGGCTTCAAGAGCATCAAATCCATCGTGCGGATCAGTCTGGTCAGCGATCAACCGAAAACCACCTGGCAAAGCATTGCCGCGGATGAGTACGGCTTCTATGCGAATGTGAATCCCGCAGTCGATCATCCGCGCTGGACTCAGGCTCGGGAGCGACGTCTGCCGAGCGGGCTGTTCAAACCTAATGTGCGGGACACGCAGATGTTCAATGGCTACTCGGATGAAGTTGCTTCTCTATATACAGGGCTCGATTTGCGGAAGAACTACTGATGCGATTTCCGTTTTGGCGCATTAGCGTCTTTATAGCTGCTGCGGTCTGGCCGCTGCTTTGGTTGTATCAGGCCTGGCAGGATGTGCTGGGACCTGATCCGGGCAAGGTGCTGGTTGACCGGTTGGGGCTGGGGACGCTTGTCCTGCTGCTAATTACGTTAAGCATGACACCTGTGCAAAAGCTTACCGGCTGGCGGGGTGGGTTGCTGTCCGGCGCCAACTGGGGTTGTGGTGCTTCACTTATGTGGTTTTGCATTTGATTGGGTATACGGCGTTTATCCTCGCTTTGATTGGTCGCAGTTGGGGTGTCGAGTTGCGCAAGCGGCCGTACATTATTGTCGGGGCGCTTGGTTTTTTGTTTATTGGCTTTGGCGGTGACCTCGAATCGTTATAGTCAGCGGCGTTTGGGTTCTGGCTGGAAGAAACTGCATCGTCTTGCCTATGTGGTTCTCGGGCTTGGATTGCTGCATATGTTGTGGATCGTGGCGCGCTGATCTTAAGGAGTGGGCGGTTTACGCCTCTATAGGTGCATTGCTATTAGTGTTGCGAGTCCCCCCTGTAGCCCGCCGAATTCCACGATTAAAAGCCAAAAAGACACCTTCGGCACGAAAGGCGTAATTAAAGGTTGACGGCAGATCCTGGAAGTCTATAATTCGCCCCACTTCCGGCGCAGTCGAAACGGGAAAACTCCTTGGTAAACAATGAGTTATGCAGTTTTCGACAGCGAGTTGCTTCAGGTCATCGAAGCCCAGAAGGAGTTGAAAGAGCAAGGTGTTTGGCTCTTTTGACGGTTCGATCTTCTCGGTCGAAAGCGGTGTAAAAGAGGTGTGACAGCAGCGAGTAACGCTGTAGAATTCGCCTCCCGCTAACGAGAGATCGCAAGCGCAAGTGGTTGAAGTTGCAAAGGAAACTTTGAAAACTTCGAAAAATAACCGCTTGACAGCAACAGAGGCTGCTGTAGAATGCGCGCCTCGGTTGAGACGAAAGATCTTAACCAACCGCTCTTTAACAACTGAATCAAGCAATTCGTGTGGGTGCTTGTGGAGTCAGACTGATAGTCAACAAGATTATCAGCATCACAAGTTACTCCGCGAGAAATCAAAGATGTAACCAACGATTGCTGAGCCAAGTTTAGGGTTTCTTAAAAACCCAAAGATGTTTGAACTGAAGAGTTTGATCATGGCTCAGATTGAACGCTGGCGGCAGGCCTAACACATGCAAGTCGAGCGGCAGCACGGGTACTTGTACCTGGTGGCGAGCGGCGGACGGGTGAGTAATGCCTAGGAATCTGCCTGGTAGTGGGGGATAACGCTCGGAAACGGACGCTAATACCGCATACGTCCTACGGGAGAAAGCAGGGGACCTTCGGCCTTGCGCTATCAGATGAGCCTAGGTCGGATTAGCTAGTTGGTGAGGTAATGGCTCACCAAGGCGACGATCCGTAACTGGTCTGAGAGGATGATCAGTCACACTGGAACTGAGACACGGTCCAGACTCCTACGGGAGGCAGCAGTGGGAATATTGGACAATGGGCGAAAGCCTGATCCAGCCATGCCGCGGTGGTGAAGAAGGTCTTCGGATTGTAAAGCACTTTAAGTTGGGAGGAAGGGCATTTACCTAATACGTAAGTGTTTTGACGTTACCGACAGAAATAAGCACCGGCTAACCTCTGTGCCAGCAGCCGCGGTAATACAGAGGGTGCAAGCGTTAATCGGAATTACTGGGCGTAAAGCGCGCGTAGGTGGTTCGTTAAGTTGGATGTGAAATCCCCGGCTCAACCTGGGAACTGCATTCAAAACTGTCGAGCTAGAGTATGGTAGAGGGTGGTGGAATTTCCTGTGTAGCGGTGAAATGCGTAGATATAGGAAGGAACACCAGTGGCGAAGGCGACCACCTGGACTGATACTGACACTGAGGTGCGAAAGCGTGGGGAGCAAACAGGATTAGATACCCTGGTAGTCCACCCGTAAACGATGTCAACTAGCCGTTGGGAGCCTTGAGCTCTTAGTGGCGCAGCTAACGCATTAAGTTGACCGCCTGGGGAGTACGGCCGCAAGGTTAAAACTCAAATGAATTGACGGGGGCCCGCACAAGCGGTGGAGCATGTGGTTTAATTCGAAGCAACGCGAAGAACCTTACCAGGCCTTGACATCCAATGAACTTTCCAGAGATGGATTGGTGCCTTCGGGAACATTGAGACAGGTGCTGCATGGCTGTTCGTCAGCTCGTGTCGTGAGATGTTGGGTTAAGTCCCGTAACGAGCGCAACC